>QEVT01000296.1 GCA_003576755.1 bacterium | reverse complement strand
CGCTGCCACGGACGGGGCTGGGCGGCGGTCGCTGACCCTCCTCCGCCCGCCGGCGGGGGTGGCCGACGCGCGGCGCTGCTCCGGCGCCGCGCGTCGAGCGCCGCTCACGGCGGCGCAGTCCGCGCGCCCACCCACGGCAGCCACGACGCGTTCGCGCCGCTGCCGGCCCAATCCCACGCGAACACGCGCGCCAGGTAGCCGTGCACGGCCTCGGACTCGACCTGCAGCGCGACCTCGCGGTTGGCCTTGCTCGCGCTCTCCGAACCGTTCAGGCTGCCGATGTGGGACCAGTGCACGGCGTTGCCTGTCGCACCGGACAGCCGCACCAGCACCATCTTGTTGTGCAGCCCCAGCCCGGCCGGGTTGCCGCGGCGCGCCTGGAGGTCCAGCCCTTCGCGGCGCCCCAGATCCTCGACGAAGGCCACGGTGGCGGCGTTGCTGTTCCAGTGGACCGGGTCGTCGAAGAAGCCGTCGAGCAGGAGCCGCACCCGCGCGCCGCGCCGCGCGGCCGCCACGTAGGCTTGCAGCCGCGGGTTCAACGCGGCGTCGCCCTCCGCGGGGCCGTCGCCCCACCAGACCGGCTCGTCGAGCTGTTGGACGAGCACCTCGTCGCCGCCGCCGGCGCGGGCGAGAAGCCCCAACAACCCTGCGGTCGGGTGGACGGCGTTCTCGGGGGCCGTCACCCACTCGAACGCCAGCGGCCCGCGCGCCCGCAGCGGCGCCGGGGCCACCGGCCGATAGCCCGCACCGCCGCTGGCGCGGTCCGGCCCGTAATCCGGCGCCGGGGCGCCGCGCTCCGGGTCGCGGGGCTGGAACGGGCGCACGTCGACATGGAGGTCGGGGTCGAGGTCGCGCGCCACGAGCGCGCGCGCCCACGCCACCACGGACGGGGCGTCGGTGGCGACATACACGCCGCGCCGCCCGAGGGTCCCGTCCGATCGGTCGTCGTCGGGCGCCGCGCCCGTGCCCGGGTTTTCGCTGCCGACGAGGACGGTGCGGCCGTCGACGACGAACAGCTTGGCGTGCGCGCCGCGGTAGCGCGGCCCGACGTCGCCCCCCGCGTCCAGCCAGTATGCCGCCGCGCCGGCGGCATCGAGCAACGCCAGGCACCACCGCTGGCGCATGTCGATGCCCCCTGCCGGCCGGCCCTCGACCATCAGGCGCACCCGGACGCCGGCCCGCGCCCGACCCGCCAGCGCCTCGCACAGGGCGGGGTGCTCGAACGTGTAGGTCATGGCGTCCACCGATTCCCGCGCCGCGGACAGGTGCCGCGCCAGGAACCCGAACAGCGCATCGGGCGCGACCGCGACCTCGATCGCGGCGTCCTCGCGGGCCCGAGCCGGGGCGCCGACGGCCTCGACGTCCCAGCCGGGGAAGCGGATCCGGCGCCCCCACCGGACATCGGCCGGGTCCGACGCCCAGTCGGTGGCGCGGTCGGTGTCGCCGGCCGGGCGGGGCGGCTCGCCGGCGAGCTTGCGGTACAGCACCTGGTGGGCCGCCGCGATCCCCGGCGGGTGGTACGGCAGCACCGGCGGGCCGGCCCAGCCGGCGCCGTCCGCCGGCCGGCCGTACACCGCCGCGTCGACGGCGGCGCCGGCACCGTCGCGCAGCGTCACGGTGTCGCCTGCGTTGGCGAGCGTCGGGCCCCCGCGCAGCGTCGCGAGCCGCCGCGTCCCCGCGGCCGGCACCGTGCCGGCCCATGCCCAGTCCGCCGGATGCCCGAAGCTGCGCGCAAAGGCCGCGGCGTCGCGGGCGATCCACCACCGCGCGCCGGCGTCGAGGATTGCGGCCTCGGGGAACGACGCACCGGCCGCGGCATCGTCGAGCGACCAGCCGCGCAGGTCGACCGGCGCGGCCGACACGTTCCAGAGCTGCACCGCCTCGTCGCCGTCGCCGGGGGCATAGCCGTCGGCGAAGACGGCGGAGATGACGATCGGCGCCGCGGGCGCCGCGGGCGCCGGCGGGTCGCCCCCGGCGACGGCGAGGAGCGCGAGCGCGCCGAGGCCGACGCGATGGGCCCGGCGACGCCGCGGGATGCGCATGCCCCGAGTGTGCCCGGCCGCGCGGCCGGGCGGGAGGTCCTCCGCGCCACGAACGCGACCCTGTGGCGACACGCGCGCGGCGAGGCCACTGCGGTACAATTCCCGCCATGGATCTCGCAACGCCAAGCCAGCCCATGGCACCCGCCGTGCCCGCAGCCGGCCCGGCCGCCCGCGTCGGGTTCATCGGGCTGGGGGTGATGGGACGCAGCATGGCGCTGAACCTCTTGCGCGCCGGGTATGCCGTGACGGTCCACAGCCGCACCATGGCCAAGGCGGGCGACGTGCTCGCCGCCGGCGCCGCCGCCGCAGGCTCGGTCGCCGCCGCCGCGCGGTCGGCCGACGTCGTCGTGACCATCGTCGGCTTCCCCGCCGACGTGCGCGACGTGCTCCTCGGCCCCGACGGCGTCGTGGCGCATGCGCGGCCGGGGAGCCTGATCATCGACATGACCACCAGCGAGCCGGCGCTGGCCGTCGAGATCGCGGAGGCGGCGCGGGTGCGCGGCATCGACGCGCTCGACGCGCCGGTGTCGGGCGGCGATGTCGGGGCGCGCAACGGGACGCTCTCGATCATGGTCGGGGGCGCCCCCGAGGCCTTCGCGCGCGCCCGCCCCCTCCTGGCGGCCCTGGGGACCACGATCGTGCACCAGGGCCCGCCCGGCAGCGGCCAGCACACCAAGCTGTGCAACCAGATCGTGATCGCGTCCACCATGATCGGCGTGATGGAGGGCCTGCTCTATGCCCGGCGCGCCGGGCTGGACCCCGACGCCGTGCTGGCGTCGATCGGCGCCGGCGCCGCGGGCAGCTGGACGCTCTCCAACCTCTACCCGCGGGCCGTGCACGGCGACGACGCGCCGGGCTTCTACGTCCGCCACTTCCTCAAGGACATCCGCATCGCCCTGGCCGAGGCCGAGCGCATGGGCCTGCGGCTGCCGGGGCTGGCGCTGGCCGAGCGGTTGTACCAGGACCTCGTCGACCAGGGCGGCGCGCTCCTCGGCACGCAGGCGCTGCACCGGGTCCTCGAGGCCGCGAGCCCGCCGGCGAACCCGCGCTGAGGCCGCCGTCGGCGCCGCGTAACCCGATGCCCGCCCCGACCGCCTCTCAACTCGAAGGCCTGCCCAGCCCATGACCACCCGGAAACGCTTCCGCTTCCTCGAGCGCCAACGCCCCACCCGCCGCCCCGCCCACGGGCGGCGCGCCGAGCGCCCCATCCTCAAGGATGCCGCCGACATCGCGGCGCTCCAGCGCGCCGGCCACCTCGTGGCCCAGGCGTTCGACCTGCTCGGCGATGCCGTCCGCCCCGGCGCGCGGCTCGACGCGCTCGACGCGCTGGTCGAGGCCTTCATCCGCGAGCACGGTGCCGAGCCGCTGTACAAGGGCTACCGGGGCACCCCGCCGACCCACCCGCCGTTCCCGGGCGTGATCTGCGCGTCGGTCAACCACGAGATCTGCCACGGCACCCCGCGCCCGCTCGCGCTGGCCGAGGGCGACATCGTCGGCATCGACATCGGGCTCAAGCTCGACGGGTTTTGCGGCGACGCGTGCGTCACGTTCCCGGTCGGCCGGATCTCGGCGGAGGCCGAGCGCCTGCTCGCCGTCGCGCGCGAGTGCCTCTACCGAGGCATCGACGCCGCCCGGGCCGGCCACCGCCTGTACGACATCGGGCACGCCGTCCAGTCGCATGCCGAGGCCCACGGCTACAGCGTCGTGCGCGAGTGGGGCGGGCACGGCATCGGCCGGCGGCTCCACGAGGCGCCGTCGGTGCCGCACACCGGCGAGCGCGAGAACGACCTGGTGCTGCGGCCGGGGATGGTCTTCACCATCGAGCCGATGATCAACGCCGGCGGGGCCGCGTGCCAGCTGACCGGCGACGGGTGGACCGTCGTCACCGCGGACGGCTCGCTCTCGGCTCAGTTCGAGCACACCATCGCCATCGCGCCGGAGGGCCCGCTGATCCTGTCGCAGTAGGCGGCCGCCCCGTCAGCCGCGCTTGCGGGCGACGAGCAGCCAGCCGCCCCGTCAGCCGCGCTTGCGGGCGACGAGCAGCCAGCCGCTGCCCAGCCGCCCCGCGGGGACGCGTTCGTCGGCATCGAACGCCCGCCGCCACAGCCCGGCGACCATCTGCGCCCGCGCCAGGCGTGCCAGGAGGCGCCTTGCCGCGCGGCGCCGGGCGGCCAGCGCCGGCCGCTGGACCCATCGATCGTAGATCCGGCCGAACGGGAACCCCCAGCCGCGCAGCGTGACGAGCCTCAGCCCGGCCGCGCCGGCGAGGCGCGCCAGCCCGGCGCGGTCGTAGCGCCGGACGTGCCCCGCGGCGAGGTCGCCCGGCCCGAGGCGCTCGGGGCCCGCCGGGGCCGTGGCGACGAGCACGCCGCCCGGCGCGAGCACGCGCGCCG
>QEVT01000295.1 GCA_003576755.1 bacterium | reverse complement strand
GCCGCCCCACCGGCTGGCGCTCGTGCAGTTCCACCTGGCCGCCAGCGTGCTGGTGCCGCCGACGACGGCGCTCGACACCGTGCGGGCACGGCTCGACGACCTGGCGGCGCGGCCCGACGCCTATCTGGCGGCCGGCACGCGCATCGACCTCGGCCTGGCCGCGGCCCGCGACGTCCTGGCGGCGCACCCGCGGCCGGCCGCGCGGCCGATCGTCGTCGTGCTGACCGACGGCGTGCTGCCCGAGAGCCTGTACGAGGCCGCGCTCGAGGTCGCGCGCGACGCGCGCGAAGGGCACGGCGCAGCGATCTACACGGTCGGGCTGGGCACGCTGTTCGACGCGCGGCTGCTGGAGGCGGTGGCGGGCCGCCCCGAGCGCTTCGCCCCGGTCGTCGAGCCGGCAGCCCTGGCCGGGGTCATGCGCGGGATGGCGCAGGCCGCGGTGTGCGAGGATGACGGCGGGGCGCCGTAAGGGGGTGGCGCGCCGGTCGTGCGCTGCACCGATCACGGGGCGCCGCGCGGCGGATGACGGCCGCTACCGCAGGTACTCGCGAAGCTTGTTGCTGCGGGTCGGGTGCCGGAGCCGGCGGATGGCCTTGGTCTCGATCTGGCGCACGCGCTCCCGGGTGACGCCGAGCTTCTCGCCGACCTCTTCGAGCGTGCACGGCGTGTCGTCGACGAGGCCGAAGCGCCAGATCAACACCTGCTGCTCGCGCTCGGTGAGGTTGCTGATGGCGTCCTCGAGCGCCTCGCGCAGCAGCTCGCGGTTGGCGTGCTCGTTGGGCTCGGGGCTCTCCTTGTCGGAGATCAGGTCGATGTACTCCGAGTCCGCTTCCTCGCCGACGGGGCGGTCCATCGAGACCGGGCTGCGCGCGATCTGCAGGATTTGCTCGACGCGCTGCGGCGGCAGGCCGACCTCGGCGGCGATCTCGTCGGCCGACGGCTTGCGTCCGCCGAGGTCCTGCTCGAGGTTGCGCGAGGCCGTCATGACCTTGGCGATCAGCTCGCTCATGTGCACCGGCACGCGGATGGTGCGCGCCTGGTCGGCCAACGCCCGGGTCACCGACTGCCGGATCCACCACGTGGCGTAGGTGCTGAACTTCAGCCCGCGGCGCCAGTCGAACTTCTCGGCCGCCTTCATCAGGCCGAGGTTGCCTTCCTGGATCAAGTCGGTGAACGGCACGCCGTGGTTCATGTACTTCTTGGCGATGTGCACGACCAGCCGGAGGTTGGCGCTGTGGAGGCGGTGGCGGGCGTTGTCGCCGTCGGCCACCTGCTGCCACAGCACGTGCTGCTCGGCATCGGACATCCGTGCCCGTTGGGCGGGGTCGTCGAGGCGCAGGCGCGCCTTGCGTCCTTGCTCGAACAGGCGCGCGAGGTCGTGCTCGTCCTGGGCGGTCAGGAGGGGGATGCTGCCGATCTCGCGCAGGTACAGGCTGATGGTGTCGTCGCTGTCGCTGGTGCCGTCGAGCGGCTGGGTGCGCCGGCCGCGGTCGCTGGCCAGGGCCTCGAGCGACACCGGCACGTCGTCGTCGGCATCCTCCCGCAGCACGACGCCCACCTCCAACAGGCCGGCGTAGACGGCGTCGACGAACTCTTCGTTCATGGCGGCCTCCTCGGGGATCATGCCGGCGATGTCGTCCGGCGTGACATAGCCCTGCCGACCCGAGATGGCCACCAGCTTGTCGACGGTCCGCTGTATCTCGCTGAGGGTCGTACTTTCCATGCCGTTTTCGAGCTGAGGCACCGAAGGAAGCAAACCAAGTGTAGCTCAGGCAGGGGCACTGTCAAACCATTCCGCGCGCCGGAGCCGGCGGCCGGCGCGGGCCGGCGCGGGCAGGGCGCGAGGGGGCTTCCGGTCGATATGCTATACTGTCGGCCAGAGGCGCGGCCGGTGCATCGGCTCGCCGTTCGGACCGAATGCACCGCTTCGCCGACGAGCCCATGACGCAACTCCTCCTGATCCGGCACGCGACCAACGACTGGGTGGGCAAGCGCCTGGCGGGGTGGACGCCCGGCGTGCACCTCAACGCGCACGGCCGCGCGGAGGCCGCCACCTTGGCTGCGCGGCTGCGCGACCACCCCATCGACGCCATCCACGCCAGCCCGCTCGAGCGCACGCTCGAGACGGCCGCCTTCCTGGCGCTGCCGCGCGGGCTGACCGTCCTGCCGCTGCCGGACGTCGGCGAGGTGCGGTTCGGGGCATGGACGGGACAGGCCATCGAAGACCTGCGGAAGGACCCGCTGTGGGCGGGCGTCCAGCACTACCCGAGCGTCACGCGCTTCCCCGACGGCGAGACGCTGGGCGAGGTCCAGGCGCGGGCGGTCGCCGCCCTGGGCGCGGTGGTCGACGCCGCGGGGGAGGCGGTCGGCGACCGCGAGGCCGTCGTCGCCGTGGTGTCGCACGCCGACGTCATCAAGGTCGTGCTGGCGCACTACGCCGGGGTCCACCTCGACCTGTTCCAACGGCTCGACGTCGCCCCCGCCTCGGTCAGCGTCGTGCACCTCACCGTCGACGGGCCGCGCATCGCGGGCATCAACCTCGGCGGCCCGGTGCCGCCGCCGTCGCGTGCCCCAACCACGGCGGCGGCGGGCGCCGGCACCCCCGCCGGCCCGGCCGGGCCGGGCGGATCGAGGTAGGCCATGCCAGACGAGTACGATTACGACCTCGACCCGGTGTCGTTCATCACCGTCGGCACCCAGGGGCCCGCCGGCCAACGCACGTTCTTCCTGCAGGCGGCGCGGCAGCGGGACGTCGTTTCCATCATCATCGAGAAAGAGCATGCGATTGCCCTCGCAGTCAACTTGAGTCAGCTCATCGACGACCTGGCTCAGCACGATCCGGGCCACGCCTCGGACCTCGCGCCGGTGCCGGGCAGCATGGCGCTGATCGACCCGGTGACGGCGGCGTTCCGGGCCGACAGCATCGGGGTCGGGATCGACACGCAGCGGCACATGATCGTCTTGGTGGTGGGCGAGCTGGTCGACGAGGAGGCCGAGGCGACGGCGCGGCGCGCGCGATTGGTGGCGTCGTACGCGCAGATCCTGACGCTGGCACGGCACGCGGCCGAGATCGTGCAGCAGGGGCGGCCGATCTGCCCGCTGTGCGGCGAGCCGATCGAGCCGGGTGGGCACTTCTGCCCGCCGCGCAACGGGCATCCCAAGCCGCCGGGGCGCTAGGGCGGCGTGCCGACGATGGCCGATCGGGGCCCCGAGGACGTCGACGAGACCTGCGCGCTGCTGGCCGACGGCGACCTGGTGTTGGTTCAGAGCCTGCCGTGGAGCTCGAACGGCACGTGGCTGGCAAGCGTGAGCGACGGCGAGCGGGGGGTGTACGCGGTGTACAAGCCGCGCCGGGCCGAGCGGCCGCTGTGGGATTTTCCGACGGGGACGCTCTGCCTGCGGGAAATGTCGGCGTTCGTCATCAGCCACGCGCTGGGGTGGGACCTGGTCCCGCCGACGGTGCTGCGCGACGGGCCGTACGGGCCGGGGTCGGTGCAGCGCTTCATCCCGCACGACCCGGAGTGCCACTTCCTGGCGATGGTGGACCCCGACCCGGTGTTCACGCGGCGCGTGGCGGCCTTCGACGTGGTGATCAACAACGCGGACCGCAAGAGCGGGCACGTGCTCCGGGCGGCCGACGGGCGCCTGTGGGCCATCGACCACGGCATCGCGCTGCACACCCAGCCAAAGCTGCGGACGGTGATCTGGGAGCACGCGGGCGAGCCGGTGCCGGCCGACATCCTCGACGACCTGGCGGGGCTGGTGGTGGCGCTGGGCGGCAGCGATCCGCGGATGGCGGCGGGCGACGGGGGCGAAGCCGGCGACGGGTCCGGCGGCGACGTTGCCGGGGACGAAGCCGGCGGGTCGGGGGCTGGGAGGGGCGGCGCCGGACCGGGCCTGCGCGCGGCGCTGTCGGACCTCCTGTCGCCCGGCGAGATCGGGGCGTTGCGGACGCGGGCGCGCCGGCTGGTGCGCCAGGGGGTGTTCCCCGGCGCGGACCCCCGGCAGCGGATGATCCCGTGGCCGCCGGTGTGATGGGGTGATGCGTTGAGGCGGCGGCACGCGCCGAAGCGGCGGACCGATGGATGACGTCGTGGTCTCGCCGGACCTGACGATCCCGGGGGGGGAGCTGGCGCTGCGCTTCTCGCGCAGCGGGGGGCCGGGCGGACAGCACGTCAACGTGACGGCCTCGCGGGTGGAGCTCCTCTGGGACGTGGCGGGCTCGGGAGCGCTGACGGACGACCAGCGGGAACGCCTGCTTTCGGCCCTGGCGAGCCGGCTGGACGGTACGGGAGTGCTGCGGATCGTGGTCGAGGACACGCGCAGCCAGCACGAGAACCGGGCGCGGGCGATGGCGCGGCTGGCGACGGTGGTGGCGGCGGCGCTGCGCCCGCGCAAGCAGCGCCGCCCGACGCGGCCGTCGGCGGCCGCGCGCGAGGAGCGCCTCGCCGCCAAGCG
>QEVT01000294.1 GCA_003576755.1 bacterium | reverse complement strand
GGCGCGCCGCCCGCGGCATGGCGCCCGGACCCCGCGGTCGTTGCCGAGCCGCCCCGCGGCACGGGAAGCGCGGCGGCCGCTTCGGTGCGCCCAGTCATGCCCGGACCCCGCGCGTCCACGCCGGCCGCAGCGGACGGGCCGGATCGATGTCCGCGGCCGGCGGCACGGCCTGCGCGGTCCGGCGGACGTCGCCCCAATACCACTCGATGCGTGCCGTGGCCCGCCGCTCGGCGAGCCAGGCCTCGAACAGCCGATGCTCCACCTGCTTGCGGCGCGCCGTGTCCAGCACCGCCGGCCGCCGCCCGAGGATGCCGATGACCACGGCGCCGCCGGTCGCCGGCGGCAGGCCGACGACCTCGCCCGCCGGCACGCCGGCCACCGCCGCGCGCTGGTCCGCCGGGAGCTGCCACGGCGCCACCGTCACGACGCGCAGCACCGGCTCGTCGGACCGCCCGGCGCCCATCGCGGGTGCGACGTAGGACGTGGCCACCGACCACAGGATGGCGGCGTCATGGCGGGCCGCGGCGATGACGCTCTCGGCCATCGCCCAGTCGCGGACCCGCAGCACCGCCAGGTGCAGGCGATCGAAGTCCTCGCGGTGCGCCGCGAAATAGGCGTCGACCCGGCCGGCGGCGATCCGCGCCCGGAGGGCGGCGAGCTTGACGATCTCCTCGACGTGCCGTTCCAGCTCGTGCTGGGACATGCCGTGATCGGCCAGCCACCGGCGCGTCGCCTCCGCGGTGAGCAGCCCGCGCGCCCGCCGGAAGCCGTCCATCGCCGCCTGCAGGTCGGCGTCGGCGACCGCGATCGGGTCCTCGGCCAGGGCCTCGCCGATCAGGCAGGTGTCGATCAGCCGTTGGACGAGGTGCGGGGCGTCCCACAGCACGTCGAGGCTGCCGATGCCCTGCTGGATCTCCATCACGGTGTCGTTGACCCGCACGAGGTCCCGCTCGTTGGCGTGCTGCACGCCGCGCAGCGGCCACGGCACGGCGCGGTCCGGGCCGTAGCTCAGCGAGATCGTGCCCGGCAGCGCGCCGCGCAGCAAGAGGTCGTAGTGCGGCGCGCGGTCGAACGGGTCGACCTGCCACACCAGGTCGGCACGCCAATCGGCGTGCCGCGCCAGCCGGCTTGCGACCCGCGGGCGGGCCTGCGCGGGGGCGACGGCATCGCGGTGCAGCTCGATCAGCGCGGCCAGGCCGTCGGTCAACACGGCGGGGGTCGAAGGCGGTTCCATGGGCGTGGCTCCTGGTGCTAGCGGGTCTCGGCGGGCATCGGCACGCCGCGGACCGTCTCGACCGCGGCGTCGGCGCCGGCCGGCGCAAGGGCGGGTCGGGAGGGCGCCGGCGCCGCCGTCGGGCCGTCGATCAACACGTCGCACAAGGCGTCGGTGATCGGCAGGCCGGAGCGGCGCTCGACCCACAGGTACTGCCCGTTCGGGTTGATCTCGAGGAAGACGTACTCCCCGGCGGGGGTGACGATCATGTCGATCGCCCCGTAGACCAGCCCCAACCGTGCCACGAGCGCCAGGCAGCGACGGTGGACGGCGGCGGGCAGCGTGTGCGGCCGATACGTGGTGTGGTAGTGGTCGTATCGCCGCCAGTCGATCCGGGTGTGGTGTGTCGCCTGCGAGTCGATCTCGGCCGCGAAGACCCGACGGTCCACGACCGTGATGCGCAGCTCGAAGGCCTTGTCGACGTAGGCCTGGAAGATCGCGGGGCAGTGGCGCAGCGACGCGGCGTATGCCAGGTCGCGGCCGGTCACCATCTCGGTGAAGCGGTACGCCTTGGTCGGGAGGCCCAGGAGCAGCGAGAACCCGGCCTGCTTGTGGATCACCCGCCCGTCGTGCCGACGGTAGAAGTCCAGCAGCTCGCCCGGGTCGTTGGTCACCACGGTCGGCGGCAGCGCGAAGCCCAACGCGCCGGCGACCCGGAGCTGGTACATCTTCATCTGGGCCTGGTGGACGGCCATCGGCCGGCCGGGGACGAACCGGGCGTCGACCGTGCTCCACAGGTCGCGGACGAAGTCGCCGCACTCGGCCTCGACGCCGGCCAGCCATGGCCGCATCGTCTCGTCGGCGGTGGGCGGCCCGGGGCGGCGGTACCAGACGCACGTCACGTCGGCGAGGTCGATCGCGGCCGCGCCCGCGCCGCGGCGCAGCCGGGCCGCCACGCTGCCGCCCGGCAGGCATTCGACCGTCCACGACGACGCGACGGGGAAGTCGCCCGGGTCGTAGCGGACGAAGCGGGCGCCGCGCGCCGCCAGGCAGCCCTCGACGTGGTCGGCATGCGTGTCGGCGGGCGACGAGGCGATCAGGATCATGCTGTGTGTCTCCGCGGGTCGTTGGGGCCGTCGGGGGCGGCCGGATTGGGTGCCGGCCGCCCCCGATGGGGGAGGATGGATGCTTGGGTGCGCGCTAGTCGCAGTCCTCGCACCCGCCTTCGGTGCAGGCGCTCGACTCGGGCGGGCGCCCACCCACGACCAGCGGCAGGTGCGCCTCGTCGAGCTCGAAACCGATCTCGCTCAGGTCGACCAGGGCGGTGCGCCCTTCGTCGGCGATCGCGGCGGGCACGGGGCCCAGGCGGTTCTCCGGAGCCATGCGGTGTTCTCCTTTCAACATGTCGCGGACAGCCGGGACGGCTGGCGCATGCGCGATCGCATGCTTGCCGATCTCAACGCGCCCCGCGACGAGATTCCCGGCATCCTGCCCGCGCCCACCCGGCTCGTGCGGCAAAGGCACCGGGCCTCGCGCGACGTGCGCAAGGCCCGGTGGTGGGGCGCGACCGGCCCCCGTGGGATCGATGGGCCGACGTGGGCATCGACGGACGCGCCGTCGACGGATCCTCGCCGGCGGTATGCCCGGTGCCCGCCGGCCCGCTGCCTCAGCGCACCGCGATCACCGGTGTCCCGAGCTCGGCCGAGCTGGCGGTGACCGTGCCGGGCGGCTGGCGCAGCGCCGCGATCAGCGTGCCCGGCAGCCAGTCGCCGTGCCGCGCCCACACCCGGGCGGCGATGGCGGCGGCGATGGGGGCGGCGAACGACGTGCCGGACCAGAACGCCCAGCCCGTGGCGTTGGTCCATGCCGACAGCGGGAAGCGGCTGCTGATGAAGAGCCCACGCACCGCGTCGACGTCTGCCGGGGGCGTGGCCGGTCCCACGGCGTTGCCCTGGCGATCGACGACCTGCGGCGGCTGGCCGACGATGCCCGCCCGCGCGTTGCCGCCGAACGTCGCCACCCCGTTGGGGGTGGACCCGGGCACGTCGCCGCCGTTGGAGTAGCTGGCCGGTCGGTCGCCCAGCGCCGTGGCGGCCACGGACAGGACCTCGTCGTACGCCGCCGGCACCCGCGGTGCGGGCCGTGCGCCGACCCCCAGCGCGTCGTTGCCGGCGGCCGCGACCACCAGCACGCCCTTCTGGGTGTTGAGCCATTGGATCGCCTGGTGCAGGGCGGCGTGCGCACCGCGCCAGATGGCCTGCAGCTGCGCGGCCTCGGCCTCGGTCAGCGGTTGGCCGACGGTGTCCGGCAGCCACTCCTCCTGCATCTCGGCCGGTGACGGGATGTCGGCCACCAGGCTCAGGTTGACCACCAGCCGCCGGCCATCCCCGATCCCGAGCGCGTCGGGCAGCTGCGTCAAGAGCTGGATCAGCGCGAACATGTCCCCCACCCCGTTGTCGGACAGGGCGCGGATCAGGTGCACCTCGGCGCCGGGCGCGATGCTGCGGACCATGCCGGCGACGAAGAGACCGTGGTCGGGCATGGCGTAGGCGGCGTTGTCGGCGTCGAAGGCGTCCCGCCAGTTGACCGTGACGGCCGAGGCATCGACCTGGTCGGGGTCGAGGTGGGCGAACGCGCCCGGCGCCAGCGACGGCGGCCGGCCGATGCGGACGTTTGCGGCGACGTCGGCCAGGAGCGCGTGGGCCGGAAAGCGCGTCGCCGCGGCCGCCTGCACGTCGGCCTCGGCCGGGCAGGTGTCGAGGATGGCGACCACGACTTCGGCCGGCACGGTCGGGCCGGCCGCGAAGTGGGCGAGGAACGCGTCGACCTTCGGGAACTGGGCGGCGCCCGGGTTCGGGGCCGGCGCGGGCATCGGCTGCGAGCCGGGACCGGCGCCGGTGTGGGTCTTGGGCGCGCTCGCCAGCAGCCAGTTGGGCATCACCGCCTTCACCGTCATGGCCGGGGCATCGCCGGCGGCATCCGGGCCGCGCAGCGCGATGCCGTCGGCGGCCCGGGCGTCGTCGTTGAGCAGCAGGATCAGCTCGCGCAGCCGTGCGGCGTCGGCCAGGCGCGGATCGTGGTAGCGCAGCACCCAGGCCTCGTCGTCGGTCGATTGCAGCCGGACGCGCGCGGCCGACGGCTCGCCGGCCGGCCGCAGCACGGGCGCGTAGCCCCGCAGCGCCGCAGGCCGGAGCGCGGACGCCAGCGGCCCGGACAGCGCGCCGCCCGCGTGGGCGTCGGCGTCCG
>QEVT01000293.1 GCA_003576755.1 bacterium | reverse complement strand
CCGCCTGACGGCACCGCCCCCCGGCCGCGCCCCATCCCGCTTCGCCGACGCTCACGGGTTCCCCGCGCCCCGCAGCCGCGCCACGAGGTCAAGCGCCATCGCCGTCGGCAACCCGATCACGTTCGCCTCGGACCCCTGCAGCGCCGCCACGGGCCGGAAGCCCGGGTGCTGGATCGCGTACGCGCCGGCCTTGTCGAACGGGTCGCCGGTGTCGATGTAGGCTTCGACCTCGGCCGCGGTGTAGCGCCGCAGCCACACGCCCGTGCAGCAGGTGCCGCCGAGCGCCCGGCCGGTGGCGGCGTCCAGCGCGACGACGCCGGTGAGCACCACGTGGCGCCGACCGCGCAGGCGTGCCAGGTGGTCGCGCGCCTGCGCGGCCGACTCGGGCTTGCCGAGGATGGCGCCGTCGACGTCCACGACGGTGTCGGCGGCGAGGACGATGGCCGGCCGGCCGCCCAGCGCGGCGGCGATCGCCGCCGCCTTGTCGCCCGCCACCCGCAGCGCATAGTCCGCCGGCGCCTCGCCTGCCCACGGCGACTCGTCGACATCGGCGGTGCGGACCTCGAACACGACGCCCAGCGCGGACAGGAGCGCGCGGCGGCGCGGGGAGGCGGACGCGAGCACGAGCAGAGGCGCAGGCACCATGGCCGCTATTCTACCGCCGGCGCCGGGGCTCGGCTATCATTCGACACCCGCCCGGCGCCGACCGCCCGGCGCGACCGTGCGCGGCGGCCGCGTGCGCGCGGGCCGCCTACCGATCCCGTGAGGACGACAAGACCATGATCCAGCCCCGATCGGGCGCGACGACCGTCGCCGTGGCGCTGCTCGCCGCCGCCGCCACTGCCGGTGCCGGCGCCCACGGCTCGACACAGCGCTACGCCGACCCCATCGTCCTGTCCGGTGCCGACCTCGGCGCCTTCCTCGGTGCCCCGCCGGACGAGATCTCGACCTGGATCTGGCACCACGGGGCGTGGTCGCGCGTGCTCAGCCAGGTCGACGAGCGCGATGCCGGCGGCCGGTACACCGCCGCCGAGGACGACCGCCTCGACGACAACGACGAGTGGGTGGTGGTGCTGGGCGACCTCGGCGAAGCGGCGCCCGCGGACGCCTGGCCGGAGGGCGTGGGGCGCGAGCACGACCGCCTGGAGGTGACGGTCACCGACCCGGAGGATCCGGCGTTCGCGGCCCGCTACTACCTCTTCTGGTCCGCGACCACCCCGGCCGGGGCGCCGGACGCGGCGGTCGCGTGGGACCCGGCCGCGCGCGAGGTCCGGACGGCGGAGTACACCATCGGCCTGGCCGATCCGGACAAGGACCGCTTCATCGGCGTCAAGCGACTCAGCCTCTACGGGGACGCGGCCAACCTCATCGACCGCCTGAAGATCCGCGGCACGCTCTCGGCGCTCGGGTTCGAGCAGGCCCTCACCGAGGAGTCGCTCATCGACGCGCTGGCCCTGCTGGGGCAGAGCCCGTCGTTCGACCCCGTCATCCACGGCCCGCTGCGCGTGGTGCTCGGCGCCGACGGCGGGTTCGCGTATGCCAACCGGTTCGCGCTGTTCGGCGGGTTCGGCGCCCTGTCGGACCTCGGCGGCGGCGCGCTGCCGGTCGAGCTCAAGAACGCCCGGCTGTCGCTGGACTGGTCCGTCGACGCGTCGGGCGCCGTCTACACCGACCCCAACCTCCCGGCCGGGGTCACGGTCGACGGCGAGCCGGACGCCGTGCCCGAGGCTCCGGTGCCGGCCTGGCGCGAGGTGGCCTTCGCGTCGGGGCGGCTGGCGCTGCTCTCGGCCGACGTGCCCGCGACGTCGAGCGCGCGGGTCTACTACAAGGACGACGCAGCCGCCGACGCGTCCGACACCGGCGACCTGCGGTCGTTCGGCGACACCGGCGTCACGGCGCCGGACCTGAAGACCCTGATCGACACGGGCTTCCCCGGGGAGGCCGTGGTGATCCCGATCGGCCGGCAGGTCACCGCCGCGCAGCTGGCCGCCAACCGCCGCGCCCCGCTCGTCGCCGAGGTCGCCGGCGGCCCGGTCCGCCCGACCGCCCCGCCGACCACGGCGCCCACGCAGGCCGCCACGCCGACCCGGACGCCCACCCGCGCGCCGGTCGCGACCGGCACGCCCCACCGGCCGGTGCTGTGGACGAGCTACTACCTGCCGTTTGCGGGCGTGGGCTGGCGCCGGCCGTGACGGCGGCGGAGACCGCGCGTGTTTGAGGTCGTCTTCCTCGGGACGTCGGCGTCGGCGCCGTCGGTGCGGCGCGGGCTGCCGGCCACGATGGTGCTGTACCGCGACCGCCGCTTCCTGGTGGATGCCGGAGAGGGCACGCAGCGCCAGCTCCTGCGCTCGGGCCTGGGGTTCAAGCGCCTCGACACCATCCTGTTGACGCACGGGCACCTCGACCACATCCTCGGGCTCGGCGGCATCGCCAGCACGTTCGCGCGCTGGGAGGCGGCCGAGCGCCTGACCATCCACGGCGGCCGGTGGGCGCTGGAGCGCGTGCGCGAGCTGATGGACGTGGTGGTCAAGGGCGAGGAGCCGGGATTCAAGCTGATCTACGCACCGCTCGCGCCCGGCCCGGTGCTGCGCGCCGGCGACCTCGACGTGTCGGCATTCTCGGTCAAGCATCGCGGCAGCGGCAACTTCGGCTTCGTGTTCCAGGAGCGGGCGCGGCGCCCGTTCCTCGTCGACCGCGCCGAGGCGCTGGGCGTGCCCGTCGGCCCGGTGCGGCGGAGGCTGGTCGAGGGTCAGGCCGCGACGCTGCCCGACGGGCGCGTCGTCCAGCCCGACGAGGTCCTCGGCCCGGCCACGCCGGGCACGCGGCTGGTGTATGTCGGCGACGTGGCCGACGTTTCGGATCTCGGCCCGGTGGTGGCCGGCGCCGACCTGCTGATCTGCGAGAGCACGTACCTGTGGGCGGACCGCGACATCGCCCGCCAGTACGGGCACGTCACGGCCCGCGAGGTCGCCGAGCTGGCACGGGACGCCGGGGCGGGCGCCCTCATCCTCAACCACGTGTCGCGCCGCTACCCCAGCCGCGAGATCCGCGCCGAGGCACGCGCGGCGTTCCCGGGCGCCCTGGTGGCCGACGACCTGCAGCACTACCAGGTCCGCCCCGGCGAGCTGCGCCGCGTCGAGGCCCCGCGCGCCGACGACGCGGCGCTGGAGCTGGGCGGTCTCGACTGAGACGCGACCACCCCGATGCCCTCGGGGCGTGACACAGCGCACACGAGGCGCGGTTGGACGACGCGTGCGCTGCCTGGGACCGGCGCCCCCGGCGATGCGATGTGTCACGCCTTCAGCCCCGATGCCACGGCGAGAGCGTTCCGACGCCGTGCTGTATAATGGTGGGCCATGCCCGATCGATCGCACCCGTCCCCGCGGGTCGGGTTCAACGCCGCGCTCTTCTCGCCGACGCGTGACTACCGTGCCGCGGGGATCCACCGCTACATCGTCGGGCTGTTGACGGCCCAGGCGCAAGACGGTGGCGTCTGCCAGACGGTGTTCGCGCCGGGAGCGGAGGGGCGCGACGCGCTGCGCGGCGTCATCCCGGCCGCCGACGTCCGGGCCGCGCCGGCAGCCGTGCGGCGACCGTTCCCGCGCATCGTGTGGGAGCAGACCGCGCTGCCGCTCGCGTTGGCCCGCGCCGGGGCGGACCTCTACCACGGTGCCGCCTATGCGATGCCCATGCTCGCCGGCGTGCCGGCGATCGTCACGGTGCACGACCTCGCGTTCTTCCGCGTGCCCGAGACGTTCCCGCGCGCCCAGGGCTTTTACCTGCGCGCCGCCACACGCTGGTCGGCGCGCCGCGCCGCTGCGCTCGTCGCCGTGTCGGCGCACACCCGCCGCGAGCTGATCGACGTGCTCGGCGCCGACCCCGGCCGTGTGCACGTCGTGCCCAACGGGGCGGACGACACGTTCCGCCCCCTTCCGCCCGACGACGTGCAGGCATGGCGCCGGCGCGCCGGGCTGCCGGAGCGGTTCTTCCTGACCGTCGGCACCCTCCAGCCCCGCAAGAACATCGGCACCCTGCTCGCGGCCCACGCCCGGTTGCGCGCAGACGCCCCGACCACCCCCGACCTCGTCGTCGCCGGCGCGCCGGGCTGGGGCGACGACGACCCGGTGCGCCGGGTCGCGGACCTCGGCCTCGCCGGCCACGTGCACTTCCCGGGCTACTTGCCGCCCGAAGACCTGCCTCGGCTGTACAACGCCGCCACCGTCTTCGCCTGCCCGTCGCGCTACGAGGGGTTCGGCTTGCCCGTGCTCGAAGCGATGGCCTGCGGCACGCCGGTGGTGGTTTCGGACGCGTCCAGCCTCCCGGAGGTCGCCGGCGCCGCCGGGGTCCTCGTCGGCCCCGACGACACCGCGGGCTGGGCGGCCGCCCTTTCCGCGCTCGCCGCCGATCCCGACCGCCGCGCGGCGCTGTCGGCCGCCGGCCTGGCGCGCGCGGCGCGCTTCACGTGGC
>QEVT01000292.1 GCA_003576755.1 bacterium | reverse complement strand
CATGCCATTGGACAGAACGTTTGTGCACAGGTGTTACGAGGGGGGGGTGTGGCATCATGGGCGCATACCCAAAGGGAGGCGCTTGTGCACGCTCAGGTAGAGGGTTGGGCTGAGATCGAGTTTGGACGGGCTGAGTTGGGGGATGTGAGGCGCCGTGAGCGACTGATCCAAGTGGCCAGTGCGCTGGGTCGCCGACCGGAGGCCTCGATACCGGAGGCGGCGAATGGAGATGAGGCGGCTCTGAAAGGGATGTATCGGTTCTTCGATAACCATTGCGTCGAGTACGAGGCCATCCTCAAGAGCCACGTCGAGGCGACCCGGGATCGATTGAGGGTTGTGGACACGGTGCTGGCGATCCAAGACTCGACGGAGGTGTACTGGACGCATGGTGCCGAGGGGCTGGGATCCTTGCGTGCGAGCAAGGGGAACCACGAGGGCTGTCTGGTGCACACGACCATGGCCTTGACGCCGGAGCGAGTACCGTTGGGTCTCCTGCAACAGCAACTGTGGCAGCGCTTGGGCGCGTCTCGCCAAGGGGACCATGCCCAGCGGCCCATCGAAGAGAAGGAGAGCCGCAAGTGGCTCAGTAGTCTGGAGGCGGTGTGCGAGGCACGCGCAGCCTGCCCGACGACCCACTTCGTGAGCGTCGGGGATCGGGAAGCCGATGTCTACGATCTGTTCCTTGTTCCCCGACCGGTCGGCGTGGACCTGTTGGTGCGGGCGATGTCGGATCGACGGGTGGCGCATCCCCAGCAGAAGCTGTGGGCGCAGGTGGCCGCCAGTGCAGTGGGCGCCAGCGTCACGGTGCAAGTGCGACCGCGGGATGACCGTCCGGCCCGCCAAGCGCAGCTGAATGTTCGCTGGCAGCGGGTGACGCTGCAACCGCCCAAGAATCGTGCGGCCGAGAAACTGCCCGAGGTCCAGCTGTGGGCGGTGCTGGCGCAGGAGAAAGCACCGCCCGCAGGCGCATCGCCCATCGAGTGGATGCTCTTGACCACGCTGCCTATAGAGGGGCCACAGGACGCGTTGCGCTGTCTGGACTGGTATGCCTGTCGCTGGTCGATCGAGGTCTGGCACAAGGTGCTCAAGAGCGGCTGTCAGATCGAAGCCCGTGAGTTGCAGACCGCCGACCGCCTCTTCCGATGCCTGGCGGTCTACAGCGTCGTCGCCTGGTATGTGCTGTACGCCACCATGCTGGCCCGCGATATCCCGGACCAACCCTGTACCCTCCTGTTGGACGACGACCAGTGGCAAGCACTCTACTGCATCGTTCACGGTGTTGCGCGCCCCCCCGACGAACCACCCTCGCTGCGCCAAGCCATCCGGTGGATCGCCAAGCTCGGTGGCTTCCTTGGACGCAAGGGCGACGGTGAGCCTGGCACCAAATCCCTTTGGGACATGGCTCTCATGTTTCGTGCGCTCCGCCCCGGCCTTGCCTTCTGATATACGCACAAACGTTCTGTCCAATGGCATGAAAACGGCTGGGGGAGGGGGAGATTCCCGGGGCGGAGTTGAATGGGGTACGGGCGGGTTTGGATGGGTACGGGCGGGTTTGAACACCCGCCCCTGCCGGGTCGGCATGCGGTCTCGTCGTGAGATCTAGACCGCCCCCCGTCCCGCATGTCACCGCCCTCCCCAGAACGCGCCCCCGCAGCGGGCAACGATCACCCGAAACGCCGCCACCACCTCGGCGCGGCCGGTGGTGAGGTGCAGGTGGTCCGGCGAGCTCGCGATGGACGCCAGCAGCCGGTCGTCGACCTCGCGCCCCAGGCCCACCGCGTAGAGCGCGATGCCGGCGGCCTTGACCGCGTCCGCCTCGGCCACCACCGCCGACGGGGCCGACGGGTGGGCCCGTCCGTCGGTCAAGAGCGCGATCGCCGCCCGCCGGGCGCCGCGGTCCGGCGCCGCGGCCAGCAGCCCGCGGGCCGTGCGCAGGCCGGCGTCGATGGCGGTCCCGTCCGCGAGCGGCAGCGTCGCCAGCGCGGCACGGGCCGCCGCGGGGTCGCCGGACAGCGGCGCCGCCACGCGCGCCGCGGCGTCGAACGTCACGAGCGCCACCCGGTCTGCCGGGCCGAGGCCGTCGAACAGCGCGCCGACCGCAGCCGCGGCGGCCGCCAGCTTGGTGCCGCCGTCCACCGCCCGCTCCGACATGCTGTTCGACGTGTCGAGCACGACGACGATGTCGGCCGCCGCGACGTCCGGGCATGCCTCGCGGACCACGAGCGGCAGGAACACGTGCCGGTCGAGCACCGGGTCGCCGAACTTCAGCGTCGGCGTCGGGCGCGGCGTCTCGCTGGCCGTCGGGGCCAGGCGCGGCGTCTCGGTGGCGGCCGGGCCGGCCGTCGCCGGCGGCGTCGGCGTGTGGCTCGGCGCCGCACCGGGCGTGGCCGCCGGCGGGTTGCCGACGACGATCGGCGCCGACGGCGCGTCGATGCGCCGGCCGGGATGGCGCGCGAAGGCGGCGTCGACGGTCATGTCGAGCGGCCCGGCGCCGTCGTCCACCCCCTCGACGGCGAACGACAGGTCGATGCCAACGCGCGGGAACGCCGCCATGTCCCACCGTGCCGACCGCGCGTCGCTGGCGGCCGGCGGCACCGACCACGAGCCCGGGACGAGCTGCAGGTGTGGCGGCACGCGCAGCGACAGGCCGACCGACGCGACGCGCCGGTCGGCGACCAGCCGGTCGGCGACCGCCCCGAACACCGGCCCGTACCCGTCGGCGCTGGTGATCCCGTGGTAGTGCCCGGGGGACGAGGCGGCCTGCTGCATGCACGCGACGTCGCAGCCGTTGGCCTCCATGCACACCACGTGCACCTCGACGCCGTCGGCCTTGGCCCGGCCGGCCGCATCGAGCACCGGCCCGCACCCCGCGCTGTTGGCCCCGTCGGTGAAGAGGACGAGGTCTTCGTGGCCGGGCGACGGCCGGCCGTCCCGCAGGACATCGAGGCCCGCCTGCAGGCCGAGGTCGATGCGCGTGCCGCCGGAGGCCGGGATCCGGTCGATGCACGACCGCAGCGCGGCGAGGTCGCGCGTCAGCGCGCAGTCGGTGATCGCGATGCTGTTGAAGTGGACGACCGCCGCCTTCCACAGGCTCGACCCGGTCTGGTCGAGGCGGTCGAGCATCGTCGCGAGCGCCGCCTTGAGCCGCGGGTTGTCGTTGGCCATCGACCCCGAGCCGTCCGCGACGATGGCCACGTGCGTGTCCTCGGGCACCCGTGGCGGGTCGAACAGCAGCCCGAAACGCACCTGACCGCGCCCCCCGACCGCGAGCGGCGCGCCGTCGACCGCCCAGGCGTGCCGCGCCTGTGGCGGCGCCGGAACCGGGGTGCCCGGCACGGCCATGACGTCGACGAACGGCACGGGGAACACGGCGGACCCTGCCGCATCGAGCTTGTCGACGAAGTCGACCCTCGCCACGACGTTGGTCGGGTGCCGGCCGACCTCGAGCGGGCGTGCCTTGAACGTGACCGTGAGCCCGTCGGACGGCACGAAGGTCTGCACCCATTTCAGGGTGCGGCCGTCGGCGGAGACGTCGGCCGCGGGGACGGCGCTGTCGGGCACGAGCTGCATGTTCGGGGGCAAGACGTCGACGAGCGTCAGCCGCCGAAGGTCGATCGACAGGACGTCCGTCCGGATTCGCTCGAAGACCGCCATGAGCCCCGCCGTGTCGCCGATCTCGAAGAAGTAGCGCGCCGAGCTGGCCGCCTGGCGCATGCACTGCGTGTCGCAGCCCGGGCCCAGGCAGACCGTGATCACGACGATGCCCTGCGCCTTGGCCTGGCGCGCCGCCTGCAGGACTGCGTCGCAGCCCGCGTTGTTGGCGCCGTCGGCGAACACGACCATCACCTCGTTGATGGCGTTCGCGCCCTGCGCCTTTCGTCGCCCGGAGAGAAGCACCCGCAGCCCTTCGTGGATGCCACAATCCACGCACGTGCCTCCCTCGGCGGCCACCCGGCTGACGCAAGCCTTGGCCTGGCCGGAGGTGTTGGTCAACTCGCAGAGAGTGGTGGCGCCGGCGTTGAACTGCACGACCCCGACCTGGGTGGACGGGTTGTTCTGCAAGTCCAGCCGATCGATCAGCATCTTCGCCGCATCCTTCATCTGGCGGCTGGGCTCGCCGGCCATCGACCCGGACGCATCGAGCACCAACACGACGTGGAGCGGCGTGGCGCCGGCCGGACATACGGCCCGGAAGGTCAACGTGATGCTCAACGTCTCGCCGAGCAGCACGGTGTGCGGGTACGCGTACTTGGTCGCGTCGGCGATGCATGCGCTCGGAGCGGGCGTGGCGGTGGGGGCGGCGGTCGGCTCAGCGGTCGGCTGGTGCTGGGCGAGCGCCACGCCGGCCGGCGACGCCAGGCCGGCCGTGCCGGCGAGGACGAAAGCGGCGGCGAGGGCGGCCGAGGCCGCCGCCGCGGCGGCGAGGCGGGCGGGGATGCGTGTCGTGCGCATGGCGAGCTCCTTCACGGGTGCTGGCAAGGCCGCGGCTCCGCGGCGTGCCAGGGTTGGTAACGCGATCGCGGCGGGCGGTTCCACGCCGCCGGCCCGGGCGGGTAAGCCGCAGGTCCACCGCCGCGTCCCAACCTTGCCGCCCCCCGCCCCCGGCCGCCGTAACCGCGGCGTTTCCCTATCGGCGTGAGCGGTCACAAACCACCCCCGCCAATCGTCGTGAAGCGTGAAGCAGGCCGTCGATCCCACGACCGCGGACCTGGGCTGCAACCCCAGACCCGGCGCGCCGCGCGACCGACGGCGAACGAGGCGGGCGCGGGCCGCGCCGGACCCCGCGCCCACCACCCACAACCGTCGTCACCGAAGGAGAACGACCGATGCGAACCTTGAAATCCCGTGCGTTGAACGCCCTCGTTGCCGCCGCGGCCCTGGCCGCGGCCTTCGCCCTCCCGGGTGCCCCGCCGGCCGCCGCGCAGACCGCGCCGACCGGCCACGACCAGGCGCAGGCCGACGTCGTCTACGTCGCCGAGCGCGAGGAGTACGTGCTGGTGTGGGTCGAGGACCGCGGCGCCGGCAACCGCATCTTCGCCAAGCGCGTGCGCGCCAACGGCCTGCCCGTCGGCGGCCGCAGCGCCGGCGACTGGGAGCTGACCGGCGCCACCGGCACCGGCGCCGCCGCAGGGCAAAAGGGCGACCAGCTCGCGCCGGCGATCATCGGCGACCTCGTCGTGTGGAGCGAGAAGGCGCCCGGCGCCGGCGACTACAACCTGTACGCCCAGCGCCTGTTCGACAACGGCCGCGCCAACGGCCGGCCGCGGCTGATCCTCGACCGCCCCGGCGACCAGATGTACCCCGACGTCATCCGCGCCGCCCGCGGCGGCGAGGAGTACCTCGTCGTGTGGAGCGAGAACACCAACGACGCCGGCGACGTGATGGGCGTGCGCCTCAACAGCGCGCTCCTGGCGCGCGGCGCCCCGTTCGCCGTCGCCAGCGGCCCGAGCCGCGCCGAGGACCCCACCATCGCCCGCGACCTCAGCGACGACGACAGCCTGCTCGTGCTGTTCACCGACGACCGCGCCGGCAACAAGGACATCTTCGGCATGCGCATCCTCGAGAGCGGCCTGCCGCGCGGCGGCGCCGGCGCCGGCGACTTCCCGGTGGTCCAGGGCCCCGCCGACGAGTACGCGCCGTCGATCGTCGTGACGCAGCGGGCGGATCGGCCCGGCGGGCGCACGTCGTCCGGCACCGCCGGCAGCGACCTCCTCGACGCGCGCGGCCTCGTGGCATGGACCATCGACGACGCCGTCGACGGCCCCGACGTGCTCGGCCAGCGGCTCTTCGCCAACGGCCTGCCGCTCGGGCGTCCGTTCGCCGTCGCGGCCGGCCCCGGCGTCCAGGCCATGCCCGCCGTGACCTTCAAGGTCGTGCCGGGCCG
>QEVT01000291.1 GCA_003576755.1 bacterium | reverse complement strand
TGGCCGGCGCCTGGTGGCTGGCCTGGCGCTGACGGCGCGATTTCACCCCGGCCGGACGGGTGTGCTATCAACAACCCCGCTGCACACCCGCCCCGCACCCACGCCTCGCCCGGAGACCCGCCCCATGACCGCCGAGCCCAGCCGCGCCGAACGCACGCCCTTCGAGACCCCCGACCTCAGCGAGAAGGGCGGCATCAAGGACGGCCGGCGGCAATCGCTCGACCGACGGCTGTTCATGCTGCTCCAGGCCTTCGGCGACTGCCACGACACCGCGCCGCTGGTCGACGCGCTCGCCCGCGCCGCCGTCCCGGGCGTGCTGTACGCCGACCTCCACGACCCGCGCGGCGTCGCGCTGCTGACGTTCAGCGACGATCCCGACTTCTTCGTCGACACCCTGCGCCCGGTGCTCGCCGGCGGGCCCTTCGGCGGCCTCACGCAAAAGCCGGCGCTGACGATGCTCGGCCGGACGTACGCCCTGGGCTACGAGCCCGACCTCGAGGACGTGCTCTTGCACCGCCCGGTGCGCCACGCGCTGAACCCCGCGTGGCCTTGGGCCGTGTGGTACCCGCTCCGGCGCAGCGGGGCCTTCGCCCGCCTGCCCGACGACGAGCAGCGCGCGATCCTCAAGGAGCACGGCGTCATCGGGATGACCTATGGCCGGGCCGACCTGGCCCACGACATCCGCCTGGCGTGCCACGGGCTGGACCGGCACGACAACGACTTCGTCGTCGGCCTGCTCGGGCGCGAGCTGCACCCGCTGTCGGCCGTCGTGCAGTCGATGCGCGGCACGCAGCAGACCTCGCTCTACCTGACGAGCCTCGGTCCGTTCTTCGTCGGCAAGGCGATCTGGCGCGGCGGCGCCGTCACCACAGCAGCGCCGCGAGCTGCGGGCGATACTCCCGGGTGAGGTCGTGGTCGTCGCCGAGCGCCTTGAAGATCGCCAGCATGCGCTCGTGCGCGCGGTCGTGGTAGGCGTCGCGATCGAGCTTCATGACCTCGAGCAGCCCCTCGAGCGCCTCGCGGTACTGCTCGCGGGCGGTGAGCGCGGCGGTGAGCGCGAGGCGGGCATCCATGTCGTCGGGGTTGTCGGCGACGCGCCGGCGGGCCTCGGTCTCGCCCCCCGACACGCCGCTCTCGGACTGGAAGCGCGCCTTGGCGGCCCACGACTCGGCCTTCTCGCGCTCGGGGGTCCCGTGGGGAACCCGGTCGAGGAAGCCGACGGCCTCGTGCACGCGGTGGGTGTTGAACAAGACGCGGCCGAGCCCGAGCAGCGCCGCCGGGTGCGCGGGGTCGAGCGCCAGCGCGGCGCGGTAGCCCGACTCGGCCGCCGCCGGGTCGTCGGAGGCCTCGCTGGCCATGGCGGCCTCGGCAAGGCGGTCGGCCTCGCTGGGCACGACGCCGTCGATGAACGCGCGGATCTTGGCCTCGGGCAGCGCGCCCATGAACGCGTTGACGGGCTCGCCCTCGACGAAGGCGATGACGGTGGGGATGCTGGTGATGCGGAAGGCGCCCGAGATGCCGGGGTTCTCGTCGGTGTTGACCTTGGCCAGGACCCACTGCCCGTTGGCCTCGTGCGCGAGGCGCTCGAGCACCGGGCTGAGCGCACGGCACGGGCCGCACCACGGCGCCCAGAAGTCCACCAACACCGGCGTGTCGTACGAACGATCGATCACCTCGGCCTCGAACGCCGCCTCGGCCACGTCGATGACCGCGCCCGCGCTGGTCGCCGTGCTCTCGTACGCCATTCGCCTCACCTCCTGGGGTCGTGCTGAGCGTGGCCGCACCCCGGCCGCGGGCCAATTATACGGCGCGGGCGGGGCAGGACAACACGGCGCGACGGCGCGGGCGCGCGCGGTGGCCGGCGAGACCTCGATGGATTGGATCCACGCCATGTGCTACGCTGTAGCCCACCGCCGACGCCGTATCAACGACAAGGAGGACGCGATGTTGACCCACCCCGGGCCGCGGGCGGCAGCCGCATCGATCGTGCTGGCGTGCGTCGCCGCCGTCATCGGCCCCACGCCGCTGCTCGGCGCCCCGCCGGCGCAGGACGCGGCCGTGCGCTTCACCGGCGCCGTGATCGGCAGCCCCGCCGGGTCGTTCGCCACCCACGACATCGCCGCGCCGGCCGGGGCGCGCGTCACCGTCGTGCTCCGCCAGACCAACGCCCCGTGCCTGGTCGGGCGCAAGGACGGCGAAGACCGCGGCGACCTCTTCGTCGAGGCCGACCTCCAGCCCGGCCGTGCCGGCCCCAGCACGGAGCAGGCCGCGTGCCGCCAGGCCTTGTCGTTCGTCGCGACGGGCCGGCCGGCGCGGCTGCGCGTGGCCAACTACGCCCGCGGGTTCGTGGCCGAGTACGACCTGGCCGTGTCGGGCGCCGGCGTGAGCGGCGGCGCCCAGTGCCAGCCGGCGTGGGACCTGGCGGCCGACTTCAAGCCGTGGCCCGGCCAGGTCAACCCGGGGCCGGACCGCGCCGGGCGGTCCGGCGTGTGGGCCTACCTCGAGAGCGCTTCGCTGGCGCGCGACCCCGGCACGTTCTCGCTTCTGCCGGGCGCGGCGTTCGAGACGTCGCTGTGCGGCCAGAGCGGCCTCCAGGCCTGGATCTCCGGGCGCCCCGACCTCGGCGCGCCGGCGATCGTCTTCAACCGGGCGCCGGTCAACCGCACGTGCTTCGCGACGACGCCGCCGATCGTGTACCCGAGCGGGCGGGCGGTGGCCCACCCGGGCGACGGCCGGCTGATGGTGGTGCGTTGGCGGAGCCCGGTGCGCGACGGCATCCGCATCGGCCTCACGGTGCGCGACGCCGACGCCGGCGGCGGCGACGGGGTGTTGTGGCACCTCGTCCAGGGCGCCACGCGGCTCGGGTCGGGCGGGCTGCAGAACGGCAGCGGGCCGCTGTCGTTCACGACGACGTCGGCGGTGGTGCCGGGCGAGGACGTGTACCTCATGCTCGACCCGAAGGACGACTTCTACCACGACAGCACGCAGGTGGACTGGACGATCCGGGGCAACGCCACGACGTGCCCGGCGCCGACGGCGTGCCCGGGCCTCAAGGCGCCGGCCGACGTGGTCCGCGCCGCGCTCGCCGAGCCGTCGGCCGTGGGGGGCTGGGGGCAGCTCTGCAACCCCAACACGCCGTTCCACCCCGTCAACAACCCGTACCGTGCGACGCTCGGCCTGCGCAACCCGAACGCGCCCTACGATCGGCTCGGCAACCCCGTGGAGTACCGGTGCGGGTGCCGGTAGGCCGTGCGGTCGACCACGGCCCCGGCGGGGCGGCGCGCCCCGTGACGCGCGACGTCCGACGCTGATCCCATGGCAGCCTTGCACACCGTGGCCGCACCCGCCCCCACCCTCGTCGTGTTGGCCGCCGGCGTCGGCAGCCGCTACGGCGGCCTCAAGCAGATCGAGCCGGTCGGGCCGTCGGGCGAGATCATGCTGGAGTACGCGGCCTTCGACGCACGCCGGGCCGGCTTCGGGCGGGTGGTGTTCGTCATCCGGCGCGACATCGAGGCCGACTTCCGGGCCCTGGTCGCGCCGCGCCTCGGCGGGGCCATCGACGTCGGCTACGCGTTCCAGTCGCTCGACGACGTGCCGCCCCCGTTCACCGCGCCGCCCGCCCGGCGCAAGCCGTGGGGCACCGCGCACGCCGTCCGGGCGTGCCGACACGCGGTCGACGGCCCGTTCGGCGTCGTCAACGCCGACGACTTCTACGGCCGCGCCGCGTTCGCACGCCTCGGCGACGCGCTGCGGGGGGGCGAGGTCGATGGCGCCGCCGCTGGCATCCGGGCGGCCGACCCGGGCGCGGGCCGCGACACCTACTTCCTCGTCAGCTACCCCTTGCGCCAGACGCTGTCCGACCACGGTTCGGTCTCCCGGGGCATCTGCACGGTGAGCGCGGACGGCGACCTCGTGCGCGTCGAGGAGCGGCTGCGCATCGCGCCCGACGGCGACGGCGCGCGGTGCCTCGGCGACGACGGCGCCTGGCACCGCCTGGCAGCCGACACGCCGGTGTCGATGAACCTGTGGGGCTTCACCCCCGGCGTGTTCGCGCACCTCGACCGGGCGTTCGCGGCCTTTCTCGCCGCGGGCGGCCGGGACGACCCCGCGGCCGAGCTGCACCTGCCGGCGGTCGTCGACGCCGCCGTCCGCGCCGGGGCCGCGCGCGTCCGGGTGATCCCCACGCGCGCGCGCTGGCTCGGCGTGACGTACCCGGCCGACGCGCCGTTCGTCGTCGCCGGCATCCGGGCGCTGGTCGAGGCCGGCGAGTACCCGTCGCCGCTGTGGGGCGGCGGCGCGCCGTGACCCGCGCCGCCGCGCCCCATCCCCCCGCCCGCATGACCGCGCCGCGCTATCGCCGCGCCAGCGAGCTCGGCGCCTACCGGTACTGCCGCCGGGCGTGGTGGCTCGAGCACGTGCACGGCCTGCCGTCGTCCAACGCCGCCGCCCGCCGCGGCGGCGTCGCCGCGCACGCCCGGCTCGGGCGGCGGGTC
>QEVT01000019.1 GCA_003576755.1 bacterium | reverse complement strand
GCGCTGCACGCGTCGGGCGTCGCGCTGCCGCGGCGGCACGGCCTGGCGGACGAGCTGCGGCCGCTGGCAGGGCGGGTGGAGGGGTTGGCGGCGACGCACCCCGACCTGGGGGCGGTGGCGCGGCGGTGCCTGGCAGCGGTGCTGCGGGGCGCCGGGGCAGGGGTCGGGGGCGGCGCGGATGGCGGGCGCGGGGCGGATGCCGCTGCGCCGGACGGCGACGCCGGCTGGCGCTGGCGGCCGGTGCACCGCGACTTCTACCACGACCAGGTGCTGGTGGACGGCGCGGGCGGCCTGGCGGTGCTGGACTTCGACGACGCGGCGCTGTCGGAGCCGGCGGTGGACGTGGCCAACTTCGGCGCGCACCTGCGGCTGCTGGCGGAGCAGCGGCCGGCGGACCGCGCGGCGATCGAGCGCTGCCGCGTGGCGTTTGCCGCGCGCTGCACGGCACGCGACGCCGGTCTCGACGGCGCGCGGGTGCGGCTCCTGGAAGCCGCGACGTGCCTGCGGCTGGCGGCGATCCACGCCCCGCGCGCGGACGGGCGCCGGCTGGCGGCGGCGATGCTCGAGACGGCGCTGCGGCGGTTGGGGGAGGCGGTCGGCTGAGGGCTCCGGATTTGCTCCCCGCCGTAGAATTCCCCTTCAATCGTGCGCCGAGCCGCCGGCGCCCACCACGGGGCAAACCCCATGCACGCATACGACTTCCGGGTCATCGAGCGCAAGTGGCAGGCCTACTGGGCCGACCGCCAGACCTTCCGCACGCCCGACCCCGGCGAGCCCGGCTTCGACGCAGGCCGCCCGAAGTCCTACGTCCTCGACATGTTCCCCTACCCCAGCGGCAAGGGCCTGCACATCGGGCACCCGCTCGGCTACATCGCCACCGACATCGTCGCCCGCTACCGCCGCATGCGCGGCTTCAACGTCCTGCACCCCATGGGCTTCGACGCGTTCGGCCTGCCCGCCGAGCAGTTCGCCGTCGAGCACAACGTCCACCCGCGCATCACCACCGAGCGCAACATCGAGACCATGGTCGGCCAGCTCAAGCTGCTCGGCCTGAGCTACGACTGGGACCGCGCGATCCAGACCACCGACCCCGCCTACTACCGGTGGACGCAGTGGATCTTCCTCCAGCTCTACGCGAGCTGGTTCGACCCGGCCGCCGGGCGCGCCCGCCCCGTCGACGACCTCACGGCCGAGCTCGCGGCCGGCCGGTGGCACGTCGCCGCCGGCGGCGCGCTCGTGCTGCCCGGCGACCCCGAAGGCCGTCCATGGGCCGACCTCGACCCCGCCGCGCGCCGTGCCGCCGTCGACGGGCAGCGCCTCGCCTACCTCGCCGAGGTGCCCGTCAACTGGTGCCCCGCGCTGGGCACCGTGTTGGCCAACGAAGAGGTGACCAGCGAGGGCCGCAGCGAGCGCGGCAACTTCCCGGTCTACCGCCGGCCGCTGCGGCAATGGATGCTGCGCATCACCGCCTATGCCGAGCGCCTGCTGGCCGACCTCGACGACGTCGACTGGCCCGAGCCCGTCAAGCTGATGCAGCGCAACTGGATCGGGCGCAGCACCGGCGCCCACGTCGACTTCCCGGTCGACGGGACGGACGCCGTCATCACGGTGTTCACCACGCGGCCCGACACCCTCTTCGGCGCCACCTACATGGTGCTGTCCCCCGAGCACCCCCTCGTCGACCGCTTGACCACGCCCGACCGCCGCGCCGAGGTCGACGCCTACCGCGCCGCCGCGGCCGGGCGGACCGAGATCGAGCGCCAGGCCGAGGCCAAGGTCAAGACCGGGGCGTTCACCGGCGCCCACGCCGTCAACCCCGCCTCGGGCGAGCGCATCCCGATCTGGATCGCCGACTACGTCCTCATGGGCTACGGCACCGGCGCCATCATGGCGGTGCCCGGGCACGACGGGCGCGACTTCGACTTCGCGCGCGCGTTCGGGCTGCCGATCGTCGCCGTCGTGCGCCCCGACGACGCGTGGCTCGCCGAGCAGGCCGCCGTCGCCGGCCGGCCGGGCGGGTTGGGCGACTACCTGGCGCACATCGCCGAGTACCCCGAGCCCTTCACCGGCGCCGGGGTCGGCGTCAACTCCGCCAACGCCGAGGTGTCGCTCGACGGCCTGGCCACCGCCGACGCCAAGCGTGCCATCACGGCGTGGCTCGCGGCGAGCGGCCGCGGCAGGGCGCACGTGCAGTACAAGCTGCGCGACTGGCTGTTCAGCCGCCAGCGCTACTGGGGCGAGCCGTTCCCCATCCTGCACGGCCCCGACGGCGAGATCCGACCCGTCGACGCCGCCGATCTGCCGGTGACGCTGCCCGACATGGACGACTTCCAGCCCGAGGGCAGCGACGACCCCGACGCCCCGCCGCGCCCGCCGTTCGGCCGGGCGCCCGAGGCGTGGCGCCGCGTGACGATCGACGGGCGGGCATACGAGCGCGAGCTCAACACGATGCCGAACTGGGCCGGGTCGTGCTGGTACTACCTGCGGTTCATCGACCCCCACAACGCCGACGCGCTCGTCGACCCGGCGCGCGAGCGCTATTGGATGGCCGGCCACGGCGTGGACCTGTACGTCGGCGGCGTCGAGCACGCCGTGCTGCACCTGCTGTACGCCCGGTTCTGGCACAAGGTGCTCTACGACCTCGGCCACGTCAGCACGCCCGAGCCCTTCGGGCGGCTCTTCAACCAGGGCTACATCCAGGCCTACGCCTACACCGACCGGCGCGGCGTGTACGTGCCCGCCGACGAGGTCGAGGAACGCGACGGCGCGTTCTTCCACGCCGGCGAGCCCGTCCGGCGCGAGTACGGCAAGATGGGCAAGAGCCTCAAGAACATGGTCACGCCCGAGGACATCGTCGAGCGCTACGGCTGCGACACGCTGCGGCTGTACGAGATGTACCTCGGCCCGCTCGACGCCTCCAAGCCGTGGAGCACGCGCGACATCGTGGGCGTCAGCCGCTTCCTCAACCGCGTGTGGCGCGCGTTCGTCGACGAGGCGACCGGTGACCTGCGCGTCGTCGACGCGCCGGCCGGCGCCGACCTCGAGCGGGCCCTGCACCGCACCATCGCCAAGGTCACCGACGACCTCGACGGCCTGCGCTTCAACACCGCCATAGCCGCGCTGATCGAGCTGACCAACGCGCTGACGGCGCTCGACGCGCTCCCGCGCCCCGTCGCCGCGCCGCTGTGCCTGATGCTCGCGCCGCTGGCGCCGCACCTGGCCGAGGAGCTGTGGCAGCGGCTCGGGCACGCCGAGTCGATCGCCTACGCCCCATGGCCGGCGTACGACCCGGCGCTCCTGGTCGAGGACGCCGTCGAGGTCGTCGTGCAGGTCCTCGGCAAGGTGCGCGGCCGCGTCGTCGTGCCGGCCGGCTTTGACGCGGCGGCCGTCGAGGCGGCCGTGCTGGCCGACGACAGGATTCGGGCCCACATCGCCGGCCGGCCGGTGCGCAAGGTCGTCGTGGTGCCGGGCAAGCTGGTCAACATCGTCACCGGCTGACCGGCCCGGCACGCCCCGCGCGGGGCTGGTATAATGGATGCCGCACCCGCGATGCGGAGCGGCAGGCCCATGCCGTCGTGCGCCGCCGCGTCGTGCTCACACCCCGAATCGGACGGGCGACGATCGGCCCGTCCGCGCAGCTGGAGGAGAATGCTCGTGAAGCGAACCATCCCCGGGCTCGCGACTGCCGTGATCCTGGCGCCGTTGCTCATCGGATGCGGCAGCGACACCCCGACGCCCGCGCCGACGGCCACGCCCGAGGCCGTCGCCGCCGCACCCGTGCTGACGGCGCTCAAGCCCGTCGTCGAGTTCCGCAACAAGGAGACCGAAGCCGGCACCATGCTCGAGGCCGACGAGGCCGTGGACGTCGAGCCCGGCGCCAACATCCTCACCCGCGAAGGCGGGCGCGCGACGCTCGCCTGGGACGGCTTCCTCACCCACGAGCTGCTGACCGACACCGACACGCTCGTCAGCCTCTCGAAGCCCGAGACGCGCTACGCCATCCTCGACCAGGCCACCGGCACGGGCCGCTACACGCTGCTCGGCGCCGGCGAGCCGGCCACGCTGACCGTCAAGGCGCGCTGGGTCACCGTCGACGTCACGTCCGGCGCGGCCGACTTCATCGTCAGCCTGGTGCCGGGCAGCGAGCCTTCGGCGTGGCTGGCGGTGCTGGAGGGCACGGCCCAGGTGCGCCGCGTCGACGGCGCCGACGCGGCGGACGAGGCGGAGGTGGTCACCCTGACGGCCGGGCAGGCGGCGGGCTTCGGCGAGGCCGGCGCCCTCTCGACGCCGCGCGACATCGACGCGGCCGTCGTCAAGGCCTGGTACGACGACGCGGCCGAGGGCGAGGCCGAGACGTCGATCGTCGGCGTGGCCTACCGCTGCGAGGTGACGGCGGACGACACGCCGTTCCTCAGCGAGGCCGACGCCGAGGCCGAGGCGGTGGGCGACCCGCTGTCGGAGGGCACGATCGTCGAGGCCATCCAGCGCGACGACGCGGCCGAGTGGCTGCGCGTCCGGCCGATCGCCCAGGCCGAGACGGGCTGGGTGTCGGTCGAGAACCTCGACTGCAGCGGCCCGGCGGGCAGCGTGTCGCTCACGGCCCCCGGCGAGACCGGCGAGCCGACGGCGACCGTGCTGCTGCCGACACGCGCGCTGCCGACGCGCGGCACGCCCACCGTGGCGCTGGCCGGCACCACGACGCCGACGCCGAGCCCGACGCCGGCCGCGTTCACGGCCGATTTCTCGGCCGGCGACGACGAGATCGACGCGGGCGACTGCACGACGCTGAGGTGGACGGTGCGCGGCGTCAAGGCCTACTACGTCAACGGCGAGGGCAAGGCCGGCGAGACCGGCGGCACCACGGTATGCCCGGACGAGACGACGACCTATACGCTGCGCGTGGTCAAGCAGGACGGGACCGAGGAGACGCGCTCGGTGAAGGTCAAGGTCCGCGAGAAGGAGGCGACGGACACCCCGGCGCCGACGCAGGCCCAGGCGACCCAGGCGCCGGCCACCAACACGGCCGTGCCGGCGCAGCCGCCGACGACGGTCCCGCCGACGACCGCACCGCCGACGACGGAGCCGCCGACGACCGCGCCGCCGACGACGGAGCCGCCGACCACCGAGCCGCCCACCGCCCCGGCGCCCCCTGCCGGCGTGCGGCGGTAGAGACCGTGATCGCGGGCGACGCCGGGGGCCTGGGCCCCCGGCGTCGCCCGCGCCCGACCCTCGGCGTATTCCGCCGTATCATTCCGGCGATCCCGTGCGTTGTACGTAGCGCCGAGCGCATCTCCTGCCCCTCCGCCAGCCTGCCCGCGGCGTCCCGAGCGTTCGAAGCGTGTTGGCCGTTGTCCGTTGATTCGCTTGCTGGAGGTCTTGGTATGAGAGGTCGAGGAAAACGCATCGGTTGGATCGTCTGGGGGATCGGCGCCGCCGCCGGGCTGGCCGCGGGCCTGCTGGCCGGCACGCGCGCGGCGCACGCCGACCCGTCGCCCGGCCGGCAGGTGCACCTGCCCATCCTGAACCACCTGGGGCAGGACGACGTCTGCCGCACGTGGATCGAGGCGCAGAACCTCGGCCACCAGCTCTCCAAGATCGTCATCGTCACGTGGGGCCCGCCGGGCTTCTGCCCGCCGCAGGCCGCCGGGCCGCTGAAGGTCGAGTGCTCGGGCCTGCTCATCCCCGGCTCGAGCTGGAACTTCCTCGGCGGCCAGATCCCCACCGGCGCCAAGAGCGGCATCGCCTTCAGCTTCACGGCCGCGCAGTTCAGCGACCTCGGCCTGGCCGGCGGCCTCGGCTTCGACGACATCGTGGCCGACTTCATGTGCGAGCAGCTCTTCTTCAACGTGGTCGGCGACGCCGACGACTACCGGCGCTTCAAGAAGGCGTACAACGAGGGCTACAGCTACAGCGGCATCCCGATGGTGCTGGCGTACGGGTCGCCGTTCGGCATCGAGGTGCTGCGGCACTGCCCGGGCGACGTGACGCCCGGCGCCGAGGTGTCGGCCTCGTACAGCGGGCTCTCGGGCACGATGCTCGGGGCGCCCGACCCGGTCTTCGGCGGCTTCGGGTACTACGCGCCGCTGGTGTACAGCGACAAGGGCGGCTTCAACAGCATCATCTACATCCAGAACGGCGGGCTCGAGTGCAGCTCGCTCGAGCTGTGGTTCAAGGCGCAGGACGACTGCCTGCGCGCGCGGGTGTGCGACGTGCTGACGCTCGCGCCGGGCGAGACGTTCCAGTTCGACGTCAGCGACTGCGTCGGCCCGGACTTCCAGGGCAGCGCCTGGATCCGCGCCAGCGAGCCGATGGGCATGGTGGTCGACATCGTGGGCCGCGACGTGCTGATGAGCTACGTCGGCGACCCGGCGGACTTCAGCTACGTGTACGACGACCGCATCGGGATCGCGTTCAAGTCCGGCAGCCAGGTGGCCTACGGGCCGCTGATCTACAGCGAGTACCAGGGCTGGGACTCGGGCATCCAGGTGCAGAACCTGAGCCCGGTGACGTCGGCCAAGGTCAAGGTGTACTTCCTGGACCGCGGCGGCGACATCATCACGACGCTCGTCGACTGGGTCTGCCCGCGCGGCAGCCAGACGTTCTTCCTGCCGGTCATCCACAGCCTGCCGGGGCACTGGGTGGGCAGCGTGCGGGTCGAGAGCCAGGACTTCTGGCAGCCCGGCACCAACCCGATCGGCGCCCCGGACATCCAGGCGGTGGCCACGCTGCTCAAGTACAACGACGCGGCGCGCAGCGAGACGGTCGAGGCCGTGGCCTACAACCTCATCCCCGAGGTGCAGGCCTACAAGTGGCAGGTCGGCCCGCTGTGCTGCCCGTGCCCGGGCCCGGGCTGCGTGGGGGTGCTGGGCATCCCGTCGTTCATCAAGGACCGCGACCGCAGCGGGATCACGACGGAGGTCGGGATCCAGAACGTGGTGGCCAAGCCGGGCTTCACGGACTTCGCGCTGTACATCTACGACCAGAACGGGCTGCTCGACTTCGTGTGCGAGAAGCTGCACGCGCAGCAGGTGGAGTACATCAACCTGGCCAACTGGGGCTTCATCAACCCGGGCTTCCGCGGCAGCGCGGTGGTCAGCGCCACGTTCTGGGAGCACGACGTGTTCAACGGCCAGGGCGGGTTCGTCAACAACGTGGTGGGCCTGGCGGCGGTGACGATCGAGCGCTCGGGCACGATCCTCGGCGAGGAGATCCCGGGCGACGAGGCGGCCGGCAGCCCGGCCTTCCCGATCCTCGACGGCGGCTTCGGCCATGCCTCGCGGCTCTTGGTGCCGCGCTGCCCGGGGCAGCCGGGCGGCGGGCGGTTCCCGGGGGGGTGAGGGCGGGGAGCGACGGGCGGTTCTACGCTCCGGCGAGCATGACGGCCAGCTCGCGGACGCCGATCGCCTCGACCGCGGCCGGCATGGGATAGCGTTCGTCGCCGGCGTAGACGGCGAAGGCGTGGTCGACCGTGCGGTCGGCTCCGAGATCGGTGCGGGCGTGGTGGAAGCCGCGGTCGAGGCGGGCGGCCGAGGCGCGCTTGATCTCGACCACCCATCGCCCGCGCCGTCCCGGCAGGTCGAGCACGAGGTCGATCTCGGCGCCGGCCGTGGTCCGGTAAAAGCCGGCGTCGGTGCCCTCGGGCGCCACGGCCAGCAGGCTCTCGATCACGAAGCCCTCCCAGCTCGGGCCGACGACGGGATGTCCGGCCACGGCGTCATGGTCCCCCAGCCCGAGAAGGGCATGCACGAGGCCGCTGTCGCGGACGTAGACCTTGGGCGACTTGACGAGCCGCTTGCCGACGTTGGCGTGCCACGGCCGCAGGCGCCGCACCAGCATGAGGTCGACGAGCAGGTCGATGTAGCGCGTCACGGTCGTCGCGCTCACCCCGAGACCGGCCGCCAGTTGCGAAGCGTTGAGCAAGCCGCCCTGGTGGTGGGCGAGCATGGTCCACAGTCGCTCGAGGGTCTCAGCCGGGATGCGTGGACCGAACTGCGGGACGTCGCGCTCGAGGAAGGTGCGGATGAAGTTGCGCCGATACGCCAGGCTGTCGGCGTCGGACGCGGCGAGCAGGCTTTCGGGATAGCCGCCGCGGATCCAGAGCTGCGTGGCGGCAGGCAGGGTGGGGGCGACCTCGGTGACGTCGAGCGGGCCCAGGAACACGTACTCGATGCGCCCGGCCAGGCTCTCGCCGGACTGCCTCAGGAGGTCGACGGCTGCGGAGCCGAGGACCAGGAACCGGCCAGCGCGCCGGCCGCGGCGCCGGCCGGCGTCGATGAGCCCGCGCAGCGTGGCGAACAGCTCGGGCGCGCGGTGGATCTCGTCCAGGATGACGAGCCGGTCTTCGTACTGGCTCAGATAGAGCTCGGGATCGGCCAGCTTGTCGCGGTCGGAACGGGACTCGAGGTCGAGATAGACCGCAGGGGTGTTCGCGGCGATGGCGTGGGCCAGCGTCGTCTTGCCGACCTGCCGCGGCCCCAGCAGGCCGACGGCGGCCTGGCGGGCCAAGGCTCGCTGCACGAGCTCGGCGGCATGACGGGGGATCATGCTTGCATATTACACATGGGGTGCTGGATTTGCAAGGTTGTTGGCGGGGAGATTGGAGGTCGTGGGCTCTGCACCCAACTGCCCCGGGGCGAACACACCCGACCCCTCCCGGCCCTACCGCAACACGCCCAGATCCCTCAGCACGTCGACCTCGGACGGCTTTGGCCGCCGCCAGAGCCACTCGACGCGCAGCCGGAAGCCGGGGAGCACGCGCGATTGGAACTCGCCTTCGGATCCGGCGAAGATCGCCGCGTAGCGATCCCCTTCCAAGCGGTAGAAGTCCGCCCAGCGGCGCAGCGGGTCGATGAGCCAGTACTCCGCCACGCCGCCTTGCGCGTACTCCACAGGCTTCTCGCCACGGTCGCGGCTGGCGCTTTCGGGCGACACGATCTCCACCGCCAGATCGGCGGGGCCGTCGATGTAGGTCGGCGTCAGACGTCCGGCATGGGCGGAGGTCAGGAACACGATGTCGGGCTCGCGACCGGGCAGTCCGGGCCCGGTCTTCATCTGGAACGGCGCGCTGCGCACCCAGCCCAACCCGTGATGGTGGACGAAGATGCGCAGGAGCGTGGTCAGGAAGTCGGCGATATCCTGGTGCTCGTCCGATGCCGGGCTGGTCATCACCACCTCGCCGTCGACCCATTCGGCATGGGTGTCCTCGTCGATCCAGTCCAGGAACTCGGCATACGTCAGCTTGCGGGGTTCGTCCGGCTCGAGGAGCACGTCGAGGAGGCGTCGGCGCAGGCGCGGCTCCACGGCCCGCAACAACAGCCTGCCGCGCGCGCCCAACTTCTGCTCGACGGACGTGACGTCTGCCTCGGCCATGAGGGCACCTCCGGGGCGAAGGATAGCATGGGGTGCCGGGAGGCGCGCAGGGTGCTGCCGACGGGACCGGGGCCTCACGCGACGACCGTTCCCGGCTGCGCCGGCTTGGCCCACATGTTGCGCCTCTCCATCGGCGGCGGCGGCTTCCTCTGACCTGCCGTTGGCATGCTCCACGCTCCCTCGACGCCACGGGTCACAGCCTCTTCGGCGACCGCCCCTGCCGCCGCCGCTCGCGCAACACCACGTCGACCGGCGTGCGGCCTCGGAACGCGGGATGCCGGGCCTGCTCCCACGCGCGCTGGCGGTGCACCAGCTCCCTGCGCACGACGTCGGCGGCGGTCGTTCCCTCGCCGATGACCTCGTCGCGCCAGAGCAGCCAGCGGCGGCTGAGCTCGCTGCGCAGTGCATGCTCGTCCGGGCCCAGCGTATCGCCCCAGCGGTCGCGCCGCCCGAGCCGTTCGTCCGGAATGAAGACGAGCCGATCCAGCGCCTGGCTGAGCTCGATGCGCCAGTCCTCCACACCGGGATCCCACCAGGCATGGCCCGGGCATGACTTGAACCGGGTTTCGAACACGGCCTTGTCGGCCAGGATGGCCTCCGCCCATGGGCACACGATGCCGGCTTCGGCCATGAACGCGAAGAACGTCGCCAAGCCCTGGGGCAGCGTTCGCGCGCTCCGCCACGTGCACGCCACCTTGCGCGGGAACCAGTCGAACAGGAACATGCGCAGGTCCGGGTCGGTGACCGCCACCAGTGGCACACCGACGTAGCCGACCAGATAGGCTTCGACAAACCACCGGGCGCTGTCGGCGGCCGCCGATCCCTTGACGCGATGCGCCTGGCACCACGCCGCGAAGCGCTCCAGCCACGCGCCGGCCTGCTGGGCCAGCGCATCCACGTCGTCGGCGGTGGTGAGCGCGGCCTCGGGGTCGGCGGCCGGGCCCTGGGCACAACCCAACGACAAGACCGCCGGCGTGGGCCACAGCGGCACCTTGGCCCCGCGGCCGACGAGGCCGCTGTAGGTCAGCTCAACGCCGGTGGTCAGGTCTTGCCAGCGGATGGGCCGGGGGGGCTTGGTGGCCGCGCTCAACAGCGCCTGGTGGGCCGAGGCGAAAGCGGGCACGGCGCGCAGCACGGCGACGAGGTCGTCGGCCTGGTCCGGCGCGATGCCTGCCCATGGCGTGGTGACCATGAGATAGGGGACGTGCTTCTCGTCGGCGATCGGCAACCGCCCGCCGCGGATCTCGCGTGCCGTAAGCGGGGGCAGCTCGCCGATGGGCTCGAGGGTGAGGGTGATGACGGTGCCCTTGGGCGCCTCGCCTTCGAACAGGCTGGAACCCTCGAACTGCCGATCGAGATCCTGCTTCTCGCTGTAGAGCGACAACCCGAACATCTCGCCGCCGTTGCCGAGGACGCAGGTGTGCCATACCCGCCCGCCGGGCATGGCGGCCACGAGGGTCTGGGCGTTTTGGATGAAGCGCCAGGGTGCGGCCTGTGCGTAGTTGGCAGCGGCCTGGAACAACCGGGTCACCGTGAGATCGGGGAGCCCCCAAGCCTTCCACGTGGCGACCATCATGGGCAAGTTGGGCACGGGCGGGAGTCCGAGCCGGGCTCGGAGGTGACTGGCGGCATCGTCGATGCCGGGCAGCGTGTGTGATGCGCCGACCGAAGCCTTGAGGTCGGCGAGCCGCTCGGTGAGTGGCTTGACGAGCACGGCGTGGCGCACCGTGACGCGTCGCCGGCGGCCGTCGCCGGCGTGCCCGATGACCGCGCGCACGACGGCGGCAAGCGCGTCGGCGGCCGATTCGGCATCGGGTGCGACGGCGGTCAACAGATCCTCGCCCACGACGGCGTGGTCAGAGATGACCAGCACCACCACCGGGCGGGCGTCGGGCTGGCTGTCGATCGGGATGGGCAGCGGCACGATGTCGGCCTCGAGATCGCCGAGCGACCCGCCGGCAGGCCGGGCGACGCGGGGGCCGGCGCCTCCGGCGTCTCCGGGCGGACGAAAGCGGGCGCCGGGCCCGCGGCGCGGGGAGCGTCGGTTGAAGATGGGCATGTGGATTGGGCTCCGTTTCATGGAGGCAGGCAGCGGGGAGGCCATCCGGAACGCCCGCTGTCGAGCGGGGAAGGCGGGCGGGGCAGGACGGTATCGCGTTTGGCGGCGGAGGGCAAGCGGGTAACGCGCCGGGGCCATGACGTGGACGAGGATCGGGACCGTGTTTGACTCAGTTGCAGGCGCGGCGCTAACCTACGATCGGTGGCCCGTATCGCGAGTGGCCGCCGGCGGAACGTCGGTCCTGGTTGTGCGCCGGGACGGCGATCGCATGCGACAGGGCTCTTGCGCATGAGCGACAAGGACATCACTGACAGGCGGCTTGGCCAGATCCGTGAGCTTGAGGCCGAGCTGACACGGCCCGATCTTTCTCCGGCTGTCCGCGAGGCTCTTGAGGAAAAGCTTGCTCAGTTGAGGGGTGAGGGCGGCGTCGACGAGCCGGCACGACGGACGACGCTCGTCGACGTGGGCGGCGCGGGGTTCCGCGGCAATGCGGTTGGCGTCAACTTGGGGATCGTGCAGGCGTTCTTCGGCGCAAGGCCGCCGGCGTCGGCGGACGAGCTGAAGGTCATGCTGGACGACTACCTCGACGCGTTGGCGCGCCAGCACGATCGGATGCGGCTGGGGCCGCTGCTCGCTCGCGAGCGGACCGGACGCGACGAGGCCAGGGCGCCGTCGGTGTCGCTGCGACGGGTGTTCACGTCGATGGCGACAAATGCGCGGATTCGGCTCGGGACGTTCGACCTTTCGAAGAAGGCGGTGCTGAAGGCCATCGACGACGGCAACCCAGCAACGGTGTGGCCGGAAGCGGTGCTGCCGGAAGCGGTGCGGCTGGTCCAAGTGGAACCGGATCGCTCGGCGATGCGCGGGGAGGCGCGCCGCGCGGACCCGAGCCGCGACGACCGGTCGGAAGACGACGTGGTCGATGGCGAGGATGCGCCGCCGCTCGACGATCCCTCTCGACTGTCTGTTGACGGCGGGACCTCTGGGATCCAGGCGGCCTGGGCGTCGGGGCGGGGTCTTGTGAGCGCCGCGAGTGCGCCGAAGGTCAAGGGCACGTGGTGGCGCCCCGAGTTGGTGGTGGAGGCGATCGCACAGTCCTCGCGGCTCGTGCTGCTCGGCACGCCGGGGGCCGGGAAATCCACGGTGCTGCGCTATCTGGCGGTGGAGTTGGCCGACACCATGCGCGATGGACGTGCGGGGGTGGATCTCATGGGCTGGGACGGCGTGACACCGCTGCCCGTCCCGCTCTTCTGCGCGTTGGGCAGGGTGGCCAAGGGGTTGAACGACGATCCGGACCAGGACTTCGGCAAGCTGGTTGAGGGCTTGCTGGCACCGGTCGAAGCCGGCGGGCTGCGCGAAGGGTTGGCGCCGAGCGTGCTGCGGGCGTGGCGGTCGGGCGGTGCGCTGATCTGCTTGGACGGTCTCGACGAGGTGTCGTCGAAGCGGGAGCCCACGCGCAACGGGGCGTTGAGCCGTCGGGAGCGCATGGCGGCGGCGATCAAGCAGCTTGCGGACCAGGTCGGCGGCTCGCGCATGGTCGTCACATGCCGAACGCGGCCGTACCGGGACGATCCGGCGTGGCAGTTGGGGGAAGGATGGGCTACACGCGAGATCGAGTCGTTCGCGTTCGGGCAGGTCGGCCACTTCGTGCGGGCGTGGTACGACGAGAGCTGCGCCGATCACGTCGGCAGCAAGGGTCGCTACCCGCTTGACGAGGCGAGGCGACGGGCGAAACGGCTGGTCGAGGAGCTCGATCGGCGTCCGGAGCTCCGCAAGCTCACGGCATCGCCGCTGCTGTCGACCATGCTGGTGCTGCTGGACTTCGGCGGGCAGCAGCTGCCGGACCGCAAGGTGGATGTCTACGACGAGCTGGTGATGCTGCTGCTGGACCGGTGGGAAGGGGTGCGGTCGGAAGCGGGCGGCACCCGCGAGTCGTTCGGCCAGCGGCTGGGGCTTCCGGCGCTGACGACGAAGGACTTTCGGGAGGTGCTCTACGACATCGCGTTCGAAGCGCACCGAGCGGGATCGGACGACCGCGGGCTGTTGCCGTTGGACGTGATCGAGAAGAAGCTGGATGCGTTCTTCGCGCGGAAAATCAACCCGAACGACCCCCAAGCGGTTACCCGCGAGGAGCGTGCGGCCAAGGCAACGCCGTTCATCGACATGCTGTGCGAGGAAACAGGGCTGCTGCAGCCGGAAGACGACGGCTCGTACGCGCTGCCGCACCTGACGTTCGAGGAGTACCTCGCCGCGTGCCACCTGGCATGGCAGGAAAGCGTGGACCTGGTGTACGCGCAGTGGCTGGAGCGCCCGGACCGCTGGCGCGAGGTGATTCTGCTGCTGATGGGGCGGCTGTTGAACGAGGGCAAGTTCAACTACCTCGGTCAGTGGCTGGGGTGGCTGGTGGCCGAACGCGACGGCGCCACGCCGAAGCCGCCGGCCCAGCGGCACCGCGACGCGCTCTTGGCCGCCGCGTGCTACTCGACCATGGGCCGTCGGGAGCGCCTTGGCGCCGGCGTGCGGATGGATGCGGTGGACTTCGAGGCGAAGCTCGGCGCCGCCCTGGTCGAGGTGCTCGAACATCCCGCCCCCGAGATGCTTCTGCCGCAACGGCTGGAGGCCGGCACCGAGCTCGGCATGCTCGGCGATCCGCGGATCCCGGTTGAGATCGAGGATGACGGCCAGGGGGACCACTTCGAGACGTGGGTGGCGAGCCTACGCAAGCGGAACCGCGAGTTCGGCCGGCCGGCCGGGTACTGGTGCTTCGTGAAGGGCGGGAAGTTTCGGATCGGGGGCATCGGCAAGGCCGGTGGCGACGCCACAGTGCCCGTGACGGACTTCTGGATCGCCCGCTTCCCCGTCACGGTGGCGCAGTTCGCACCGTTCGTCGCGGTGGGGTATGGCGATGGGGCGCGGCAGTGGTGGACGCCGAACGGGTGGGCATGGAAGGCGAAGCGGCGGAGGACGCGTCCCTATCGTTGGGGCTATGCAGGGTTCGACGGCGCCAACCAACCAGTGGTCGGTGTCACGTGGTACGAGGCGACCGCCTGGTGCAACTGGCTGACTGACAGACTGCGCCCGCACCTTTCCGAAGGCTGGACCGTGTGCCTGCCGACGGAAGCCGAGTGGGAGGTGGCGGCGGCCTATGACGCCGACGCGCGGGCGCGGCCGTATCCGTGGGGCGAGGAGACACCGACCGTTGAGCATGCCATCTACGACGAAGTCAAGCTCGGGCACCCGGCTCCCGTGGGCGTCTGCCCGTCCGGGCGAGCAGCTTGTGGGGCGCTGGACATGGCGGGGAATGTGTGGGAAGCGACGACGAGCTCCCACCGGGGCTATCCATCGGTCAGCCATGTGGTGGAGATCGACTTCGAGGAAGCTGCCTTCAACGTGCCATGGCGTGGAGGGGTCTGGTGGAACAACTCGGATGGAATTCGCTGCGGGGCGCGGTACTGGGACCCTCCCGGCATCGCCGTCGACCTCGACCTCGACTACTTCGGGTTGCGGGTAGTGTTGGCCCCTCCGCTCGCAGCGTCCTGAGTGCTGTTTCCTGTGTTCTGCTTTCTGCCTCTTTCTGCCTTGCCGTTCGGTAGCCGTTAAAGTCGTGTGCTGAAAATTCGGGTCATCTCTGTGGAGCCTGCCTGCATGCCCAAGACCTACCGCAACCTGTGGCCCCAGCTGGTCAGCTTCGAGAACCTCTGGCTGGCCTACCTGGCCGCGCGGCGCGGCAAGCGGTCGCGCCGGGGCGTCGCGAGCTACGACTTCGACGCCGAGCTGCGGCTGCTGCGCTTGCAGGAGCGCCTGGAGTCCGGCACGTATGCACCGGGCGGCTACCGCACGTTCGTGATCCGGGAGTGGAAGCGGCGCGTGATCTCCGCCGCGCCGTTCGAGGACCGGATCGTCCACCACGCCTTGTGCCGGGTGATCGAGCCGATCTGGGAAGCGCGGTTCATCCACGACAGCTACGCGTGCCGCCGTGGCAAGGGGACCTTGGCGGCGCTCTACCGCGCCCAGCACTTCGCGCGCGGGCACCGGCACGTCCTGCCGATCGACATCCGCGCCTTCTTCCCCAGCATGGACCACGCCATCCTCATGGGTGCCCTCCGCCGCCACCTGGGCGACACAAGGGTGATCGATCTTTGCACCGCCATCCTCGCCGGCGGAGAGGACGTGTTCGCCGAGGAGCCGGGGCCCGGGTTGTTCCCGGGCGACGACTTGTTCGCGCTGACCCGGCCGCGCGGCCTGCCGATCGGCAACCTCACTTCGCAGTTTTGGGCCAATGTGTTCCTGCATCCGCTCGACTTGTATATCAAGCAGGACCTGCGCTGCCGGGCGTACCTGCGTTACTGCGACGATCTGCTGCTGTTCGCCGACGACAAGCGCGAGCTTCAGGCCAACCTGATCGCCATTCGCGACAGGCTCGCCGCCATGCGGTTGGCCATCCACGAGGATCGGGCGCAGGTGTCGCCCGTCGCGACCGGCTTCTCGTTCGTCGGATGGCGCGTGTTCCCCGATCGCCTGCGGCTGCGCCGCCGCAACGTGGTCCGCTTCTGGCGCCGCTATCGACAGCGGATTGAGGCGTACGCCGCGGGCGGGATCGACGTCGACCGCCTCCACGCCACGGTAATGGGCTGGGTGGGCTTTACCCGGCACGGATCGACGATCGGCCTTCGCCGAGCCGTCCTTCGCCAGCCAATCCGGCGCACGCCGCGTGGCTGACTCGCCGATCTTCGTCCGGTGCGACGAGCTGGTGCTGTGGGTCATGCAGGCGACGGCGCGCTGCCCGCGCAACTACCGGGCGTCGATGGGCCGGGCGACCCAGGACGCGGCGTTGCGGCTCCAGCACCACCTCGTCGCGGCCGCGCGCCGGCGCGACAAACGCTCGGCCCTGCAGAGCGCCGACGAAGCGTTGCAGGAGCTGCGGATCCTCACCCGGCAATGCCGCGCGCTGAACATCGTCTCGCCCGGTCAATTCGAGCACGCCGTGCGCCTCGTCGACGAGGTGGGGCGCCTTCTGGGTGGCTGGCGAAAATCTCAGGCCCAGGCGGCTACAGCGGCGCTTCACGATCCCCCGGAAGGGGTGTAACATCCCGTCGGGCCTGCCGACAAGGCGCACGACCGGTTTCCAGCGCCAAACGCTGCGGGGCGCGGAACAGGAACCATCCCGACAACGACATCGACAACGACAACAACGGGTTGCGGGTAGTGTTGGCCCATCGATCGCACTTGGCCCGCCGAGGGAGCCGGCGGCGCACGCCCCGCCGGCAGGCGATCCACTGCGAGCGAGCGCGGCAGCGTCCAGGCTCATCGAGCCGAAGAACCCGCGCCGCTCCGCCGGGCAAGTCGTGGATGCCGCCACCGTGCGGCAGACACAAACGTCCGGCGGAGCGGCACCTCTCCGCGACGGAGTGGGTAACGCCATGACCGACGCCGACACCAATCCCCTGCAAGCCCTCCTGGCCGCTCTGCCGGCCGATGTTCGCGAGCAGCTCGCCCGGTTGTCCCCCGCTCAGCTTGCGGCCGCGCTCGCGGCGAACGCGTCCGGCGATGCCGCATCACCCGCCACGGGTGGCGACACCCGGCTGCGGCCCTCTGGCGACCTCGTCATCGCTGGCGAGACGCAGTTCAAGGGCGTCGCGGTGGCGAACAACCTCGGGTTGATCATCTTCAACCGAACACCGGAGGAGGACGAGCTGCGGCGGCTGAGCCGGTATCTTGGCGCACTGGTGAACAGGCTCTACCACCTCCCGCTTCGGGGCATCGCCGCCACCCTCGAAGAAGGCAAGCCGCTCTCGATGCCGCAGGTGTACGTCATGCTCGCGGTGCGGTCCAACCGCCCGCTCGTTTTCCTCGGGCAAGACGAGATCGCGCAGTGCTTCGACATCGACGACCGCCGCGAGCTGGCCGCTAACTGGCGCCGTCACGTCAAGCGCGAGTACAGCGCGGATTGGGCCCGGCCTGACAAGGCGATTGTGGAAGTGGCAGACTCGTTTGACGGAGTGACGTATGGATCGGGAGGCCTAGACCGGGGCGCCACGCACATCGCGGGCATGCGTTCCGCCCTCGCCGCCGAGTTGGTCGCCGATAACGCCAAGCTGGTTCTCCTCGGCGATCCCGGCAGCGGCAAGTCCACCTTCGTGCGGCATCTGGCGTGGGTGCTGGCGCGGCGGGGCCTCGATCACACGCCGGCCGAAACCGAGCTCCCCGGCTGGCCGGAGGCGAAGCGGCGCTTGCCCATCGTGCTGCCGCTGCGCGAGCTGGCCGGCCGAATCGCGCAGCCCGACACGAACGATTCGAGCCCGGTGTTCGCGGCGCTGCGTGCCGTCATGCTGCGCCACGACGTGCAGCACGTCGACGACATCCTGTCGGCGTCGCTGGACAGCGGCGCGGCGTTGGTCATGTTCGACGGCCTCGACGAGGTTCCCGCCGACGGCGTGCCCGGCGAGGTCGCAACCCGCCGGCACACGCTCGACGCCGTGCGCGAGTTCACCGACATGCACGACCGATCCCGCTTCGTGCTCACGTGCCGCACCCGCGCGTTCGACGACACGCTCCGCGGCGCCCTCGGCTGGCCCGTGGAGACACTCGCGCCGTTCACGCTCGGCCAGGTGCGCGCGTTCGTTCCGGCCTTCTACGGCGAGCTCGTGCGCACGGGCCAGATGGAAACGCATCAAGTCGATGGTTGCATCCATCAGCTTGTCGACGACACCATCGCCCCGAGCCCGAAGCTGCGGGACATGGCCGGGAGCCCCCTCCTCCTCACGATGATGGCGCTTGTGCTCCACAGCAAGGGCACCCTGCCGCGCGACCGCCCGAAGTTGTATGAGGCCGTGCTCGACCTCCTGCTGGGTCAGTGGGACAAGGTCCGCGAGGGGCAAAGCCTGTCCGAAGTGATTGGCAGGCCCGACTGGGGGAGCGATCGCGTTCGCCCGCTGCTCAACCAGCTCTCGTATCAAGCCCACAAGACCGCGTCGTCCGCCGACGGGCGCGGCAGCCTGCCGAGGGCACAGCTACGCGACGCGCTGATCGAGTTCTTCACCGATGCCGGCCTGGACCAGCCGTGGGACGTTGCCGATCGCTGCCTTCGCTACTTCGTGGACCGCAGCGGCCTCGTCGTCCAGGATGGCAACGACGACTACGTCTTCGCGCACCTGACGCTGCAAGAGCATTGTGCCGGCTGCCACATGGTCGTCGGCACCGAGGCGCTGACCCGGATCATGGACCACCGCGTCGACGACCGCTGGCGCGAGCCCATCATGCTGGGGCTTGGGTACATTCAGGCGCAACGCCCCGAGCTGATCGAGCAGGTGCTCGACCGTCTGATCGAGAACGAAGAGCAGCCCCCAGGTAGAGAGGCCATCGAGAAGACGCCTGCTCGCTGGCAGCGCGACCTCATCCTCGCCGCCGAGATCGGCGCGGATCGCGACTGGAGCTACCTGCGCAACCTGAACGTCAAGGTCGCGGGCGAAGACGGCCTGCAGAGTCGGCTCCGCACGGGCCTCACCCGCCTCCTGTCAGACGCCGACCAACCGCTGTCCACACCGGAGCGCGTGCGCGCCGGCTTCCTGCTCGGCGACCTTGGCGATCCGCGTTTCCCTGTCACCATCGACGCATGGCGGCGTGAGGCGCAGCGGGCGTTCGACGGCGACGACGGCGGCTACTTCTGCCGCGTGGATGCCGGGGAGTACGTGATCGGCAGCACGGATGCGGACCCCGACGCCAAGGATGACGAGAAGCCCCAGCACTCCGTCACCTTCGACACACCGTTCTGGATCGCTCGGTTCCCGATCACCAACGCGCAGTGGGCGGCGTGGGTGGCGGAGGGCGGACGACCCTCGCGCTTCGTCGAAGACACCGACCTCAACCACCCCAACCAGCCGGTCGTCGGCGTGAACTGGCATTCCGCGAGACGCTTCTGTGAGTGGTTGAGCGCTCGACTCGAATGCCATGTCCGACTGCCGACTGAGCTCGAGTGGGAGGCGTCAGCACGCGGCGGCGGCAGCGCACGCCGCTACCCGTGGGGGGATGATTGGCGTGCTGACCGTGCGGCGAGCGAGGAGAACCAGCCGGATCGAGGTTGGGAGTGGTCGGTACCCGTCGGCTGCTTCCCTGCCGGCGCGGCGCCGTGCGGCGCGCTCGACATGGCGGGCAACGTCTGGGAATGGACCGCGGGCGCTTGGGAATCGTATCCTGGCGCCAAGAAGCGGTTTGGTGACCGGGACAGGGTTGTACTGCGTGGCGGATCGTGGGGTGCCACGCCAACTTGGTGTCGCTGCGGGGCGCGGCTCTGGAACCGTCCCGTCGTCGGCGTCGACTTCGACGACTTCGGGTTGCGGGTAGTGTTGGCCCCTCCGCTCGCAGCGTCCTGACTCCTGCTTCCTGCTTTCTACTACTTCCTACTTCCTACTTTCTGCTCCCTGCCGTTAAAATCTGCATATGAGTTCCACCGCCAACTCCAAGGAGGCGCCACGATGGACCCCATCACCACCGGCATAACCGCCGCCGCCGTGCTCGAAGTCGTCAAGGCCGCGGCCGCCTACCTCGCCACCACCAAGGCCGCCGAAACCGCCGGTGAGATCCTCGCCAAGGCCGGCGCCGAGGCGGTCGTGGGCGCCGGCAAGTCCGCGTGGGAGCGCCTGCGGAAGGCCGTCGGCGGAGGCGGCGACGACGCCAAGAAGGCCGAGACCGCCCTGGCCAACCTCGACAGCGATCCGGCCGACGAGGATTACCAGAACAAGTTGGCCAAGGAGCTGACCGCCCTGGCGGCCACCGACCCCGGCTTGCGCGACCTCCTCGTCGAGCTCACCGCCCAGATGACGGCGCCCGGCGGCGCGGTCGTCATCAACGCCCCCGTGAAGGGCATCGTGTCCAGCACGAACTTCGGCACCCAGACCTACAACGAGTCCGGCGCCGGCCAAGACGGGTCTCGATAGTCGCCCTGCGCCTCCCGCGCCGGCGCCTCTTCCTGGTGCGGCGCCCCTTGCCTGCATTCAACGGCACCCGTCGACGCCGGGATTGACGGAGCGTCCGCCGAGCGGGGGGGAAGTTCAAGCGTCGTTGGATACGTGTAGAGGAGGATTCCAACCGAGCATCCAGATGCTCGGCGCAGGCGTCAGCCCGTAGACGATGGGGGTTGGGGCCAGGCCATGGACAACAGCTGGTCGACGAGACGGTCGCGAAACGCGGCAACATCCTCGGCGGCAATGGGATCGACGAGCAGCAGACGGCTTGGATCGGTGGGCATGCTGCCAAGCACGAAGGAAAGCGTACTGGGATCGAGCCCGCCATCCTTGGCTTGCGCGGCACCCACATGCGCTGCGATGTCCACGCCCACACGGTCAAGGACGTACAGGTCGATCAGGTCCTTGACATCGCCCCGGCCGAGCAGTGCGCAGAGCTTGTTCGCGACCAGATCCGCCAGCGCATCGACGTGCAATCCCCCATGGATCGGCTTCTCCTCCAATGGCACAATCTGGGCGACGGGTTCGTGCACGATGTCGATCATCGTCTCATCCAGCCCATCGCGCACGATGAAGCGTCGAAACCCGGGGTATCGCTGGACGGTCTCGATCGACCAGCCACGCTCCGCGCAGAGGCCCTCCAGCCGGCGTTCCAGCGTTTCGAGCTCGGCTGGGTCGACCACGAACAAGTCGAGGTCGAGAGACTGGCGGTGGTGAAGGTAAAACGCGCTCAACGCCGCACCGCCGGTGAGGTAGAACCCGGCACCTCCCCCGATCCCCTCGAGCACCGCCCCTTGAAGCCGGCTAAGGCCGGCGGTCGAGGAAGCCAAGCCGCACCCAGCCTTCGATCAGCCACTCCCAGAAAGCCCGGCGCCGGCCGAGGCGCGGCGCGAGGCGCGGCCACTCGGCCGCCACCTGTTCGGGCGAGACATACTCCCACACTTCGTCAGGCCGTGCTTCGCGCAAGAGGTGCGCCAGGAGATCGACGTGCTCGGGGTGACTGCGGTCCGCAATCGCTTCGCGCAGGTCTGCCGCGGTGATGCGTCGGTCCCAGAAGAAGTAGGGCCGCGTGTCGCCCTCCGCCGGCGTCGTCTCGCGCCGTCCCTGCACCCGTCGAGTGGTCTCGGGCTTCGTCTCGACTGCCATGGGATACCTCGATGCACATTATACATGGACGGCCGATAGACTGGCGCCCGGCCTCCAGGCCCGCGGCGCACCCGCCGCCCGCTTACGCCCGCCATCATAGTAATTTGTACCTGTGCAGCCGCCCGTCACCCCGCTGCCGAACGCATACAGGCAGGTTTCAAACCTGCCCCTACCGGGTCCGGGTCGTCATCGGTAACCGGGGATGCCATCGGCGCATCTGCTCAGCGCGGTCCAACGCTGCCGCCCCGCGCTGAACAGGCACCATAATTTAACTTCCCCCCCACGTATCCCCCTCCCCTCCCGCCCGTTAATTCAACCGGGGACCGCCGCTGCCGGCGACGGGCCGGGCCGCGCCGTCCCCACGCCGCGAGGGGGAACGCGCACGCCCTGGCCGGGGCCCATACGGGTCACCCGCCCAGTCGCCGCGCGGCACCGGGGACGAAGGGAGACGCGTGATGCGACATCGAATGGCATGGCTCGGCCTGGCCGTCGGGCTGGCCGTGTTGGGCACCATCGGGGGGACCGCCGGCGCCGCGCCCGGGTCGCCCGCCAGGCCGGGCGGCGACGCCCCCGCCGCGCCCGACAACGGGACCTACCAGACCCTCCCGTTCAGCCAGGCGTGGTCCAACACCGGCCTCATCACCGCCGACGACGACTGGTCCGCCGTGCCCGGCATCATCGGCTACCGCGGCGACGACCTCGTCACCACCACCGGCGCCGACCCCCAGACCGTCCTCGCCGACGGCACCACCACCCCCGTCGACGTCATCGCCAACCAGGCCAACCCCGACACCCTGTCCACCGGCGGCGTCGCCGAGTTCGAGATCACCAACCCCGTCGTCGCCCTGCAGGGCTCCGGCACCGCCGACGCCCCGTTCACGCTCGTGCACTTCAGCACCGCCGGCGTGTGCGGCATCAACGTCGGCTACGCCGTGCGCGACATCGACGGGTCCGCCGACAACGCCGTCCAGCCCGTCGCCCTGCACTTCCGCGTCGGCGCCAGCGGCAACTTCACCAACGTGCCCGCCGCCTTCGTCGCCGACGCCACCACCGGCCCCAACCAGGCCACCCAGGTCACCAACGTCAGCGTCGCCCTGCCCATGAGCGCCGACAACCAGGCCCAGGTGCAGGTGCGCATGATGACCACCAACGCCGTCGGCAACGACGAGTGGGTCGGCATCGACGACATCAGCATCACCGCCGGGTCGTGCCAGTTCACGCCCACCCCCACCGCCACCCCCATCCCCACCCCCGTGTTCCTGCCCGAGAACACCAGCTTCAACCTCAGCGACCCGTTCGACTGCACCGCCCCCGGCGACACCCTCGAGGCCGAGGTCGCCGTGGCCAACACCGGCGCCGCCACCGCCTTCGGGTCCGAGCTCGCGCTCGACTTCCCCGCGCGCCTCGTCGGCGTGCCCGGCACGTGCACCTTCACCGGCGGCGCCAACGGCACGTGCACCATCGACGAGATCGGCCTGCGCTGGCGCGGCGACGTGCCGAGCACCGCGCCCAACAACCTGCTCACGCTCAACTTCTCGGTCCGCGTCGCCGGCGGCACCGTGCGCGGCACCGAGATCTGCGCCACCTCGACCTTCCGCTGGGCCGCCGCCGGCACCGGCCCGGTCGACCGCTCCCTCGACGTCGGCGCGTGCGCCGAGGTCGACTGCCTGCCGACCGTCGACCCCAACCGCCAGCTCAGCGGCCAGGTGCACCTGCCCATCCTCGACTTCCAGGGCCAGGACGACGTCTGCCGGACGTGGATCGAGATCCAGCAGCTCGGCTGCGACCCCGCCAAGGCCGTGCTCGTCACGTGGGGCGCCCCCGGCTTCTGCCCGCCGCAGGCCGCCGGCCCGCTCAAGGTCGAGTGCACCGGCATGCTCGTGCCCGGCGCGAGCTGGGTCATGCAGGGCGCCCAGATCCCCACCGGCGCCAAGAGCGGCATCCTGTTCAAGTTCACCGCCCGCTCGCTGTCCGAGGTCGGCATCGACCTCGGCTTCGACGACGTCGTCGCCGACATGATGTGCGAGGAGCTGTTCTTCGGCGTCGTCGGCGACGCCGACGACTATCGGCGCTTCAAGAAGGCCTACAACGAGGGCCTCGAGTTCCGCGGCATCCCGCAGCGCCTGGCCACCGCCGACGGCTACCTCGCCGTCGAGGTGCTGCGCCATTGCCCGGGCGACCTGACGCCCGGCGCCGAGACCAGCGGCAAGTACAACGGCATCGCCGGCACCCACCTCGGGGCGTTCGACCCCGTGTTCGGCGGCTACGCGTACTACGTGCCGCTGGTCTACGCCGCCAAGGCCGGCTTCGACACCATCATGTACATCCAGAACGGCGGCCTCGAGTGCAGCTCGGTCGAGATCTGGTTCAAGGCCCAGGACGACTGCCTGCGCGCCACCATCTGCGACATCGCCACGCTGGCCCCCGGCGAGACGTTCCAGCTCGACGCCAGCGAGTGCGTCGGCCCCGACTGGCAGGGCAGCGCGTGGATCCGCACGTCCGAGCCCATGGGCGTCGCCGTCGACGTCGTCGGCCGCGACCTGCTGATGACCTACGTCGGCGAGCCCGCCGAGCTCAACTACACGTTCGACCCCGCCAAGCCCTACTTCAGCGGCGGCAACCAGGTGGCGTTCGGGCCGCTGATCTACAGCGAGTACCAGGGCTGGGACACCGGCGTGCAGGTGATGAACCTCAGCCCGGCCCGCCGCGCCAAGGTCAAGGTGTACTTCCTCGACCGCTCCGGCGACGTCATCACGACGCTCGTCGACTGGATCTGCGAGCGCGGCAGCCAGACGTACTTCCTGCCCGTGGTCCACGACCTGCCCGGCAACTGGGTCGGCAGCGTGCGCGTCGAGAGCCAGGAGTGGTGGGCGCCGGGCACCACGAGCGTCTCGCCGCCCAACGTCGTCGGCGTCGTCACGTTGATCAAGTACACCGACGCCGCGCGCACCCAGACCGCCGAGGCGGTGGCGTACAACCTGCTGCCCGAGCACAAGGCGTTCGACTGGCAGGTCGGGGCCAACGCCGGCGGGCTCGAGAGCGGCGTGGGCCTCATCGCCGTGCCCAGCCTGCTCAAGGACCTCGAGCAGCAGGGCATCACCAGCGAGCTTGCCATCCAAAACGTCGTCCCCAAGCCCGGCTTCACCGACTTCGCGATCTACATCTTCGACCAGAACGGCCTGCTCGACTACGTCTGCCAGAAGCTGCACGACCGGCAGGTCGAGTACATCGACATGCGCACCTGGGGCTACGTCGGCCCCGGCTTCAAGGGCAGCGCGATCGTCAGCGCCACGTTCTGGGAGCACGAGGTGTTCGACAACGGCGGGTTCTTCCTGCGCAACCTGGTGGGCCTGGCGGCCGTGACCGTCGAGCGCACCGGCACCCGCCAGGGCGACGACATCCCCGGCGACGAGAGCGCGGCGTCGCGCGGCATCCCGTTCTCGCCGCGCGGCATCGACGAGCCGTTCGCGTACTGCTTCGCCGGCCCGGCCGTCGCGTTCTGCCCCGGCCAGCCGGGCGAGCGGCCGGGCTGCCCGGCCAAGCTCGAGTACGCCGGCAAGGGCGGCCTCATCCCCGACGACCGCGCCGGCGGCGAGATGTTCGTGGCGGCCGTGCCGGTCAACTTCCCCGGCGTGCCGGGCCAGTGCAAGGTCGAGGACGTCGACCTGTTCCTCGAGATCGAGCACGACGTGCTGCAGGACCTCGACGTGTTCCTCGACCACGCCCAGGTGCGCAGCGAGATGTTCACCGACATCTGCGGCTTCGAGGCCAACGTGCTGACGACGCTCGACGACGACGCGCTCGCGCCGATCACGACGATGTGCCCGCCGATCGACGACGGCCACTACCAGACCGAGTCCGGCACCGGCCTGAACCGGTTCGACGGCATCGACCCCAAGGGCCCGTGGACCCTCATGATCGACGACGACTTCGAGAGCACCATCGGCACCGGCGAGGTGGTGGGCTGGAAGCTGGTGCTGACGATCGGCGAGGCGCCGTGAGGTGACGTGACGCGGCAGGCGATTAGGCTGATCACCCGCGTCGATCAAGCTGATCGCGCGTGCCAATCAGCCTGATCACCCGCGCCCATCAGTCTCATGCTGTTCGACAAGCCTGTCCTCGATCCGGCGGGCGGTATGCTCCACAGGCCGTGCGCGCGTTCAGCGCGCTTCGGTCGCGGCCCCGCCGATGACATGCCTTCCATTCAACGTGTGCGAGCGGCCGCGCATGAGGGCGACCTGCCGGCCGGTCTGGTTGATGACGACGACGTCGTACACGGCCGTGCGGCCTGTCGACGCCGTCTCGCGGCATTCGGCTACCAGCCGGTCGCCCTGGTGCGCCGGCGCGAGGAAGTCCACGACGATACCCGATGCCACCGTCAGCGCGTTGCGGCTGTTGCAGGCGAACGCAAAGGCCGAGTCCGCCAGCGCAGCTATGAAGCCGCCGTGGCAGATGTGGAACCCGTTGAGCATGTCGGCCCGGACCGTCATCGCGATCCTGGCGTGGCCGGGGCCGATAGCCTCGACCTCCATGCCGAGACCGCGCGAGGCGGCGTCGTTCGCCAGCATCGCGTCGCGCACGGCGGCGGCAACGGCCTGGGGATCGGACGGGTTCATGTGATCGGGGTTGACCTGGTTCATGGCCTCAGGGGGTTGCATCGAGATCCCGCCCCGCGGGTGGTCGATCTAGGCGAAGATTCCAGCAATCTCGGACGTGACGACCGTCTGGACGAACATTGCAGGGAGCCGTCGTATTCACCGGTCGATGCCATGGATCCGTCGTCAGCCCCGGGCCTATTGACCACTGGCGCGGTCCAACGTAAACCGAGCCGCTTGCTCGATCGACGAAGTCGCGTCAGAAGCAAAGAACACGCCGCGAATGTACGGGCTGTCGAGCCGGCTCCGTAAGTTCATGTGCTCATGCGGAAACGGGTAGTAGACAATCACGAAGAACTGGCCTCTCGGAAACGCGATTGCGAAGTTAGCGGCCTTGTTGACGATCTCGTCAGCACGCTTGTGGATGTCCCTTGGAGATTCGATACGTTTGACGTCAACGGCGATCTCGATTGGCATCGCAGTGGGTGGCGACGCGGCATCAATCTCGAACGTCTCGCGGCTTACCTGGAACTTGCGTTTGGCAAACCGGGTTTCGGGTAGAGTGAACTTGTTGAGCGCGTTCCGGACCGCAACCTCCCAGTTCGCCTTGGACTTTCTCATCTCCTTGTCGACCCACCAGAAGCGCTCCAATTCAACGAGGGCGGGTACGGCCACCTCCTTTGACAGCAACGGCCATACATAGCCAGCTAGGATGCCCGCCACTTCTTGGTTCAATTTGGCGTTGTAAGTGTCGATGTCAAGGCCCAAGTCTCGACGGATTGCTCGCCCGGCGACATTAGCAGATGCCAGGATGGGCTTCACCAACACGGGGAAGCGATGGAAGGCGTCGGCCAGCACTTCCACGGTCAGGTCTCCGAACTGGACGAACCCGACTTCTCGGATCACCAGATAGGGTGCGAACGCCTCTCGGATGGCCGATTCGAGCTGTGCCAAGCGCAACTGGCCGCCCGGCCCAAGCTGCTGAAGAAGCTCTCGCTGCGACCGGTAGTAGTCCGTCGAACTGTCCGGCGTCATGGGTTGTTGTACACCACAGTCGCGTGTACTGCACCCACCATCGGGATCTGGGCAGCCGCGGCATCGATGTGGCGGCGTGCAATGGCGATGTATTTCGGTTCGAGCTCGTTCCCGATGGAGTGGCGTCCAGCATGGATAGCGGCGACCGATGTGGACCCAGACCCCAGAAAGGGATCCAGAACGGTGTCGCCAGCGAAGCTGAACATCCGGATGAGCCGCTCGGCAAGCTCGTTTGGGAAGGGCGCAGGGTGGCCGGCTCGTGTGGATGCCCCTTTGATGTCACTCCAAATCGGCTGGAACCACTGGCGCATCTCGGTGCGCGACAGCATGGATAGCGCCTTCTGGATTGGCTCGGGGCGGCGATAGCCGGGCTTCCTGAGGAAGAGAACATACTCGATGTCATTCTTGACGACAGCCCCAGGCTGGAACGGCTTGCCATAGAAGCCGGCGCCGTTGCCACTGGCCTCCGTCACACCATTGGCGATCTTGTACCACAGGATCGGTGTAAGGCAGTCCAGCCCGTTGATGCGCGACCGGACTTGGATGTCGGCGTGCAGCGGCATCACCAAGTGGCGGCCGGCCTCTTTGCGCGCCAGACAGACATCGCCTACGACGCAGCAAATCCTCCCTCCCGGCACAAGAACCCTGGCACACTCGCGCCAGACTCGATCGAGCTGGTCCAGGAAGTGCTCGTAGTCCTTGACGTGGCCCAACTGGCCGCTCCGGTCCTCATAGCGCTTGAGGGTCCAGTAAGGTGGCGATGTGACTACCAGGTGAATCGATTCGTCCGCAATCCACGCCAGATCTCGCGCATCCCCGCAGGCAACGTGATGCGTCGTCTGGTTGTAAGGAGCTGGCCATGGCTCATTCCGATAGATCTCGTTCAGTCTGAGCAGGGCCGCTAGCCCTTGGGGACTGTTGTCAGGCAGTCTCAGACCGGCAAGCGGGTCGGCGCCATCGGCCGATTCGTCCCGACGATCAATGAGCGTCGTCGCTCGTGGTTGCATGTGCTACTCGTGTCGTTGCCGCCGAGGGAGTCGGCGGTGCCCGTCTCATTGTCGGACGAGGTCGTACGGCAGCCAATGGCGTGAGCGTACCATCCGACCGACATGACAGCGCAGAATCACGCCCACAGACGCCCCGTCCGATCGCGGCTCTCCAAATCGATCGCCGTCAACGATCCTATGGGTGTGCTTAGTCTACAACCTTCCGTGCGGATGCCACAATGCGGGGCATGCCGCGAACACGACACCAAGGTGACAGACATGGGAGGTGCCCCAGAGTGATGCGTGCGGAAACGCCTAGCCCTCGCCTTCGGCGCCAATGCCGGCCACCTCCGCACACCACCACGCTATAATCCCAATCCATGGGTGCACTCGCGCGGCTCGTCGACCGCCCCGTCGCCCGCTGGCTCGCGGCGGGCCTCGTGCTGGCCGCCGTGGTCGGCGTGGCGGCGCGCGGGCTGCGCACCCGCTCGGCCGCGCCTTCCCCGGCCGGCTCGGCCGCGGCCGT
>QEVT01000290.1 GCA_003576755.1 bacterium | reverse complement strand
GCAGCGCGCGGATGCCGCGCGCGCGGCGGCGATCGCCGAAGAAGCGCAGGTCGTCGGGCCCGGTGATCTCGATGGGCCGCATGCGGGTGCGATCGCGGAACCGCGCCTGGCGCCACTCGAACTCGTCGAGCACGGCGAGCTCGCCGAACCCGAGGCCGGTGTAGCCTCCGATCTCGGTGATGCCGACCTGGTACAGGTGAAGGTCGTCGGTCGCCGCGCCGTTCCAGTCGTCCCACAGCTCGTTTTGCTTCATGACGAAGCCCAGCGCCGAGAGATCGTCGTCCGGCGCGGTGGGATCGCGCAGCACGACGATCTTCCAGAACGCCGACGGGATCCGGACGTCGCCCACGAACAGATCGTGATGGGTGTAGAGCGGCCCGCAGAACACGCACAGCCGCTCCGACGCGGCCCCGGCCTTCTGCTGCACCCAGTCCTCGAGGTTGAGCCACTCGTCCTGGTTGAACCGCTCGTGCTGCGGCGCGGCGTTGGAGAAGAAGAACGTCGCGTCGCTGGCGTCCTGCGCCTCCTGCGCCCCGCCCCACGCGACGTCGTCGCGGCGCACGAGGTGTCCGCGGTCCCACGGGTTGTTGGCATACGCCGCCGGGCCGGTCTGGAACGCCGCCCCGATGCGCGTGTCGAGCGACCAGCGGTCGCGCCGCACCACCGCGCGCTTCCGGCTCATGTCGAGGTTGTGGGCCGTGAAGAGGGCGGTCCGTCGGTTGCGGTGCATGACGAGCGAGTAGTGCAGGTAGTCGAACACGCGGCCGCTCTCGAGCAGCTGGCCGTGGCAGGCCGGGCCGGGGTACGGCACCTGAAAACCGTCGCCGAGGAAGGCGGGGTCGTAGGCGATGATATAGGGTAGGGTTGCCATGCATGCCTCCATGCTGCTTGAGTGGGCCAGAAGGTTCGCGCGCCGCGCTCACGCGTGGCGCAGGCCGTCGCGCCGCATTGCCGTCGCGATGGCCGAGATGTCGTCGGCGACCCGTTGCTCGGCCCGGACCAAGGCGCCGCGCAGCTGGATCAGGTCGGCGAGCACGGCTTCCAGGGACGGCGCCGGCGGATCGTTCGTCACGGCCGCGTCCGGCGTGCCGCCGGCGCGGTCGTCGAGCACCGCCTGCGCGTCCCACACGCCGCCGGCGTCGGCCGGGCGGATGCGCGCCGCCGGCACCGGCAGCGACGGCCCGCCGAGGGCCGGAACGGCAAACCAGCGACCGTCGCCCCGCGCGGGCCGCGGTCCGGGGCCGCCGTCGAGCCCGGCATCGGCGCCAATGCGCGCGCGCAGCTCCTCCGTCCGGCGGGCCGGCGCCACGCCCAGCTCGGCCTGGAGGGCCGCCGCGCACCGCTCGTACTGGCGCAGGGCGCCGCTGCGGTCGCCGGCAAGGTAGTGCAGGCGCATCAAGCAGCGGTGGGTCCGCTCGCGGGCGCGGTCGACGCGCAGGATGGCCATGCCGTGCTCGATGCCGGATTCGAAGTGCCGGTGCCGCTCGGCATGCGCCATCAGCTTGTGGCGCAGGTCGAGGTAGATGCCCTGCAGCCGATCCCGCTCGAACAGGCACCAGTCGTGGTACCAGCCGTCGAGCAGGTCACCGCGATAGGCCTCCACCGCCCGCGCGACCGTGCTGGCCGCATCGTCGTCCAAGGCCGCGTCGGGCACGCCCCGGGTCAGCGCCCACGCGTCTTCGAGCACCGCGACGTCCAGCCACATCCCGGCGGACGCGTCGAGCTGGACGTGCTCGGCGTCGACGACCAGCACGGCCCGGCCCGCTTCGCCGACGCCCGGCCGGAGCACGGCCTGCAGCTTCCACAGCACCTGGCGCAGGCCCTTGCGCGCCTCGGGCATGGCGGCGTCGCCCGCAATCACGTCGGCGAGCCGCTCGCGCGGATGGGGATGGTCGCGGTACAGCGCGAGATAGGCCAGCAGCTCCTGCACGCGCCGCGCGTCGATCCCAGGCTGCACCGCGCCGTCACGACGAACCCTCAGCTTCCCGAACAGACGTACCTCGAGGCCAGTCATGCACCGTTCCTTCCTCGCTCCGCGGGCGGATGTCGCGTGACCTATTGTGACATCCCGAATGGCCCGGCCGCCACGGCAATCGGACACGATTCGGACGAGCTGGCAGGCGCGGCCGCGCGGTGGCCGCGCCGCCCGCCCGCGCCTGCCCATCGGCGCCGGCGGGCCGTCGCCGCGCCCGCCTACGCCCGCGTCAGCTTGCGGTACGTGATCCGGTGCGGGCGGTCGGCGGTCGCGCCGAGGCGGGCGTGGCGGTCGGCCGCGTAGTCGGAGTAGTTGCCCTCGAACCACACCGCCCGGCTGTCGCCCTCGAAGGCGAGGATGTGGGTGGCGATGCGGTCGAGGAACCAGCGGTCGTGCGAGATGACCAGCGCGCAGCCGGCGAAGGCCACGAGGCCGTCTTCCAGCGCGCGCATCGTGTTGACGTCGAGGTCGTTCGTCGGCTCGTCGAGCAGGAGCACGTTGGCGCCCTCGCGCAGCAGCTTGGCCAGGTGCACCCGGTTGCGCTCGCCGCCCGAGAGGTCGCCGACGCGCTTCTGCTGGTCGGCGCCCAGGAAGTTGAAGCGCGCCACGTACGCGCGCGAGCTGACCTGGCGGTCGCCGAGCGCGACGAGGTCGGCGCCGCCCGAGATCTCGTGCCACACGCTGCGGTCGGGGTCCAGGCTGTCGCGGGCCTGGTCGACATAGGCGAGCTTGACGGTGCCGCCGACCGTGAGCGTGCCCGCGTCGGGCGTCATCTGCCCGGTGATCATGCGAAACAGCGTCGTCTTTCCGGCGCCGTTGGGGCCGACGATGCCGACGATGGCGGCCGGCGGCACGTCGAAGGTCAGGCCGTCGACGATCAACCGGTCGCCGAAGGCCTTCGACACCCCTGCGGCCCGGATGACGACGTCGCCCAGGCGGGGGCCCGGCGGGATGTAGATCTCGAGGTCCGCCTGGGCCGCCTCGTAGCGCTGTTCGAGCAGCGCGTCGTACGCCCGGAGCCGCGCCTTGCCCTTGGCCTGGCGAGCGCGCGGCGCCATGCGGATCCACTCGAGCTCGCGCTCGAGCGTCTTCTGGCGCTGGCTCTCGGCCTTCTCCTCGCTGGCCAGGCGGGCCTGCTTCTGCGCCAGCCACGACGAGTAGTTGCCGCGCCACGGGATCCCGTGGCCGCGGTCGAGCTCGAGGATCCAGCCGGCCACGTTGTCGAGGAAGTAGCGGTCGTGGGTCACCGCGATCACGGTGCCGGGGTACCCCTGGAGGTGCCGCTCGAGCCACGCCACCGACTCGGCGTCGAGGTGGTTCGTCGGCTCGTCGAGCAGCAGGATGTCCGGCGCCTGGAGGAGCAGGCGGCAGAGCGCCACGCGGCGCGCCTCGCCGCCGGAGAGGACGGCCACGGGCGTGTCGGGCGGGGGGCAGCGCAAGGCGTCCATCGCCAGCTCGAGCCGGCTGTCGAGGTCCCAGGCATCGGCTTGCTCGATCGCCTCCTGCAGCTCGGCCTGCCGCGCGATCAGGCGGTCCATCTCGTCGGCGTCCAGCGGCTCGGCGAAGCGGTCGGCGATCTGGTTGTACTCGCGGACGACCGCCGCGATGGGGCCGGCGCCCTCCTCGACGGCCTCGCGCACCGTCTTGCCCGGGTCGAGCCGGGGCTCCTGGGGCAAGAGGCCGCGCGTGTAGCCCGGCGAGAGCATGGTCTGGCCCTGGTGGTCGTCGTCGACGCCGGCCATGATGCGCAGGAGCGTGCTCTTGCCCGCGCCGTTGAGGCCCAGCACCCCGATCTTGGCGCCATGGTAGAAGCCGAGCGTGATGTCGCGCAGCACCTGGCGGTTGGGCGGGTGGAGCTTGCCCACCCGGATCATGGTGTAGATGATCTGCCGGTCGTCGCTCATGGGAGCCGCTCCCATCCGCCGGGCCCGGTGCGGGCCAGGAAGTCGAAGTCGCCGCCGGCGGGGCGGAAGATCGCCGCCTCGCTCTCGGCCAGCGTCACCCCCGCCGCGTCGCGCAGCGGCGGCATGTGCCCGACGATGACGGTGTTGCCGCCGCCGGGCCGCTCGCCGAGCATGCCGCGCAGCGCGTCGATGTAGCGCTGCCACTCGTCGGACCCGGACGCGAGGTAGCCGGTGTCGAAGAGCTTGCCGCGCGCCACCTCGGCCCCGCCGAACGCCAGCTCGGCCGTCTCGCGCGTGCGGCACCACGGGCTGGCGACGACACGGCCGACCGGGATGCCGAGCCGGCGCACGGTCTCGCCGATCGCCCGCGCGTCGTCGCGCCCGGCGTCCGACAGGAGCCGCTGGCGGTCGCAGTCGTCGAGCAGGCCCGGGTCGGCGAGCATCTCCTTGACCCACGCGAGCTCGCGGTCGTTCTGCGTCCAATCGGTCTGGCCGTGGCGCAGGTAGACCACGAGCTCGCCGCGCCGCAGCGCCCCCAGCACGCTGCGGTCCTCGGTCGGCGCCGGCGGGGCGGTCGGCGCCCGCGTCCGCGTCGGCACCGGGGTGGCCGCCGGGCCGCGCGCCTGCGCCGCGCGGGTG
>QEVT01000289.1 GCA_003576755.1 bacterium | reverse complement strand
GGCCCGCCCCCCGCCACGCCCCCGCCGGCCCCGACGCCGCCGGCCCGGCCGCCCGCGGCGCCGCACCAGCCGGCCTACGCGTTCGGCGACGCGCCGGCGCCCGTCGGCGCGTTCGGCGCCCGCGGCGACACGCTTGGCGTCGCCGTCGACCTCGCGCGCGGCGTGGTCTACGCCGCCGACGCCGCCAACCACCGCATCCAGGCCTTCGACCCGCGCGGCCGGTTCCGCCACGCGTGGGGGGCGCGGGGCACCGCCCCCGGCCAGCTCGTCGCGCCGGGCGACGTGGCGGTCGCGGCCGACGGGACGGTGTACGTGATGGACACCGAGAACTTCCGGATCCAGCGCTTCGACCCGCAGGGCCGGTTCATCGGCACGTGGGGCGGCCCGGGCGCCGCGCCCGGCCGGTTCGGCGCCGGCCGGCCGGTGTGCGAGGACCGCGGCTGCGGGCCCAACGGCATCGCCGTGGCCGCCGACGGCTCGGTCTGGGTGGCCGACACGTGGAACCGCCGCCTCCAGCGCTTCGGGCCGACCGGCGCGGTGCTCGGCATCGTCCCGCTGGCCGCGGGCGGCGAGGGGTCGGAGGGGACCCCGACCGACGTCGCCGTCGGCCCGGACGGGACGATCTGGACGTACGTCCCGTACGACAGCCACCTCCGCCGCTACGCCCCCGACGGCACGCCGCGCGGCCGCTTCCCGGCCCGCGACGACGGGCCCGACGCCTTCGGCTTCGAGTGGGTGACGGCGCTGACCGTCGCCGACGACGGCGCCGTGTGGGTCGGCGGGGCAGGCGCGGGCGAGCTCGCGCGGTGGGACGCGGACGGCCGGCGGCGGATCGTCCGGCTCGCGGGGAGCGACGACGGGTGGTCAAAGATCACCGCGCTCGCACCCGATGCCGGCGGCGCGGTGTGGGCGGCCGAGGCGGGCAGCCAGCGGCTCGTGCGCCTCGACGCCGACGGCATGCAGCGGGCGTGGCTGGGCGGGCCGCGCGACGGCAGCGGCGGCCCGCTGCCGCGCTGGCCGGACGCGCTGGACGTCGCGCCCGACGGCACGGTCGTGGTGGTCGGCAATGCGATCGTCCCCGCCCGGGGAGAGGACTCTCAGGTCCCGGCGTGGTGGCGGGGCGACGTCGCCGGCCGCTTCGATGGCCGGTCCACCGGCGGCGAGGCATGGGAGGCCCTGGCCGCGGCGCCCGACGGGACGTGGTTCGCGGCGCAGGGCTACACCTTCTCCGGCCAGCGCTACGTGGCGCACCTCGACCGCTACGGCCGGGTGCTCGGCCAGCGGTGGCTGCCGAGCGGCACGACCGGCTACGCCCAGGACCTCGCGGTCGCGCCCGACGGCACGCTGGCGGTGCTGATGTACGATTCTCAGCGGCCGTACCAGCGGCGGATCCTGCGCCTGGCGCCCGGCGGCGGGCTCGCCGCCACGTGGGTGATCTCGCTCGACGACCCGTACGCCCCGCAGGTGACGCCGCGTCTGGCCGCCGCGGCCGACGGCGCGGTGTTCGTGTCCACCGGCAGCCGGGTGTCGCGGTACGGTCCGGACGGAACGCTCGAGGCCCGCTGGGGCGCCCACGGCACCGGGCTGGGCCAGATGCGCGCCGCGCTCGACATCGCCGTCGGGCCCGACGGCACGGTCTACGTGGCCGACGCCGGCAACGACCGCGTCCAGCGCTTCGGCCGCGACGGCGCGCTGCGGTCGGTCTGGCCGGCCCACCCGGCCGCCGAGGTGGTCGACGACGACGGCGACGGCTGGCCCGACTCGGTGCGCATCGCCGGCATCGCCGTGGCCGACGACGGGCGCGTGCTGGTGCTCGACGACCGCCAGCGGCGCGTGCTGGTGTTCGCCCCGCCGGCGACGGGCACGCCGCCGGGGCCGGCGGGGCTGGGCCACGGGAGCTGGCGGCGGTCGACGTTCGACAACCGCTGGCTGGCCGACCTGCCGCTGACCGTCGAGGCGGACGCCGGGCTGGACCTCGACCTGTCGCACCCGGCGCCCGGTCCGGGCCTGCCGGACGACGGCCGGTCCATGCGGCTCGAGCAGACCGTGGCGCTCCCGGCGGGCTGGCACCGGGTGGAGGTCGAGAGCCGAGACGGCCTGCGGGCGTGGATCGGCGGGCAGCTCGTCGTCGACGCGGGGGACGGTCCCGCGCCGCGCCGCACGCTGTGGGTGCGCGGCGGGACCGACCAGCCGTGGCGCTTGGATGTCAGCTCGCCCGGCACGCTGCTGAGCCTCCGGCTGGCCGTGCGGCCGCAAGCCGAGGTCCGTTCGGTCCACCTGCCGTGGGTGGGGACGCGGTAGCGAGGCGGGCGAGGAAGGCGGGGACGCGACCGCCTACGGCCGCCACGCCAGCGGCAGGTACGCGCCGTGCGCCGCCGGCGGGGCGGCCGGGTCCGTCGGCGCGCCAGGCGTGCGTGTCGGCGTGGCGGTCGACGTCGGAGGCGACGTCGGAGGGGGCGGCGGGGTCGACGTCGCCGTCGGGACGGGCGCGTAGCCCGGCGGGAAGCCCTCCGGCATCCAGACCGGGAGGCCGGCCACGGCCGCGCGGGCCGCGGCCGACGTCGGCACGCCCCAGGCCTCGAAGAACGGACCGAGGTCGCGGCCGACCGCCCGGCTGAAGCGCACGAGCCACTGGTCGCGCTTGTCGTCGTCGGTGCGCGGCCGTTCGGCGGCGCCGAGGCCCGCGTACGCGTCGAAGACCCGGAGGTACGCCTCCCACCCGAACGCGTGCTGGAGCTGGACGTACATCGCCAGCGCGAGGAAGGGATCGGCCTTCCAGCGCTCGAAGTCCGGCGCCGCCCAGTCGACCTTGGCGAGCTGCTCGCGGACGAAGGCCTCCGAACCGCGCGCGTTGTCCTTGACCGGGACGCCGGACACGTGCTCGTACACGAAGAGCGTGAACAGGTTGACCGTCACCTCGCCGGTGCCTTCGAACGTCCAGTCGGGGCTCTGGTGGTTGTGGCCGACCTCGTGGAAGAAGCCCCAGTTGCCCTCGCGCAGGTTGGCGGCGCTGACGAGGTTGGCCGCCTGGTCGAGGTGGCACATCAGGGGGTAGCCGGCGTGCATGTAGCCTGCCGAGATCTGCTCGTCGGCGACGAAGCGCTCGGGGCGGGCCCGTTCGCCCGGCGCGGCCCGCCGCGCCAGGATCGCCGCGTGCAAGAGGACGTCGTCCCACGTCCGCGCCACGTCCGTGGGGTCCGCCAGCCCCCGCACGTGCGCGGCAGGCGTCGTCACGACCATCGACCGCCCCGCGACCTCCGCCCACGGCGCCCCGCTCGCCTGCAGCCGCGCCCGCCACGCCGCCGGGTCGGTCTCGCCCAGCGCGAAGTACGGCGCCTCGACCGCGCCGGCGATCTCGACGCGCACGTCCGCACCGGTCCCCCCGGCGGGCCCGCCGGACGGCACGAGGTAGACCAGCCCGCCATACGGGCTGAACACGCGGGTCTCGGCGGCGTCCAACGGCCAGCGCCGCACGATGTCCGGCATCCGGCGCCAGCCGTCGGTCACGCCCCACAGCGTGTCGGAGTGGCTGCCGACCTGCAGGCCGAGCCGGCCGGTCGCCGCCGCGGGGGGCAGGCGCACCGTGATGACCTCGCCCGGCGGCGCGTAGAGGCCCGTCGAGCGCCAGCCGGCGGCGGATGCGGTCACCGTCACCGCGCGCGTGACGCGCGCGGCCTCCGGCGCCACCGCGCCGGGGAAGCGCGCGGCGGCCGGGTGCGCGCGGGCCTGTTCGAGCGGCAGCGCGTCGAAGTCGCGCGTCTGCAGCGTCACCGCCACCCGGTCGAGCACCTCGTCGGCCATCACCGGGTCCTCCCGGGACGGGACGACCACGTCGGGCACGGCGGCCCGCAGGCGCGGCACGAGCAGCGTGTCGCCGGGCGGCGCGCACACGGCGTTGGCCACCAGCGTGCGCGAGATCTGCGCCAGCTCGGCGGGCGAGCGCCCCGCGGTGCCCGCCTCGTGCGCCAGCGCCGCGCGGAGCGCCCCGTCGGCGGCCGTCAGCGCCGACGGCGGGCCGTCGACCGCGTAGCCGCCCACCGGGTCGGTCTCGCCCAGCCAGTCGTTGGCCCACTGGATGCCGGCCGGGGCCAGGAGGCGGTTGCCGGCGAAGTCGCGCTGGAGGTCGCGGTCCGGGTTGAGCTGCGCCCAGCCCCAGCCCGTCGCCGCCGCCACGAGGCCGCCGCCGGCCGACACGAAGGCCTGCAGCCGCGCCACGTCGGTGTCGGGCTCGGCCCACGGGCCGACGACGACGGCGTCGTGGCCGGCGAGCGCGCCGACCCCGACCTCGTCGACCGCGAAGCCGTGCGCGCGGAGGTAGTCGGCCGCGCCCGCCGCCCCGACCACGCCCACCCGCGGCCGGGCCCGCCCGCCCGCCGCCCAAGCCACCGCGTTGCGCAGGAGCCGGCCGGTGTCGGCGGTGTCGAGCGTCGCCCGGTCGAGGTAGCCGCCGTGCCCGAAGGCCACCACGCGGCCGCGGCCGAGCGGTGCGGCTGCGACCACCGGCAGCCGCGTGTCGCCGCC
>QEVT01000018.1 GCA_003576755.1 bacterium | reverse complement strand
GGCGCCGGGCGGGCACGGGCCGGGGCGCTGGATCTGCCCCGGCCCGTGCCCCGCCGGATTCACCGGCCGGGCGCCGCGGCTGGCCGCGGCTTGGTGGCCACCCCGCCCTGGTCGGCCGGGGCCGCCGGTGCGCCCGCCGGGCCGGCATCCGCCGCCGGCGTGTCGACCACGAACACCTCGACCAGGCCGATGCCGGTGGTGGCCCGCGCGCCGCGGACGATGGCGGTGTAGGCTCCCGGCGCGAGCGTCAGCACCGTGGCCGACTCGCGGCCGCTGGCCGGCGCCAGGCCCAGCGCCCGCAGCCGGTCGGCCGCCGCGTCGCTCGCCCAGTCGTCGTTGGCGGCGATCACCGTCTGACCGCTGTAGATGTCGAGGGTCGGGTTGGCCAGCGCGCCGGACACGCCGTGCGCCGCCAGGCTCGGGCCGATCGCCCGCACCACCACCGTCGCCGGCCGGTCGCGGACCACGAAGCCGCCGATCAGCACCGCGTCGCCGGTGCCGACCATGCCGCGGGTCGACAGGTTGACCAGGCGACCGCCGGGCGTCACGGCCGGGCCCGCCGCCTTCTCGACCGACCCGAAGTCGACGTCCCAGACGGCCTGCCCCGCGCCGACGTCGAGCGAGATGGCGGCGGTGGCCGGCGTGGTCTGCGTCCAGCCGTCCGGGAGCGACTGCGTCACCGTGTAGGCATCGGGCGCCAGCGCGATCGCGTACAGCCCGAACGCGTCGCTGCGCACCGCCCGGCTGCGGCCCCGCGCGTCGGTGAAGACGACCTCGCGCTCGGCCAGGCCGGGCTCGCGCTCCTCGTCGCGCACGCCGTCCCCGTCGCGGTCGTGGAACACCACGCCCGACACCTGCCCCAGCTCGCTGGCCGGCGGTGCGACCTCGATCTGGTACGCCACGCCGCCGACGGGGGCGGGCATGCCGTTGACGGTCTGCGCGATCTCGAAGGCGAACGCCTGGCGGGTGGTGCCGACCTGCTCGGGGCTCGCCTCGAACCGGACGTCCACGACGTCCTCCTCGCCCGGGCCCATCTCGAGGCCTTCGAGGCGCGCGCCGCGCGGGCTGTAGACCATCAGCTCGCCGTCGCCGATCGGCTCGACGCCGAAGCCCTTGCGGCCGCCGGCCTCCCAGGCGCGCATCAACCGCTCGCCGAGGCGCACCGTCACGCGGCCGCCGCGCACGAACGGCAGGCCCTGGCCGACGGTCGGGAGCGTGAACACCAGCCCGACCTCGGCCGACTCGCGCTCGATGTTGCGGACGATCATCTGGACCGACTGCGCGAGCTGGTCGGGCGACACGAGGTTGACGATGTTGACGTTGCGCCACGCGATGTTGTTGTTGGCGCGCGTGTTCTGGTTGACGTCGGCCGTCTCGGCCGCGGCCATCGGGTCGGCGGTCGACACCCACCGCGCCAGCAGGCAGAAGTGCCCGGTCTGCGCGGCGGTCGTCTTCCACGGCGCCGTGGCCACGGTGCTCGAGTCGCCGTTGACCGTGACGGGGATGTCGGCGAACTCGGTCCAGTTGGCGGGCCACGCGAGCCCCGAGCTGGCCTGGGCGTAGTACAGGTGCAGCCGGCCGCTGGCCGCGCCGGCGCCGCCGTTGTGCAGCTTGACGAACACGTGGTTGGTCCAGGCGCTCTCGGGGTTCTGGTGCTCGTGCTGGTGGACGAGGCCGGGGTCGTCGGCCGTGCGGACCCAGATGTACGGGCTCATCCACATCGCCTGCCCCGCCGTCGCCGGGTCGGGCTCCTTGCCGGTGTCGAGCCACGTGTCCTTCATCCACACGTCGTTGCGGCCGGGCGACGTGGCGCGGAAGGCCGCGACGGTGCACGCGGTGTTGTTCAGGGTGAGGTGGTCGTCGGCATCGCAGGCCGGGTTGTTGAGGTTGCCGGTCGTGCACGCCGTGCTGGTGCCGGCGGCCACGCCGGTCGACACGCCCCCGATGCTCACGCCCGGGTTGGAGAAGTACGGCAGCCGTGTGCAGTTGACGGCCGGGGTCTGGGCCTGGCACAGGCTGTTGTAGGCCATGATCGTGCGCCATTTGCCCGGCACGGAGACATGGCCGTGGGCGTAGGTGTACGGGGTCGTCCCGGCGTCGACGTACCAGTCGTGGCCGAGCCCCATGTTGTGGCCCATCTCGTGGCCGAAGCTGTAGTAGCCGGTGGCGCACGTCCGGTCGACCACGGAGTAGCCGAAGGCGGCGAACGCGGACGACACGGTGTTCATCTTGTAGGCGATGCCGCAGGCGCCGGGCAGCGAGCCCACCCAGTACGACACCAGGTCGGCGCCGTAGGTGTCGCGCAGCGCCTGGACGCCGGCGTCGGCCTTGATGTTGCCCAGCGCCCCCGTGGCCGATGTGCCGACCGCCACCGCCACCTCGGCGACGTGCACCAGCCCGACGCGCTGGTTGACGGCGCTGTTGGCATAGGCCTGGTTGGTCTCGGCCACGCCGAGGTAGATCTCGGCGAGCATGGCGTCGGCGCCGCCGGCCGCCGTGCGCGCCGCGGCGTCGTAGACCACCATGACGTCGATGCGGTTGCAGTCCTCGGCGTCGAGGCCCTGCGGCGCATCGGCGCGGTCGCCGCGGACCCGGCCCTCGGCCGCCGCGGCCAGCTCGGCGGGGCCGATCTCGATCGGCGGGGCCTCCTCGGGGAAGCGCGACTGGTCGATCTCCTGGACCACCGCCACGCCGGCGGCGGTGTGGCGGACCTGATAGAGCTCGCCCGACCCGAGGTACACGTTGCCGACGGTGGCGTCACCGGCCGTGGCGAAGATCACCTCGCCGGCGGGGCGGTCGGCCAGCGAGCCGTACCACGTGAAGCCGCCGCCGGCGTTCGGCTCGACGCGGTCGCGCCGGACGGTCACGGCGACGTCGTCGAAGAGGTTGAGGCGGATCTGGGCGCCCGCGGCGCCGTCCGCCAGCAGGTCACGGTTGAGCGCGACGGGGCGGGCGCGCACGGCGTCGGGCGCCCCGACGGGCGCGCCGTCGGCCGCAGCGGCGGGCTCGAACAGCTCGGGGATGGCGGCGTCGGGGCTGGCGAACGACACGCCGCGCCCCGCCGCCGCGGCGACGGCCGCCAGCACGAAGGCGGCGCACATGCCGAAGAACACGGTTCGTCGGATGGACATCGGATGCTCCTTGATCGTCATCGGGGGAGGCCGGCGGGTTGGGCCGGCTCGACGGTTGTGCGCCGTGCTGAGAAAGGGTGGCCACCGGTCGGTCGACCTCGTGGTCGGCACCGGCGGCCCGACGCCCTCATCCGTACGGCTCGCCCGATCCAACGCACGGCGAGCGTGCTTTTCCGGCACGGCAGGCGGCTCGGGCGGCATCGGGTTGCGCCGACAGGGCAATGCGCACCGCGATCCGTCGGTGGCACGCGCCGGAACAGCCGGGCACACCCCGCAAGCGGACCGGCGAGACACGGCCCCCACGCGCGAGCCGTCTGGCGTCGAGGGGTTCCTGGCTTGGTGTGGCCAGCGACGAGACCCGTCTCGGGGAAGTGCCCGAGCGTGGCCAAGCGTTCCCTACAACGAAGCACAGCGGGCCCGGCGAAGCGCCGAGCCCGTTGTTTGCCGATGCACGTCGCTGTTCATTCCAGCTTGCGCGCCACCGGCAGCCACAGCCGCGTGCCGCCCGGCCGCCAGCGCAGCACCCACACCCCGGCGTCGGGCGTGCCCACGATGACGAAGCCCCCCGCGGCGCGCAGGCGCACGGGCGACCACCACGCACGGTGCGTGCCGGAGACCGCCGGCGCGCCGGGATCGCGGCGGTCGACGGCCGTGACCGAGCCCATGGCGTTCGTGCCGCCGCCGACGTGGAGGTGCTCGGCACTCGCCGCGATGTCGGCGATGCGCGCGAGCCCGAGGTCGAGCGCCGCCAGCGCCGCGGGTGCATCGGCCGCGCCGACGTCCACGACGCGCAGCGTCGACCGATCCCCGACGAACGCCGTGGCGCCGTCGACCGCCAGCGCCGTGAGCGACGCGCGGCTCGGGGCTGGCCACACGCCGCGGGCGACGATGGCGGCGAGGTCGCCGGTGTCGAGGGTCAACAACCCGGCCGGGCTCAGCACGTGGACGCGCTGGCCGGCGGCGCCGTCGACCACCAGCCGGCTGGCGTTCTCGGGCAGGCCCGCGGTCCCGAGCAATGCCGGGTGCGCCGGGTCCGCCACGTCGACCACCGCCAGCGACCGGGAGCGGCCGCTCGACAACAGCGCGTAGGCACGCGCCGCGGCGACGCGGACGGCCGTCGGCTGGCCGTCGAGCGCGATTCGCCCTTGTTGTCGCGGCGCGGCCGGATCGGCGACGTCGACGATCTCGATCCCGCCGGCGATCGAGCCGGCGACATACGCGTGCCCGACCGTCAGGGCGACGTCGGCCACGCGGCCGGTCGAGTACACCGCCGTCACCCGCGGTCGCGTCGGATCCCGCACGTCGATCAGCCGGAGCGGGCCGGCGTGCCCGGCGACGGCGGCTCGCCCGCCCGCGACGTCGAGGGCGGAGGCGTCCACCCACGTCGCCAGCGTCGACCGGGCGGCGGGCGTGGTCGCAGGGTCGTCGACGTCGGCGAGCACCGCCAGGCTGCCGCCCGATGTCAGCGCGTAGAGCCGGCCATCGGCGGCACGGACGTCGACGACCCTGCGGACCATGTGCTCGGCGAGCGGCCGCGGGTGGGCCGGGTCGGCGATGTCGAGGACGTGGACGCGCTGGCCGTCGGCCGCGTACAGCCGGGTGGGCACAGCCGGATCGACCCAGAGCTGCGCGCCGGCGGCCGGCGCCGGCAACACGCCGAGCAGGCGCGGCGCGGCCGGGTCGGCGGCGTCGACGATCCAGCCGCGGCCTTCGGGCGACGGCCGGCCGGCGACGAGCAGCGTGCGGCCGGCCACGACGATGTCGAACCAGTCGTCGATGTCGAGGTCGAGCGTGCCGACACGCACTGGCGCCGCGGGATCGCGGACATCGACGATCTCCAGCCCCACGTCGAACACGGCGAGGTACGCGCGGCCTCCGACCACCGTCACGCCCGTCACGGCCGTGCCGGACGGCGGCGTGTAGGCCCCGACCTCGCGCACGGCGCCGGCGTCGCGCACGTCGAGGATCGCCACGCCGCCGGTGTCGCCGGCGACGTACGCGCGTCCCGCGGCGACGTCGAGCGCCCCGATGGTCCGCCCCACGTCGTGCACCGCCAGCAGCCGCGGGGCGGCGCGCTCCGCGACGTCGAAGATCCCGATCGCCGTGTCGGACACGGCCATGTAGGCACGCGGACCGTCGACCCGCAGCGTCGCCGGCAGGGCCGCCGTGACCGACGCCGCGGGGTCGAGCCGCACCCGGCCTCCTTCCGCCGGTGCGGCGGGCACGGATACGTCGTACGCCGCGAGCCCGCCGGGATGGGCGGCGAGCACCGCCCCGTCCACGGGCGCCATCGCACCGAACAGCGTCGGCCGGTCGAGCGGCGCGCCGGCCATCGGGCCGCCCGCCGCCGGCCAGTCGACCGCCCACGCCTGCCCCTGGTCGTTCCACAGGCCGAGCCGGTCGCCGGCCGCGGCGAGGGCCACGATGCGGCTCTCGTCCGCGTCGCCCAACGCGTACACGCCCAGCGGCGCAGGGTCGGCCGGGTCGCGCAGGCTCCATGCCGAGACCTGCCGCGCCGCGCCGAAGGCCGCCGCCACGCGCTGTGCGAGGTACAGCCGCGGACCGCCGCCGTCGTTCGGGTCGTTGGGCGCACCGCCTGCGTCGTAGAGGTCGAGCGCCGTGATGCCGTCCGCCGCGGTGCGCGTCGCCGCCACCCGCGGCGCGGCGGGATCCCGCGCGTCGATCACGTGCCACGTGTCGGAGGCGCCGTCCGCGACCGCGACGACGACGAGCCCCGACGCCGTCCCGTCGAGCGCGACCAGGCGCCCCGCCACGTCGACGCGGCCGGCGAGCGTCGGCGCGGCGGGGTCGCGGGCGTCGACGACCGCGATCCCGCCCTCGACCGCCACGGCCGGCGGGGACGGCGTCGAGCGTGCCGCCGGCATCCACGGCGCCGAGCTCGCGGGGGGCGTGCGGATCGGCGACGTACACGAGGTGCAGCAGCCCGTCACCCCCGGCGACGGCGGCCCGCGTGCCTGCGACCCGGACCGACTCGGCCTTCCACGTGGTCGTCAGCACGCCGACCTCGCGCGGCCGCCTAGGGTCGGAGACGTCGACCACCCGCAGGCCGGCGGAGCCGGCGGCGACGATCGCGTGGTCGCCGGCCAGGTCGAACCCCGCCGGATGCCAGCCTGCCGCCAGACTGCCGTCGACGCGCGGGCCGCCCGGCGCGTCGAGCCCGCCGATGTCGCCGCCCACGCTGCCCGCCCGTCCATCCGGGCCATCGCGACGCCGCGACCGAGCTCGAACGCGTCCGCCCACGCCACGAGCCGGCCAAGGGTGCTCGGCGCGGTGCGGCGGCCGGCGTCGAGGACCGCCAGGCCGTCGCCCGCCGCGGCGACGAAGACGCGCCCCGCGCGGGCCGCGATCCGCCGGCCCAGCGGCATCGCGCGCGCGGCGACGATCCGCGGGGCCGTGGGCGACGTGAGGTCGACGCCCAAGACGCCCGTCACGCCGTAGGGGACGGGTGTCCCGCTCCAGCCGTCCGCCAGCACGTGGCCGTGGCCGCCGTCGACCGCCAGCCCCACCACGGTGCCAGGCACCCATGCCAGACCGACGGGCCGCGGCGCCTCCGGGTGCCGGGCATCGACCACGACCAGCGCCGAGGCCCGCACCTCCGGAAAGGGGGCGTCGTAGATCAGCCCCCCGGTGTCCCAGGCCGCGACGACCACGTGGTCGCCGTCCACCGCGACGTCGTGGGCCCACCACGGCCGCAGCGCCGCGACCTCGCGCGGCGCGGCCGGGTCGGCCACGTCCCACACCCGCAGCCCGCGCTCGCCGGCCGCGATCCAGGCATGGCCGGCGGCGACCGCGATCGCGCGGGCTTCCGGAACGGCGGCGCGCGCAAGCTCGCGCGGGGCGCCCGGGTCGCGGATGTCGAACACGCGCAGCCCCTCGGTCGTCGAGACGAGGTACGCGAAGCCGTCCGCGACTGCCACCCGCCGCTCGTCGGCGTCGCCGAACGCCGGCGTGCCCTCGACCCGCCCGACTTCCCGCGGCACCGCCGGGTCGCGGACGTCGACGAGGCGCAGTCCCCCGAAGTCCGCGGCGGCCACCACGATCCCATCTTCCGCGATCGCCAGGTCGTCGATGCGGTTGGCCAGCGCCGTCGTCTCGCCGGCCGGGCGGGCCGCGGGCCAGTCGGTCAGGTCGAGCGCCACGACCCGCGCCCCGAGGCCGATGAACGCGCGTGGGCCGTCGGCCGCGACCGCGGTGACGGGGCCGCCGAGCTGGCCGACGAGCTCGAAGGTGCCGGTGTCGCTGACCGCAGCGGCATCTGCGGCCATGCCGACTGGAGCGGGGCCGGCGGTGACCCCTCCGGCGGATCCAGGCGTGCAGGCCAAGGCCGTGACGCTCGGGTTGGCGTGGGCCCGATGTTGGATGGGAGACGTTACCGCGATCGCCAGCATCCCGAGCGCGACGAGCGGCCCGATGACTCGGAGGTTCATTCGCGATGCCCCCTTCGGGTAGCGCTCCAACCCGTCCGTACCGACACCTGGGATTGTGTAGACGTGCGTGCGGCAACTCGCTGGAGCGAGTCCAATAACACACCATACCGGGCGACATGGACAAGGTATCCGCGCCAGGCACGTCGGGCCGCCGGGTGCCGCCCTCAGAGTCGACCGAGCTTGAGCCCCGGCACCCGCTCGAAGTGGCGCCGATTGCGCGTGAGGAGCAGGCCGCCCTGACTCAGCACGATGCCTGCGATCAGGCTATCGGCCATGCCGATCGACATGCCCCCTGCTTCGAGGCTCCGCCGCACCTCCGCCGCGGCGTCGGCCGCGGGCGTGTCGAGCGCCAGGACACGCAGTGGACCGAGGAGCTGCAACACCCGCACGCGCTGGACGTCCGTGCGCGCGCCGGCCAGGAGCTCGAATCGCGTCACGGCCGTCGTATACAGCTGACCAGCAGCGATCTCGATCGCGACGCGGCCAGCGCCTGGATTCCGGTCCGCGAGGAAGTCGATCAAGACATCGGTGTCGGCGACGATCATCGCCAATGCTCTCGGATGGCGCGCGTTGCACGCTCCAACGCCTCCGCCTCTTCTGCGTTCAGACTGCCACGCGCAGCCAGCGCCAACGACCGCGCCTCGCGGTCGTGCTCGTGCTCGGCCAGGAAGTGCTCGATCGCCTCGGCGATGAGCCCCGAGAACCCCTTCTCCCCGCGCCGGGCGGCCAGGTCCAGCAGTCGTGCGCGGTGCTCATCACGGATCTCGATCGTGGTGCGCATGGCGTCGTCCCTCCGCGGGGCATTCTACATGCACATGCATGTCGTGCCAATCGTGGGGCTCACGCATCTGCGTTGCCGGCGCGCTGGAGCCCGCAGCCCCCGCGTGGTATCCTTGGGCAACCCGATCCGTCTGCCGCCCGGCGCCGGCGGTCTCTACCCCAGGAGGGACAACGCACGCATGTCAAACATCCTGCTCGACACCAAGGTTCGCGACGTCATGACCACGCCCGTCCTGACCATCGACCAGGACGCCAAGATCAGCGTCGCCATCGAGCTGATGCGTCAGCACGACATCCGGCGGCTGCCGGTGCTCGGCCGCGCCAACCGCCTCGTCGGCATGATCACGCTCGACGACGCGCGCCTGGCGATGCCGCCGGGCGTCCCGTTCCACGGCGCCGAGGGCACGGCGGACGTCCCCGACGTGCGCCGCGTCATGAGTCACGGCGCGATCACGGTCGGCGCCGACGACTCGATCGCGTTGGCCGCGCAACGGATGGTCAACCGCAAGGTCGGCGCCCTGCCGGTCCTCGAGAACGGCGAGATGGTCGGCATCCTCACCGAGAGCGACATCTTCGAGTTCGTCGCGCGCGATCTCCCGCCGCAGCTGCCGGAGTCCGAGTTCGAGTGACGTGCCGGGCGGGCCGCACTAGCGCCCGGATCCCGGCGCCGGCCGGGCGAGGGCCGGCGCCGGCGGGACCCAGCCCAGCGACGGGAGCCATGCCCGGCCGCCGAACGCGCCCGGCGTCAGCCGCCGGTCCAGGAGCACCGGCGGCGAAGCCGGTCCGTAGGCGCTGTTGACGATCGACGCGTCGCCGAACAGCGCGCGCGGCGCCAGGCGGTACCCGATGTCCGCCGTGGCCCCGCTGCCGAGCCGGCCGGCCCACACCACCGCGCGCGCCTGGTCGGCCGGCACGGCCAAGACCGCCAGCGCCGCGGGACCCCGCGCGGCGACCACCGACAGCACCTCGTCGGCCGGCGCCGCCACCGCCACCGCGCCGCCCGTCGTGCTGCCATCGGACAACCGCACGCCGGCCTCGTCGAAGTCGCTGTAGAGCACCAGCGTCTCGGCCTTGCCGGCGTTGCGCAGGCGGGCCGCGACGGCCGCCGACCGCCCCGCCGCGTCGAAGGCCAGCCGCCCGTCCGTCTCCGCCGCCGTGGCGTCCCGCCACACGCGCACCGTTCCCTGCGAGCCGTCGGGCGCCTCGTCCACCACCACGAAGTGGTAGCCGTAGTGCACGCCGTGGTCGCCCGGGTTGCCGCTCTGCTCGCCGGTGACGCTGGCGCCGCCGATGCTGCCGACGTCGACGTACACCGGCGTCGTGCCGCGCAGGTAGACCGTCTCGTCGGTGCTGACGTCGGCGCCCGTCTCGGCGCCGAGGCCGGTGAACCCGGCCGGCGTGCGCGGCGGATAGTAGCCGCTGGCCGGGACCACCACGCCGGCGTCGGGGTCGCTGAACGCGTAGCGCTTGATCCGGGTGACGTCCGGGCCGGCCTGGAAGACGATCGGCGTCGCCAGCTCCTCGATGCCCGGCAGGTAGCCCAGCGCGTCGTGGAAGCCCGGGACGCCCGGCAGCGGCGCGTAGCGCGTGGCCGTGACCACCGTCGTCGCCGGCAGCGCCGTGCCCGTGCCGACGGTCAGCGTCACCGCCGCGGTGTCGCGCAGCCCGAACGCGGCGTTGGTCGTCTGGATCCGGCCGCGCCAGGCGTCGTTGGGCGGGAACGGGAACGTGCCGGCCGGCGTCGTCAACGTGCCGCCCAGCGGCCCGCGCAGCGGCTCGGGGTGGGCGTCGACCAAGAGGAGCCCGCCCTTGGCCCCCTCGCTGGGCGCGCTGAGGAACGTGTTGGCCGCCAGGATGTTGTTGCTCGGCGAGCTCGCCCCGAAGCGCATGTCGCGCAGCCACACCAGCAGCCCCGGCGTGTTGGACGGCAGCTTGTCGACCCGGAACTCCCGCGCGCCGTCCGGCGTCATCTCGGCGAAGACCGTGTTGTAGGTGTACTTCAGGCCACGGTCGAAGCCCACCGCGTTGCGCCACTCCAAGAGGTAGTAGCGCGGCACGCGGACGGTGCCGTCCGAAAACCGCCAGCCCTCGTCGGTCAGCGGCCCCTGCCGCGTGCCCGCCTGCGACACCCAGCCGCGCAGGTCGCCCCCTTCCACCGGGTCCGCCCACAGCGTCGTCGCCCCGGCGCGCACGGCCAGGTTGTCGACCAACACGCCGCGCTCCTGGCCGCCGGCGTCGGTGATGTAGCGCAGCCGCAGCCGGATGGCCCGCCCGGCGAACGGGGTGAGGTCGTGGTACACCGCGCGCCAGCCGCGGCTGTCCCCGGTGTAGCCGTGGCGCAGCCCGCCGTAGGTCCGCAAGGCGCCGTTGGGGTCGGCGTAGCCGTCCGGCGTGGTGAGCTCCTGGCCGGTGCCGACGCGCAGGCCCTTGGTCTGGGTGTAGGTGGCGCCGCCGTCGACCGACACCTCGACGAAGAAGTAGTCCCAGTCGCCCTCGAGCACGTGGTCGAGCTGGAACGTCAACGACACCGGTCCGGTCACGCCGCCGAGGTCGAGGTCGCGGGCGAGCTTGTGGTCGGCCCACACCTGGTCGCGCCCGCTCCACCACGCCTGGCTCGACCCTTCCGGCAGCGGCGCCAGGCGCACCGTCGAGGGCGGCAGGTCGACGCGCAGCGCCTTCTGGGTGCCTGCCGGCGGGCGGGCGACCTGGCCGAGGGCGTAGGTCTCGGGGTCCTCGTTCGGGCCGATCACCGTCGGCTGGTCCCAGCCGAGGGCCATCTTGCTCCACGCGCTCATGTGCGTCGGGTCGGCGCCCTTGTAGCGGCCGGGGTGGCTGCCGGTCGACATCAGGTCCCACCACACGACGTCGTCGTCGCCGGTGGTGGTGTAGAGGTCCGGCAGCCCGAGGTCGTGCCCGAACTCGTGGACCAGGACGCCGAGGTTGAGGTTCTCGGGCTGGACGGTGTAGCCGCGGAACAGGATGTCGTCCGAGCGGTTCTCGGGCGTGCCGCGGTCGTCGGCCGTGACGCCGCCGTACCCGGCATTGACGCTGCTGCGGTGGGCCCAGATCTGCTGCTGCCCGTGCACGCCGCCGCCCTCCGACTCGTCGATGCCGGCGTGCACCAGCACGACGTGGTCGATCTCGCGGTCGCCGTCGGTGTCGTACTCCGACCACGGGAAGTCCGGGTCGGAGGCGTTGATGGCCGCCACGAGGTCTTCGAACAGCGCGACCATGCCGCGCGGGAAGCGCGGGTTGATCGGCATGCCGCTGCCGGTGACGCGGCCGTTGCGGCAGCTGTTCGCGGCGTAGTAGCCCACCGAGTGCGGCACCTTCACCCACGCCACCACGCCCTCCGTGCCGCCGTCGAACGTGATCCGCCCGCCCGACACCTCCGCGAAGTAGTTCTGCATGGTCTGTCCGCGGATGTCGATGCCCGGCCGGCCGTCCTCGGGATCGACGAGGTCCGTGCGGACCCGCTCGGTGATGCCCTCGGTGCTGAAGACCAGCTTCTGGAAGAACTCCCGGTCGAAGTTCGGCATCCAGAAGGTGTTGTTGTCGCGCGGGCCGGGATGGGCGATCTCGTTGTGGAGCGGGCCGGCATAGGTCACCGTCTCGGTGACGCAGCGCCCGGTGCGGATGCCGTCCTCGTGCGAGAAGCCCTCCATGTGGTCGGGGCCGCCGAACTCCACGCCGATCACCAGCAGCTTGAGCGTGCCCTCGACGGCCAGGCCGTCCAGGCTGCCGGCGCCACCGTCGGCCGCCACCGCCGCCCGCTCGCGCAGCGCGAGCCGGTCGAGCACGCGCGGGTCGACGCCGTGATACGCCGTCGCCGCCCACGCGTCGCGGAACGCCTCGGCGGCCGCCTCGACCTCCGCCGGCGTCGCCCCCGGTCCGGCCCGCTCGCGCGCCACGTCGTACACCAACACGTCGTCGGGCCGCACGAAGCTGACGAAGTCGCCCGACTTGGCCGCGGCGAGCTCGGGTGGCAGCGTCGGCCCCATGCGGTCGCCGACGGCCGGCGCCGCGGGCGCGGCGGACCCGTCGACCTCGTCCGGCCGCGGCTCGCGTGCCGCGGCCGGGGCAACCGAGGCCAGCGACCACCCGACGGCGGTCAGGCCCGCGATCGCCGCGGCCACGGCGGCGATGCCGCGGCGTCGGGCGCACGGCGCGGGGGCGGATGGGGATGGGCGCATGGCGGGTTCCTCCTCGATCGGCGGGGCGGTCGGCGCGACGGCCGGCTGACTGTATCGGGTGTCCTGCCCACTGTCAAACGCCGCCTTGGCCGTCTGCCGACCGTCGCGCGCCCCACGGTCTCCCGACGCTTCCGCGGCCGCGTGCGCGGCGGTGCCCGACGCACCCGCTTGCGCCGCCCCGCGCGCCTTCGCGCCGCCACTCCGGCGGTGATACAATCGAGCGGGACGTGTTCCCGACACGCGTCCCCCCCTCCATCTATGTGCGGCATCTGCGGTCAGCTCGCCTACGCTTCCAGCCCGCCCGTCGCGCGCGACGTCGTCGCGGCGATGTGCGCGGCGCTCCATCACCGCGGCCCCGACGACGTCGGCATCCACGTGGACGGACGCGTGGGGCTCGGCGCCACGCGCCTGGCCATCATCGACGTGGCCGGCGGACACCAGCCGCTCTCCAACGAGGACGGCACGGTGTGGGCGGTGCAGAACGGCGAGATCTACAACTACCGCGCCCTGCGCGACGACCTCGTCGCGCGCGGCCACCGCTTCGCCACCGACAGCGACACCGAGGTCATCGTCCATCTGTACGAGGCGTACGGCGATGCCTTCGTCGAGCGCCTGCGCGGCATGTTCGCCGTGGCGGTGTGGGACGCGCGCGCCGACCGCCTGGTGCTGGCGCGCGATCGGCTGGGGATCAAGCCGTTGTTCTACGCCGAGCACGGCGGCGCGCTGTGGTTCGCGTCCGAGATCAAGGCCCTCCTGGCCGCCGGCCTGCCGCGCCGGCTCGACCCCGTGGCGCTGCACGACTACCTGACCTTCGACTTCGTGCCGGGCCCCAACACCATGTTCGACGGCATCAGCCGGCTCCAGCCGGGCCACCGCCTGGTCTGGGATGGGATGCTCAAGGTCGAGCGCTACTGGGACCTGCCGCCACAGGCCGCGGCGGCGCCCGTGACCGACGACGTCGACGCGCTGTCGGCGCAGCTCCGCACCCGTCTCGAGGACGCCGTGGCGGCGCACATGGTCAGCGATGTTCCGGTGGGCGCGTTCCTGAGCGGCGGCCTGGACTCGAGCGTCGTCGTGGCGTTGATGGCCCGGCTGTCGCCGCGGCCGATCCACACCTTTGCCGTCGGCTTCCAGGAGCGGTCGTACAACGAGCTGCCGTGGGCCCGCAAGGTGGCCCGGCACTGCGGCACGGTGCATCACGAGGAGGTGATCTCGCCGCGGGTCGAGGACATCGTCCATGGCCTGGTGACGGCGTTCGACGAGCCGTTCGGCGACTCCTCGGCGGTGGCGGCGTGGGTGGTGGCCCAGTCCGCCGCCGGCTCGACCAAGGTGGTGCTGAGCGGCGACGGCGGCGACGAGGTGTTCGGCGGCTACGTCATCTACCAGGCCGACTGCCTGGCCGACCTGTACCGACGCCTGCCGGCCGTCCTGGCCGAGCGCGCCATCCCCAGGCTCGTGGCACGGCTCCCGGCATCGGACGCCAAGATGAGCTGGGACCTGCGGCTGCGCCGGTTCGTGGAGCACGCCCGCCGCGACCCGCTCGGCGCCCACGTGTCGTGGCGGGTCATCTTCGGCTCCGAGTCCAAGGCGCGCCTGTACGCCCGCGACTTCGGGGCGGCGCGGCACGACAGCCTCGACCTGCCGCGGGCCCACTTCGACGCCCACCCGGGCGCCGACCTGCTCAACCGGTTCATGGTGGTCGACACCAAGATCAGCCTCGTCGACGACATGCTGACCAAGGTCGACCGCACCAGCATGGCGCACAGCCTCGAGGTGCGGGTGCCGCTGCTCGACCACCACCTGGTGACGTGGATGAGCGGCATCCCCAGCCGGTACAAGGTGCACGGGCGGCGGCTGACGCTCAAGTACCTGCTCAAGCGGGCCGCCGCGCCGTGGCTGCCGCGCGACGTCGTCCACCGCCCCAAGGCCGGCTTCCACGTGCCGGTGCCGGCCTGGCTCAAGCACGAGCTGCGCCCGCTGGTCGACCAGCAGCTCGGGCGAGCGGCCGTGGCGCGGCAGGGCGTGTTCGATCCCGACGCCGTGGCCGCGCTCCTGGCCGAGCACCAGTCCGGGCGGGCCAACCACAGCCGCAACATCTGGGGCCTGCTGATGTTCAGCTTGTGGTACGATGGACAACGCATCGCGCACGGGTAGCCGCCGGCCGCCCGCGCGAGGAGGAGGAGGACGGGGCGGCGCGCAGGCTGCCTGCCGCCCCGCCGAGAGACGACCCACCCGCTAACCGCGACCCCAAACCTTTCCGGAGACCCTGCCATGGACTACATCAACCAGATCTTCGAGCACGTCAAGGAACGCGACGCCGGCCAGCTCGAGTTCCACCAGGCCGTGTGGGAGGTGCTCGAGACGCTGGCGCCGGTGATCGAGCGCAACCCGCAGTTCCGCGAGGCGCGCATCCTCGAGCGGCTGTGCGAGCCCGACCGGGCCATCCAGTTCCGCGTGACGTGGTTGGACGACGCCGGGCAGGTGCAGGTCAACCGCGGCTTCCGGGTGCAGTTCAACAACGCGCTCGGCCCGTACAAGGGCGGCCTGCGCTTCCATCCCAGCGTCACGCTGAGCATCGTCAAGTTCCTCGGTTTCGAGCAGATCTTCAAGAACTCGCTGACGACCCGGCCCATCGGCGGCGCCAAGGGCGGCAGCGACTTCGACCCCAAGGGCAAGAGCGACACCGAGGTCATGCGCTTCTGCCAGTCGTTCATGACCGAGCTCTTCCGACACGTCGGCCCCAACGTCGACGTGCCGGCCGGCGACATCGGCGTCGGCGGGCGCGAGGTCGGCTACCTCTACGGGCAGTACAAGCGCCTGACCAACCGCTGGGAAGGTGTGCTCACCGGCAAGAGCTACACGTGGGGGGGGTCGCTGATCCGGCCCGAGGCCACGGGCTACGGCCAGGTGTACTTCCTGCGCGAGATGCTCAAGGCCCGCGGGCAGTCGATCGGCGGCAAGACGTGCGTGGTGTCGGGCAGCGGCAACGTGTCGCAGTACTGCGTCGAGAAGATCCTGCACTACGGCGGCAAGGTCGTCACGATGTCGGACTCGAGCGGGTTCATCCACGACCCCGACGGCATCGACGCCGAGAAGCTGGCCTGGGTCATGGACCTCAAGAACGTCCGCCGCGGCCGCATCCGCGACTACGTCCACGCCTTCCCGCGCGCCTCGTTCCACGAGGACAAGAACCCGTGGGCCGTGCCGTGCGACATCGCCCTGCCGTGCGCCACGCAAAACGAGATCGACACCGACGACGCCAGCACGCTGGTCAACAACGGCTGCATCGCGGTCAGCGAGGGGGCCAACATGCCGTCGACGCCCGGCGCGATCCAGGTGTACGCCGCCGGGCGCGTGGCCTACGGCCCGGCCAAGGCCGCGAACGCCGGCGGCGTGGCCACCTCGGCGCTCGAGATGACGCAGAACGCGCAGTTCGACGCCTGGTCGCGCGAGCAGGTCGACGCCGAGCTCGACCGCATCATGACCAACATCTACCAGCAATGCGTCGGCGCGGCCGAGGAGTACGGCAACCCCGGCGACCTGTTCGTCGGCGCCAACATCGCCGGCTTCCTGCGGGTGGCCAACGCGATGCTCGACCAGGGCGTGGTGTAGGGGCAGGCGCGCCGTGTACCCCGAGCTCGAGCGGCTGGTCGAGAGCTTCGACACGCACTCCGAGGAGCTGCAGACGCTGCAGCGCCACAAGGTGCGCAACATCCTGCTCGTCGCCAGCCTCTACGACTCGTTCACGCTGTCCGAGGGCAAGCACCTTTCGGAGCTGATCTACGGCGCCTACCACAACCTGTCGCTTTCGACCCCGCCGCACATCACGCGCGTCTCGACGCGCGCCAAGGCGCTGCGGCTGCTCGAAGACCTGCGGTTCGACCTCGTGATCACCATGGCGCAGGTGGCCGACATGCCGCTGGCGGCGTTCGGCCAGGCGGTGGCGGCCATGCAGTCCGGCGTGCCGGTCTTCCTGATGGCGTACAACGAGCGCGAGCTCGAGGGCCACCTGATCGGCGCCAAGGGCATCGACCGGGCGTTCATCTGGCGCGGCGACGTCCGCTTGCTGCTCAGCATCATCAAGCTGGTCGAAGACCAGCGCAACGTGGGGCACGACAGCCGCGTGGGCGGCGTGCGCACGCTGATCCTCGTCGAGGACAGCGTGCCGTTCTACTCGTCGTACCTGCCCATGCTGTTCGCCGAGATCGTCAAGCAGAGCGAGGCGCTGATCGCCGAGGGCGTGAACATCGGCCAGCGCCTCCTGCGCCGCCGGCTGCGGCCTAAGATCCTCCTGGCCACGACGTACGAGGAGGCCGAGGCGCTGTACGAGCAGCTCCGCGACACCGTGCTGGCCGTGGTGTGCGACATCAGCTTCCCGCGCGGTGGCGCGGAGTCCCCCGAGGCCGGCCTCGACCTGCTGCGGCAGTTCCGGGCGCGCGACGAGGACCTGCCGCTCCTCTTGCAGTCGACCGACGCCAGCTACGCCGCCGTCACCGACGAGCTGCGGGCGGTGTTCCTCCACAAGCAGTCCCCGACGCTGCTGCACGCGTTCCGGTCGTTCATGCTCGACCACCTCGGCTTCGGCGACTTCGTGTTCCGCCGCCCCGAGGGCGACGAGATCACCCGGGCCGCGGACGTCAACGCCATGATCCAGGCGCTGCGAGGGGTGCCCGAGGAGGTGCTGCAGTACCACGCCAGCCGCAACCACTTCTCGAACTGGCTGATGGCGCGCACCGAGTTCCAGCTGGCCACGGTGATGCGCCGGCTGCGCATCTCGGACTTCGAGTCGATCGAGGACATGCGCCGCTTCCTCGTCGTCAACCTCACCGCGATCCGCGAGGAACAGCGCCGCGGCCAGGTCGAGGACTTCGTCGCCGGGCGGTTCGACGCCGGCAGCGCCTTCGTGCGCATCGGCGGCGGGAGCCTGGGCGGCAAGGGGCGCGGCCTGGCGTTCATCCACGGGCTCCTGGCGCGCGTGCCGGTCGACGAGCATGTCGACGGCGTGCACGTGTTCGTGCCGCACTCCGCCGTGCTGGGCACCGACGTGTTCGACCGCTTTCTCGACGCCAACGACCTCCGGTCGGACGCGCTCGAGCGGACCGACGACCGCGCGATCCTCGAGCGGTTCATGGCCGCCGCGCTGCCCGCGGACGTGCGCCGCGACCTCGCGGCGTTCATCGACCGCATCCGCTACCCGCTCGCGGTGCGCTCGTCGAGCCTGCTCGAGGACTCCCACCACCTGCCCGCCGCCGGCATCTACCCGACGCACATGCTGCCGAACGCCGACCCCGACGGGGCCGTCCGTCTCGAGCAGCTCGAGCACGCCGTCAAGCACATCTACGCGTCGACGTTCTTCCAGGACGCCAAGGCCTATCTGGCCGCCACGCCCAACCGCGTCGAGGACGAGAAGATGGCGGTGGTGATCCAGCAGGTCGTCGGCCGGACGCACGGCGACGTGGTGTACCCCGACATCAGCGGCACGGCGCGCTCGGTCAACTACTACCCGATCCGCGACATGAAGCCCGAGGAGGGCATCGCGACGGTGGCGCTCGGCCTGGGGCGCACGGTCGTCGAGGGCGAGCGGGCGATCCGGTTCTCGCCGGCGCACCCGACGTGGCTGCCGCAGCTCAGCACCCCCGACGACATCCTCGACAACGCCCAGCGCACGTTCTGGGCGCTGGACGTCTCGCGCCCGCTGGACTTCGGCGATCCCGACCCCAACCAGAACCTGGTGCGCCTCGACCTCGACGCCGCCGAGCGGCACGGCACGCTGTGGCGGGTCGCGTCGGTGTACGCGCGCGACAACCACACGGTCTACGACGGCCTGTCGCGGCCCGGCGTCCGGCTCGTGACGCTCGCGCCGATCCTCAAGCACCGCATCTTCCCGCTCCCGCAGGTGCTGCAGCTCTTGCTCGAGGTCGGACAGGCGGGGCTCTCCGGCCCGGTCGAGATCGAGTTCGCGGCCGACCTCGAGCCGGCGGCCGGCGGGCCGGCGCAGCTCGCGTTCCTCCAGATCCGCCCGCTGGTCGCGCTCCCGAGCGGGGCGGTCGACCTCGACGGGCTCGACCCCGACCGGCTGTTCATCCGCTCGTCGCGCGCCCTGGGCTCGGGCCGCAACGACGAGATCCGCGACATCGTGGCCGTGCCTCGCGAGTCGTTCGACCGCAGCCGGACGGTCGACGTCGCCGCCGAGATCGGCCAGGTCAACGCGCGCCTCCAGGCCGAGGGCCGCCCGTACCTCTTGATCGGACCCGGGCGGTGGGGCACGGCCGACCGCTCGCTCGGCATCCCGGTGAGCTGGCGGCAGATCTCGGGCGCGCGGGCCATCGTCGAGTGCGACCTCGACGGCCAGTCCGTCGAGCCGTCGCAAGGCACGCACTTCTTCCACAACATGACCAGCCTCGGCATCGGGTACTTCACCGCGCACCGGCGCGACGGCGCCGAGGTGGATTGGGATTGGCTGGCGCGCCAGACGCCCCGCGCGAGCGGCCCGTACGTGTGCCACTACGCGCTCGACCGGCCGCTCGACGTCCGCATCGACGGCCGCAAGGGGGCGGGCGTGGTGCTCAAGCCGGCGGGCTAGCGCGCGGCGGCCGGTCGCTCGCCGGCCGTCGCGCGCCGGGCCGCGAGTTGGCGACCGGCGGCCGGTCAGTCAATACTTGGTGCCCGAAACGGAAATCCAAAGGAGCACCCATGATCCCCAAGACCTGGTTGGCGCTCGCCGCCGCCGTCGGGGTGGGCGTCGGCACGCTGGCCGCGCACGCGGCCCCGGCCGGCCCGACCGTCGACGTCGAGGCATCGGAGTTCAAGTTCGTTCCCGCCACCCTCTCCGCCGAGGTCGACGAGGACCTCACGGTCAACCTCAAGAACGTCGGCGCCGCGCCGCACGACATCGTGTTCGAGCTCGACGGCGGCCGGGTCGAGCGCACCGCCGTCATCCGGGGCGGCGAGAACGCGAGCGTGACGTTCCAGACGCCGTTGACCCCCGGCGAGTACGTCTACTACTGCTCGGTCGGCAACCATCGGGCGCGCGGCATGGAGGGCAAGCTGACGGTCACGGCCTCGTCCGGCCTCGAGGTCAAGGTCGAGGCGTCGGAGTTCAAGTTCGTCCCCGCCGCCATCGCCGCCGCGGCCGACAAGGACCTCAAGATCGAGCTCAAGAACGTCGGCGCCGCGCCGCACGACATCGTGTTCGAGCTCGACGGCGGCCGGATCGAGCGCACGCCGGTCATCCGGGGCGGCGAGGATGCCAGCCTCACGTTCCGGACCCCGCCGATCCCGGGCGAGTACGTCTACTACTGCTCGGTCGGCAACCACCGGGCGCGCGGCATGGAGGGCAAGCTGACCATCGGCGGCGCCGTGCCCGCCGGCCCGATCACCGGCCTGCTCAACCCCCACGGCCTCTTCGTGGCCGCCGACGGCACGCTGCTCGTGAGCGAGGGCGGCACCGGCACGGCCGCCCCGCCGAACTTCGCCCCGGGCAACGGCGACGGCCGCGTCCAGCGCATCGCGCTGGCCGACCCCGCGCAGCGCACGACCATCGTCGGCAACCTCACCAACTCGCTCGATCCGGGGGGCGGCGTCGTCGGCGCCAACCACGCCATCGAGTGGCCCGCGGGCGCCGCCACCGGCACCGCCAAGGTCGTGCTCGTGGCGCAGGCCGGCGGCCCCGGCCACCTTCGCCCGGCCGAGGCGGCCAAGATCCTCCGCGTCGATGCCGGCGGCGCCACGGTGCTCGCCGATCCGCTGGCGTTCGAGCAGGCCAACAACCCCGGCGGCGAACAGGGCGCCGAAGGCATCGACAGCAACCCGTGGCGCCTCGTCGCGGGGCCGGGCGGCATGGTCTACATCGCCGACGCCGGCGCCAACGACATGCTCAAGCTCGACCCCGCCACCGGCACGCTCGGCACCTACGCCGTCTTCGCCGAGATCAACGGCTCTCAGGCCATCCCGACCGGCATCGCGTTCGACACGGACGGCGTGGCCTACGTCTCGCTGCTCGGCTCGCTCTTCTCGCCGGCCGCCGAGGCCCAGATCCGCCGCCTCGAGGACAAGAACGCCGACGGCGACGCCCTCGACCCCGACGAGAACACGCTGTTCATCGACGGCCTCAAGACCCCGACCGACATCGCGCTCGGCCCCACCGGCCGGCTGTACGTGTCCGAGATCTTCCCGGCGACCCTCTCGGCGATCGACCCGGCGTGCTGGACGGCGGCCGCCCCATGCGCCCCCGGCGCCAAGGCCGTCGTCGCCACCGATCTGCACGGCATCAGCGCCATCGCCTTCGACGCCAACGGCGACGCCCTCGTGGCGGTCAACGACGCCCCCGGCGCGATGGGGCCGTCGCTGAACTCCAACCAGGTCCGCCGCCTGCCCGCCGCGAGCCTCGTGCCCGCCCCGACCGCCACCGCCACCACCGAGCCGACGCCCACCGCGGCCACGCCCACCGTGCCGACGGCGACGCCGACCACCACCAACCCGACGCCGACCCCGCGGCCGGGCATCTACCTGCCGCTGCTCCTGAAGTCGCCGCCGACGTGGCCGTGACCTAGCCCGCGGGCCGGCTGGCCCTCACCCGCGTCCTCCTCCCCCAACCTCGGGGGAGGGGGAGATGGGGGATCCAGGGAACCATCGGCGCCGCGCCGACGTTGGAACTGCGATGCGTGGAATCCGCCACGACCCAGACGCAGAAAGGTGCCCACCATGCGCGCCCTCCCGCCGGCCCTCCGCGCCCTCGCCATCGCGGCGATGACCGCCATGACCCTCACCACGGCATCCGCCTGCAAACCCCGCACCCCCACCCCGCCCGCGCCGCCCACCACCGAGCCCGGCGCGGCCGCGGGCGGCGGCGCCCGCGGCCTCATGGCGCCCGAGCCCACCCCCGGCGTCCGGTTCCGCCTTTCCGACGCGTCGCCTGCCGACGGCGCCGGGCCACCCGCGTCCGTTGCCCCCTCCCAGCCCCTCGACGAGGCCGACGTCCAGGCCCAGCTCCGGCGCCTCCCGCCCTTGCCCGAGGCCGCTTCCGCGCAGGTCGCGTTCGCCCTGCGCCCAGGCCCCCGTCCCCCGGCCATCGCCGGCGACACCCTCCGCCAGCCGTTCCCCCCCGACACCACCGCCGGCGCCCCGCCCCCCGCGCCCGCCGCCGCGCTCGAGGTCGCGCGCTACCAGCCGGAAGGCGACATCCAGACCGCCCCGCGCCTGGCCGTCACGTTCAACCAGCCCATGGTCCCGCTGACCTCGCACAGCGCCCTCGCCGCCGCCGACGTGCCCGTCACGCTCGAGCCGCAGCCCGCCGGCCAGTGGCGCTGGGCCGGCTCGCAGACCGTCATCTTCGAGCCCGAAGGCGGCCGCTTCCCGATGGCCACCGACTACCGCGCCACCGTCCCCGCCGGCACTGCCGCCGCCGCGGGGACCGACGGCGGCAGCGCCGGCACCGCCGCCGCCCTCCCGGCCGCGGTCACCTGGACCTTCCGCACCCCTCCCCCCGCCCTCGTCGACCACGTCCCCGCCGCCGACGACACCACCGACCGCCAGCCGATCATCTTCCTCGCCTTCGACCAGCGCGTCGACCCCGCGGCCGTCCTCCCGCACCTCACCGCCACCGCCGGCGGCGCCGCCGTCGCGCTGCGCCTGGCCGAGACCGCCGAGGTCACCGCCGACGACGGCATCATGGACCGCGTGACGCACACCGTCGAGGGCCGCTGGGTCGCCGTGCGCCCCGTCGACCCCCTCCCGCTCGACAGCCGCGTGCAGCTGACCCTCGGCGCCGGCCTCCCGTCCGCCGAAGGGCCGCTGACGACGACCGCCGCCCGGACCCTGCCGTTCCACACCTACGGTCCGCTCGCCATCGCCGAGCTGACGTGCGGCGGCCAGCCCGCCATCACGTTCGACAGCCTGCGCCACAACACCGCCAGCGACTGCGAACCGCTCGCGCCGTGGTGGATCCAGCTCACCAACGACCTCGACCTCGAGGCCTTCGACCCCGCCGCCATCGCCGTCGAGCCCGCGCTCGGGGGCCTGCGTGTCGAGGCGAGCGGCGACCGGATCTTCGTCTCCGGCCTCTCGGTCGGCCGCACCACCTACCGCGTCACGCTGCCCGCCGGGCTGCGCGACGTCTACGGCCAGACGCTCGGCGACGACGCCGTCGCCACGTTCAACACCGGCGACATGCGCCCCGCGCTCTACGCCCCCGGCGACGAGACCGTGGTGCTCGACCCCGCCGCCGGCCCGACGTTCACGGTGTACAGCACCAACAACGACCGCCTGAACGTCCGCCTCCTGCGGGTCGAGCCCGAGCAGTGGGCCGCCTACCAGGACGCCCGCCGCCGCCAGGGCGACGAGAACCCGCCGCCCCCGCCCGGCACCGAGGCGTGGTCCGGCGCGCTCGAGCCCGCCGGCAAGCGCGACGCGCTCACCGCCGTGCCGATCGACCTCACGCCCGCCCTCGCCGACGGCCTCGGCCAGGTGCTCGTCGTCGTCGAGCCCGGCACGTGGGCGTGGGACGACCCGAACTGGTCCAATCGCCCGCAGTGGCGCTGGGTGCAGGCCACCCGCATGGGGCTGGCGGCCTTCACCGACACCGACGGCGTGCTGGTGTGGGTCACCGACCTGGCCGGCGGCGCCCCCGTCGCCGGCGCCACCGTGGCCGGCCCGCCCGACGGCCAGCGGCCGACCACCGACGCCGACGGGCTGGCGATGCTCGACCCGCTGGGTTACACCGCCGACGGGTCCGAGCAGGACGCGCAGACCGTCGTCGTGGCGCGCAAGGACGGCGATGTCTCGCTCCTGCCGCGGGGCTGGGGCGGGTGGGTGTTCAGCCGTCCCGACCCGCAGCTCGCATGGTACGGCTTCACCGACCGCGGCCTCTACAAGCCCGGCGAGACGGTCCACTTCAAGGGCCTGATCCGGGTCGGCGAGCCCGGCAAGGGCGGTGACGTCCGCCCCCTGGACGGCGGGCCCACCGACGTCGCGTGGGTCCTGCGCCTGCCGAACGGCGAGGAGGGCCCGACCGGCCAGCTGTCGGTCAACCCGTTCGGCGGGTTCGACGGCACCGTGGCCGTGCCGGCGAACGCCGAGCTCGGGCAGGCGTACCTCGAGCTGACCGCCACCGGCGGCGACATGCCGCCGCTCGGGCGCACCTTCCACCTCGCCGTCCACGTCGCCGAGTTCCGGCGGCCCGAGTTCGAGGTCGCCGCGGCGTCCGAGCAGCCCTATTACCTCCTGGGCGACCGCGGCGTGGTGGCGGCCACCGCCGCCTACTACGCCGGCGGCCCGCTGCCCGACGCCGAGACCCAGTGGAGCGTCACGGGGACGCCGGCCAGCTTCACGCCGCCCGGACAGGACGACTTCCACTTCGGGCCGTGGCGCCCGATCTGGCTGGCGTGGTCGTTCGGCCCCGACCAGGGCGAGTCGACGTACGAGGTCCACACCGGCCGCACCGACGCCACCGGCGCCCACCGGCTGGCCATCGACTTCGACGGCGTCTACCCGCTCTCGGCGGCGTCGTTCCGCGCCGAGGCGAGCGTGATGGACGTCAACCGCCAGGCGTGGACGGGCAGCGCCGCGTTCATGGTGCACCCGGCGCGCGACTACGTCGGCCTGCGCGCCGACCGCTGGTTCGTGCAGGCCGGCCGGCCGTTCACGGTCGAGGCGATCGTGGCCGACCTCGACGGCCGGCGCGTGGCCGGCCGGGCCATCGCGCTGCGCGCCGAGCGCGTCGACGGCACGTGGCGGGGCGAGCGCTACGTCGAGGCGTTTGCCCCGGCGGGCACGTGCGACCTGACGTCGGCCGCCGAGGCCGCGGCGTGCGACCTGACCTTCGAGGGCGGCGGCGAGTACCGCGTGACGGCCGACATCGCCGACGCCGACGGCCGCCCGAACCGCACCGAGATCCGGCTGTGGGTGGCCGGCGGCCCGGAGCGGCCCCGGCGCGGCGTCGAGCGTGAGGAGGTCCAGCTCGTCCCCGACCAGGCCGAGTATCAGCCCGGCGACACCGCCGAGATCCTCGTGCAGGCGCCGTTCGCGCCGGCCGAGGGGCTGCTCAGCATCCGGCGGTCGGGCCTGGTCCGCACCGAGCGCGTGACGCTCGACGGCCCGTCGACGACGCTCCGGGTGCCGGTGGACGAGACGCTGTTGCCGAACTTCACGGTGCAGCTCGACCTCGTCGGCGCCGCGGCGCGGTCCGCCGATGATGGCGCGGCGACCGACGACGGCGCCGCGGCGGGCGGCACCGACGACGCCGCGCCGCTCCCGCCCCGTCCGGCGTACGCGTCGGGGTCGATCGACCTGTCGGTGCCGCCGCGCGTGCGCACGCTCGGCGTGTCGGCGACGCCGCGCGACGCGGCGGTGGCGCCCGGCGGATCGACGACCGTCGACGTCGCCGTCGCCGACGCCGACGGCCGGCCGCTCGCCGGGGCCGAGGTCGCGCTCGTCGTGGTCGACGAGGCCGTGCTGGCGCTCGACGCGTACCGGATCCCCGACCCCGTGGCCACCTTCTACCCCCGCCGCGGCGCCGACGTGTCCGACCTGCACCAGCGCGCGTTCGTCGCGCTGGCCGACCCGGCGGCGTTGGCGCAGGGCGGGGCCGGCGGCGGGATGGCCGACATGGTCGCGCAGACCGGGGAGTGGTCGCACCGGTCGCTCGACGGTGCCATGATGATGGACTTCGGCGCCGAGGCCGCCCCGTCGCTGGCGCCGATGGCGATGGTCGCCGAGGAGTCCAAGGTGATGCGGGCGGCCGGCGCGCCGGCCGGCGCGCCGGCGCCCGCCATCCGCGAGCGCACCGACCTCGACCCGTTGGCGGCGTTCGTGCCGGGCCTGACCACCGACGCCGAGGGGCGGGTGTCGGCCGCGGTGGACCTGCCCGACAACGTCACGCGCTACCGCGTCACGGCCGTGGCGACCGACGGCGCGCAGCGGTTCGGGACGGGCGAGCACGCGCTGACGGCGCGCCTGCCGCTGATCGTCCGGCCCAGCGCGCCGCGCTTCCTCAACTTCGGCGACGTGTTCGAGCTGCCGGTCGTGGTCCAGAACCAGACCGACGGCGACCTCGTGACCGATGTCGTCGTGCGGGCGGCCAACCTCCGCCTGACCGAGGGCGCCGTGGACGCGGCCGACGGCACGTCGCGCGCCGGGCTGCGGGTGACGGTGCCGGCGGGCGACCGCGTCGAGGTGCGGTTCCCGGCCGCGGCCGACATGCCGGGCACCGCCGCGTTCCAGGCCGGTGCGTTCGCCGGCGACGTCGGCGACGCGCAGCGGGTGACGTTGCCGGTATGGACGCCGGCGACGACCGAGGCGTTCGCGACCTACGGCCAGGTCGACGACGGCGCGATCGCGCAGCCGGTGCGGCGCCCGCCGGACGCCGTGCCGCAGTTCGGGGGCTTGGAGCTGACGACCAGCAGCACGGCCCTTTCCGAGCTGACCGACGCGTTCGTGTACCTCCAGACGTACCCGTACGAGGGCTCGGAGCAGATCGCATCGCGCCTGATCGCCACCGTGGCGCTCAAGGACGTCCTGTTCGCGTTCGGCGCCCCCGGCCTGCCGGACGCCGCCGAGGTCGACGCGACGATCCGGCGCGACGTCGACAAGCTGGCGGCGATGCAGAACGGCGACGGCGGTTGGGACTGGTGGTCGGCCGCCGGTCGGTCGTGGCCGTTCGCCAGCGTGCACGCGGCGCACGCGCTGGCGCGCGCGGGGGCCAAGGGCTACGCGGCGCCGGCCGAGACGGTGGAGCGGGCCAAGCGCTACCTGACGGACATCGACGACGCGATGCGGGCGCTCGACTACGACGCCGTCACGCGCCGCACGATGCGGGCGTACGCGCTGTACGTGCGGATGCTGCTCGGCGACCGCCAGCCGGGCGAGGCGCGCGCGCTGTTCGCCGAGTCGGGCGACGCGTCGGTCGAGGTCCTGGGCTGGCTGCTGGGCGTGCTCTCGGGCGACGCCGGCTCGGCGGCCGAGGTGGCCGAGATCCGCCGCCGGCTGGCCAACGCGGCGGTCGAGGAGGCCGGGACGGCGCAGTTCACGACGGGCTACGACGAGGAGGCGGGCAACGTGCTCCTGGCGAGCAACCGCCGCGCGGACGCGATCGTGCTCGAGGCCCTGATCGGCGACCAGCCCGACAGCGACCTCATCCCGAAGGTCGTGCGCGGCCTCTTGGAGGGCCGGGTGCGCGGCCGGTGGTCGTCGACGCAGGAGAACGCGTGGGTGCTGCTGGCGCTCGACCGCTACTTCCGGGCCTACGAGGGCGTGACGCCGGACTTCGTGGCGCGGGCGTGGCTCGGGGACGGCTTCGTCGGCGAGACGGCGTTCCGCGGACGCACGGCGGACCGCGGCCAGACCGACGTCCCGATGGCCGCGCTGCCCGAGGGCGCCGTCACGCCGGTGGTGCTGCAGAAGGACGGCCCGGGGCGGTTGTACTACCGGCTGGGGTTGCGCTACGCGCCGCGCGACCTGGTGCTCGCGCCGCTGGAGCGCGGCTTCAGCGTCGAGCGGACGTACGAGCCGGTCGACGACCCGGTGGACGTGCGCCGCGGGGCGGACGGCACGTGGACCATCGGGGCGGGCAAGCGGGTGCGCGTGCGGCTGACGCTGGTGGCCACGGCGCGGCGCTACCACGTGGCGCTCGTCGACCCGCTGCCGGCCGGGCTCGAGGCGGTCAACCCCGACCTGGCCGTCAGCGCCTCGGCTCCGCCGGTGGACGACGCCGACGCCGTCGGCGGCGACACCTGGCCGTGGTGGCGCTGGTGGCGCTGGTACGACCACGTGGCGTTCCGCGACGAGCGGGTGGAGGTGTTCGGCAACGTGGTGTGGGCGGGGGTGTACACCTACGACTACATCGCGCGCGCCACGACGCCCGGCACGTTCGTCGTCCCGCCGGCGAAGGCCGAGGAGCTGTACCACCCCGAGACCTTCGGGCGGTCCGGATCGGACAAGGTCGTCGTGCGGTAGCGGCGGCCGGGACGGCGCTGAGGGCGTGACGCCTCGCGTCGACGCAGACTCCACTCCCGGGACCGCGGGCCGGAAGCCCGCGGTCCCGGGGAGCATACGCGGTGTGCAACGGCGCTGCGTCTGCGATGGGTCGCGCCCCGAGCGGGACGGCGCCGACGCTCGAAAGCCGTCGACCCGTGGCGGCGGAACCGCTGGCCGTCGGTGTGCGTAGGGTCGATGTCGGCGAAGCTGCGACGCGCGTCCGCACCGCCGCGGATTCGCCGGGGGGGTGAACCCGCTCGGCCGGAGGCGTTACCGCAGACCGGACGATCGGCACGATTCGGCGTGGGATCTGCGCCGATTCCTACAGGGAAGTCGGGCAGCGTCCGCATGGGATCTGCGGCGCGGTCCTATAGGGTCGTCGGGAACGGCCTACATGCAAGCGCTTCATGGCGATGACGCCAAGGCAGTCCGCCGTGCTTTGCCCGGGGCTCGGCGTGCTTGGCCGAAGCGATGCGGCGGGCAAAGACCGGCGACGCACCGGCGGCTTGTCGAGGTCTCGGCGGTGTGGTAGGGTAGCAGCGCAGGCCTCCCGCCGCTGCGCCGACGCCGATCGGCTCTCCCATGTCCTCCGCGACCCCGCCTCCCCCCACCATCGTCGACGTCGGCTACCGCTCGACCCACTACTGGGTCGTCAGCGCCGGCACGTCTCGGGTGCTCGTCGACATCGGTTGGCCGGGGACCTTGGGGACGATGAAGGCCAACCTCCGGCGCATGGGGGTGCCCTTGCGCGAGATTCGGTACGCCCTCGCCACGCACCACCACATCGACCACGCCGGCCTGGCCGAGGAGCTCAAGCGCGAGGGCGTGCCGCTGCTCGTGATCGATGTCCAGGCGCATGCGATCCCGGCCATGAAGCGCTGGACCAAGCCTGAGGACCGCAACGTCGACATCACGACACCGCCCGCATGCCGACGCTCAGCGCGTAGGCCACGGCCTCGTCTGCGCTCATGGCCTTGCCCTCGGCAAAGGCGGTGTTCCAGCCTTCCGGCGACACGTGCGAGCGGGCCAGTGCGTCGCCATGGGCGATGTGGTCCCAATCCGCCTTTCCGAGCAGGCTCCACATCGGCACCCGGCCGGCGAGGTCGCCGCCGAAGGATCGATAGGCCTCCGACGCGGCACCGAACAGCCGGGCCGCCGTGATGCCGTCCCCGGCAGCGGCATGCGCACAGGCGCACCACGGCAGGAAGGTCGCGGTGGCGCGAACATCCCAGTGCGTGCTGTTGTCACGAATCGCAGCGACCGCGGACCGGATGGCCGCGGTCGGCTTTCCCGTGCGGGTCTGGCACGCCGAGAGGTTGGCGTGAAGCCAGCTTCGCCAGCCTACTGGGCCCTGTACCAGGGACGATCGGCGCAGCCCGCTCTCGAAGAGGGCCTCGGCCTCGGAATAGCGCCCTGCCCATCGGTGGACCTCGCCCAAATGGTTCATGCAGATGGCGATATCCCAGTCCGGCGCAGGGATCGCCAGCTTGACGGCCAACGCGCGCTCGCCCAGCGCCAGCGCGGCGTCCGTGTCCTCAGCCTCGAAGAGCAAGAGGCTGCCGCAGTCCTGCAAGAGCCAGGCCTCTTCACGACGGAGCCCAAGCGCCGCGTAGTGGCTGGGGACTGTGTCGTCGCCCGCCAGGATGGCGCGGCCCAGCCGGACGAGCACGTGCGTCCCGGGCGCCTCCGGGATCTCGGTGCCGATCTCTCTCGCGAGTTGGTCCATGGCCCAGGCACGGTACGACACCGCCGCAATCAGCATGGGATCTCCGAGTCGGCGAGCCGAGCCGATCGTGTCAGACCAATCAGAGACATCGAAACCAGCGTAGTGAACTAGCGCAAGCTTCGTCTCGATCGCCCTGCGCGTCTCGCAGGCATCCTCGTTGACCACACCCCAGGCGACGGCAGCGTTGAAGTCTTCTCGGTTGCGGGTGTATCGTTGATACCATGCCGGATAGTCCGGCCCGTCCACGTGCAGGTCGGCCGCGCGCGCGAAGGCGTGGCACCAGGCGAGGTGCCGGGACCGGGTGGCAGTCTCGTCGCCGGACTCGTGCAGCCGCTCGCGGGCGTAGGCGCGGATCGTCTCCAGCAGCCGGCAGGCGCCCTCGATCGCGGCCACCAACAGCGCGTCGTGGCGGGACAAGGCCACCGACATGGTGGCGGTCGCCGCCTCCCAGCGCCGGGTCGAACCCTCGACGTCGGTGAAGAGAAAAGTCGTCGTCACGCCGAAGCCTCAGGGCTCAAGGCCACCGACCGGAGCCCGAACCTGTAAGCCGGATCTTCAAGCTCACGCCCCACACCATACATCCTGCCTGATCCCCCGTCAATCGGTCGCGCGGTCTTCTCACGCTCCGCCAGGCACTCCGTCCATGGAGGCCGCCCGACCGCCCCGCTTCACCGCCCCCGCACCCCCTTGACCACCCGGGGCACGAACGCGCGCTCGAGCGGCGCCAGCGTCGGCCGCGGCCCCGGCGTCGCGTCGGGGTCGGGGACGATCCGCCGCACCCAGCCCGGGGCATAGCCGCCGCCCTCGATGAAGTACACCCCGCCGTCCGGCCCCTGCGCGATGTCGATGTTGCACGTCACGTCGAGGACGCGGTTGACCGCCGCCACGCGCGCCCGGTCCGCCGACAGCGTGGCCCGGAAGAGCTGCCCGTGGTTCCAGCTGCACGCCAGGAGCGAGCCGTCCCAGTCCGGGATCGTCCGCCCCGCATACACCAGCGGCCCCGTGATGCCCACCGTCTGCGACCACACCCACAGCGGCGCTTCCGTCCCGGCCGGCCCCGCCGGGCGCCGGCAGTCGTAGGCCGCGCGCCAGCCGTAGTCCCGCGCCGGGCGCACCCGGTTCAGCTCGTCGTTGCAGTCCGGCCCGTTGTCGGTGGCCAGCAGCGCCCGGCTGATCGGGTCGAACGTGAAGTCGAACGGGTTGCGGAAGCCGCTCGCCCAGATCGCTCCGTCCATCCCCGGCAGCCCCGCGAAGGGGTTGCCCGCCGACGCCCGCAGCGGCGTCGCCGCCGGGTCCAGCCGCAACAGCTTGCCGCGCGGATCGGCCAGATCGGCCGCCCGCGCCGGCGTGCCGCCCTCGCCCACGCCCACGTAGAGCTGCCCGTCCGGCCCGAAGTGGAGGTTGCCGGCGTTGTGGATCGTCCCCGGCGCCGGCAGCGTGTACACCGCCGTCGCCGCCACCGCCCGCCCGTCGACCAGCCGGAACCGCACGATCCGGTTCACCGACGGCCGCGGCAGCGTGTGGTACACGAACACCCGCTGGTTCGCCGCGAAACCCGGGTCCACCGCCACCCCCAACAGCCCGCGCTCCGCCGTCTGGTCCGTCGGCAGGTTGAGGATCGGGTCCGGCGCCGACTGCCCGTCCACGCTCACCAGCCGCACGCCCCCGTTCTTCTCGGTGACCAGCAGCCGCCCGTCCGGCAGGAACGCCAGCGCCACCGGACCGCTGAACGGCCCCGCGAAGGGCTCGACCCTGACGCGCGGCGGCAGGAGCTCGCGCCCGATCAGCGACGCCGGCACCTGGGCGCCCAGCGCGCCCGCGCCGAGCCACGCCAGCCCGGCCAGCACGGTGACGGCGGTCGCGGCCCGACGGCGCGCCCGTCGCGGCCCGGCCGCGACGGTACGCGGCACACCCATCTCGTCCATCGTACGGTCTCGCTCCTCCGCCTCGCACCGCCCCGCATGGTGGGGTCCGGCGGAAGCGCGCATCGCCGAAAAGCACCGGTCCCCCCGCCCGGCGTCGGACGGGGGGACCGGGGTCGGTCTGTCGGGGCTCCGGCGGGAAGGGTGCGCGGGCCCTCGGCCGCGCGCCCGCCCCGCCGTGCCGTCAGCGGTTGCGCCCGCCGGTCGCGGCGCGGTGCGCCACCGGCAGGTAGATCCGCTCGGTCAGCGCGCCCGGCTCGAGCTCCGGCGCGATGTCGGCGCCCCGCCACGTCACCGCGATGCGGCCCGCCAGCGGGTCGCTGAGCTTGACCGACGTCAGCGCGAAAGCGCCCGCCGGGTCGGCGCCCAGCACCTCGAACGTCACCGTGGCGATGACCACGTCGCCCGACAGCGGCGGCGCCGGCTTGAGCAGGCTCGCCGCGAAGCGGATCTCGCTCGCCTGCCGGTCGACGTCGTTGAGCGGGATGAACGGCGCCGGGCCCCAGGCCTCGCCCGGCTGGATCTGCACCCCCGGCACCGACGTCAGCGCGTCGACGACCTTCAGGCGCTCCGGGTCGTAGCCCATCGTGAAGTCCGCCCCGTAGAGCGCCTCCATCCTGCGCGCCGTCACCCGCACCTCGAGGTTGCCGTCGTCGGTCAGCACGGCGTCGAGGCCGAGCGGCGCGCCGCCCGCGTCGCCCCGCGCCGCCAGGCGCAGGCGATCCCAGTCGATCGACGCCGGCGCGGGTGCCGTGTCCGCCTCCGACACCGTGCCCTTGGTCGTCCACGGCAGCGGGCCCGTCTTGCGGTAGTTCGAGCCCACCAGCACCAGGTCGAACAGGTTGACCGCCCCGTCCTGCGTGCAGTCCGCGGCCGGGTCGTTCGGGGGTTGCGAGCGGTAGTCCGCGCCGATGCGGACCAGGTCGAACAGGTCGACCTCCTCGTCGTCGTTGACGTCGCCGCCCGCCAGCGCCATGTCGTTGAGCGACACCGTCTGGCCGCCCTCGACCGTCACGCCCGTCGCCTGCGCCTTCAGCGAGCACACGCCGGCCGCCGCCATGGTGTACGCGCCTTCCGGCACGCCGCACACCTCGAAGGAGCCGTCCGCGTCGGTCACCGCCACCGGCGCGTCGCCGAGGTAGATCGCCGCGCCCGCGTGGCTCGACCGCCCCTGCGCGAAGACCTTGCCCTCGACGCAGCCCAGCACGCCGGCCGCCGGCTGCCCGGTCGAGCAGACGCTGCTCGTGGCATACGACGACACCTGGCCGGTGCCGACGTTGCGGGCCCGGACCCGGAACTGGAAGCTGGCGTTGGCGACGAGGTTGGGCGTCGTGTAGCTGTACCCGGTGCCCGTGCCGGCCTGCGTCGTGCTCGGCACCGACGCGATCGGCGCGAACGGCGAGCCGTTGACGCTCGACTCGACCTCGAACACGGTCTCGAACGTCGAGTTGTCGGTCCAGCCGACGTCGATCGCCAGCGGGTTCGACACCAGCCGCGCGCAGCTCGCGTTGAGCGGCGTGCCGGGCAGCGTGGCGGCGGCGTTGATCTCGACGCTCGCCATCACCGGCTGGGCCTGCACCGACGAGTTGTTGGCGGTGGCGCCCGCCGCGTTGTCGGCGCGCGCCGGGTCCTGGGTCACGGCGATGGCCGTGAAGTTCACCGTGAGCACGATGCTGTCGCCGGGGTCGAACGTCCCGCCCGACGCGTGGCTCTCGATGTTCTGCCAGGTGATGATCCCCGCCGGCTGGTCGATGGCCGTCGTCTGCACCGGGTTGGCCGACACGAAGTCGAGGAACTCGGTCTCGTAGGCGTCCGAGGCGTCGACGTCCGTCAGCGTCGTGTTGCCGGCGTTGGTCACCGTCACCTCGAAGCGGACGACGTCGCCCACCGTGGCCGGGTCCACCGTCACCAGCCGCTTCTGGACCCGCAGCGCCGGCGCCGCCGCCGCGTTGATCTTGACCTGGGCGGTCACCGGGCCGGCCGACGCGCCGCCCGCCGCCGATGCGCTGGCGGCGTTCTGGGCGCGGTCGGGATCCTGCGTGGCGGCCGTCGCCGTGAAGTTCACGGTGATGACGATCGCCTCACCCGGGTCGAACGTCCCGCCCGGCGCGTTGCCCTCGATGTTGTCCCACATCACCGATCCGGCGGCCTCGTTGACCGCGGATTGCGACGGGCTGGCCGAGAGGAAGTCGAAGTTCGCCGTCTCAAAGAAATCGCTGACGTCGACGTTGGTCAGCGTCGTGTCGCCGGCGTTGGTCACCGTGATGCGGAACACCACCGTCTGGTTCACCGCCGTCGGATCCGGCGACGTGAGCGCCTTGGTGATGCGCAGCCGCGGGGTCGGCACCGCGTTGATCTCGACGTCGTCGATCGCCGGGCCGTCCTGGATGGTGGCGTTCTGCGCCGACACCCGGGCCGAGTTGCGGGCCCGCGTCGGGTCCGCCGTGACCGCGGTGGCCACGAACTCGGTGGTCAGGACGATCGTCTCGCCGGGGTCGAACGAGCCGCCGGGCGCGTTGCCCTCGATGTTCGACCACGCGATGGTGCCCGCCGGCTCGTTGAAGCTCGTCTGCGCCGGCGAGGCCGTCACGAAGTCCAGGTAGGCGGTGTCGTACGTGTCGCCGACGTCGACGTCGGTCAGCGCCATGTTGCCGTTGTTGGTGACCCGGATCTCGAACTTCACCGTCTGGCCCACCTCGGCCGGGTCGGCCGTCGTGAGCTGCTTGGTCACCTGGATGCTCGGCGCGGGCGCCGCGTTGATCTCGACCTCGGCCGTCTCGGGGCCGACGACGACGGTGCCGCCCAGGGCCGTGGCCCGGGCCGAGTTGCGCGCGCGGTCGGGGTCGGGCGTCGGCGCCACGGCGGTGAACGTCACCGTCAGCGTCACGGCCTCGCCCGGGTCGAACGTGCCGCCCGGCGCGTGCGTCTCGACGTTGTCCCACGTCAGCAGCCCCGCCGCCTCGTTGACCGTGGTCGGCGCCGGGACGGACGACGTGAAGTCGAGGAACGCCGTCAGGTAGGCGTCGCTGACGTCGACGTCGGTGAGCGGCACGTTGCCGACGTTGAACACCTTGACCTCGAACACCACGAGCGAGCCCACCGTCGTCGGGTTGTCGGTCGTCAGCGCCTTGGTGATGCGCAGCGCCGGCGTCGGCGGGTTGGTGACGATGACGGTGGCCGACGCCGGTCCCGCCGTGACCTGTCCGCCGTCGGCGGCCACGCGCGCGGCGTTGCGCGCCGGCGTGTTGGCGAGCGTGACGGTGGTGGCGGTGAACTTCACGGTGAGCACGATGCTCTCGCCGGGCTCGAACGAGCCGCCCGGCGCGTTGCCCTCGATGTTGTCCCACGTCACCGTGCCGGTGCCCTCGTTGACGCTCGTCGGCGCCGGCACGCTCGACAGGAAGTCGAGGTGCGCGGTGTCGAACGTGTCGGTCACGTCGACGTCGGTCAGCCGGGTGTTGCCGGTGTTCTTGACGACGACCTCGAAGGCGACCTCGGCGCCGACCATCGCCGTGCCGGCGCTCACCAGGCGCTTCTCGATGGCCACGCGCGGCGTGCGCGTCGGCACCTGCAGCGTGACGTTGCGGCGGTTGATGAACGGGCTGTCGGGGTCCGCCGGGTCGTAGAACATCTTGACCCGCACGGGGTCCGGCCCGATGCGCGCGTCGTAGTACGGCAGGCCGCCGTTGGGCCGGTTCGACGGCGGGATGATGTTGAACGGCGGCGCCCAGGCGTTGCCGAGGGCCGCGAGCTGGTCGTGCGTCAGGCCGACGTTGCCGTCGGGGAACGGCCCCGGCCGCGCCAGCGTGCAGCCGTAGAACGCCAGCCGGCTGACCGGCGAGG
>QEVT01000017.1 GCA_003576755.1 bacterium | reverse complement strand
GGCGCCGCCCGACCATCCGACCGCGACGTCGGCCGCCCGCCCGTCGACGACGAGCGGCACCGACCGCACCTCGCCCGGCCCGAGCCGCAGCGCGGTGACCGGCGACATCGGCACGTCGGTGCTCCCGGTCGAGCCACCGGGCACCGCGGGGGCGAGCACGTCGATGCCGTCTCCGCCGGCTGCGTCCGGAGCGTGCCTTGCAGCCGCGCCGAGCGCGGCCTCGGCGCGCACGTCGACGCCCGCGCCGGCGACCGTGTCGATCGCAGCGTCGGCCTCGCTTCCGGCGGCCGTGCCGTCGCCGTCGCCCGCGCCCCTCCCGGCGTACGCGCCGACCGGGCGGCCGATGCGCTGGCAGGTGCCGCGGGCCGACGCCCCGAGCGCGAGGGCGATCTCGAGGCAGCGCGCGCTGTCGTCGCTGACGGCGTAGTGGTCCGCCACCAGGCTCGTGACCGCCGCGTGGGCGTCGTTGACCTGCCAACGCGGCACGTCGAGCCCGGCGGCGCTGCGGGTCTCGACCACGCCGTCGTCGGCGCCGGGCACGAACCAGCTCGCCGGGATGATCGACTTGTCGCCCGCCACGACGTTGTAGGCGACGCCGCGGGCCCGCGCGTGCGCGCGGTTGAACGCCGCCATCGCCTCGTACGACAGCTCGCACGTGCCCGGGCTGGTGGTGCACGGGAGCCCGCCGCGCACCAGCGCAGAGGGGTTGAGCAGCGCGAGCAGCCGCAGGAGCACGTCGGCGGCGACGCCGAGGTGCGGCGAGCCGAACGTGACGAGGTCCGACACGTCGGCGCGGGCGGCGAAGCCGGCGCCCTCGACGTAGGCCCTGCCGACCAGTCCGCCCATGCTGTGCCCGACCAGCGTCACCGGCGGCGCCGGCTGGCCGGTCCGGGTCGACGTGCGCCGCCGGGCCTCGGCGACCTGCGCGGCCAGGCAGCCGGCGGCGTCCTCGAGCGCGATGGTCTGGGCGCCGCCGGTCGTCCAGCGCGCGAAGTACACGTCGTAGCCGGCCCGTTCGAGGCGCGCCGCCAGCCGCGCGAGCTCGCCGGCGGCCCGTGGCGAGCGGCCGTCGGGCGGGGCGGGCTCGTCGAGCCCGACCAGCCCGTCGGCACAGCGATAGCCGCGGCTCCACGGCACGAGGCCCTGGAAGCCGTGGACCATCACCGCGATCCGAGGGCTGCCGGCGGCGGCGAGCGGCCGATCCTGGCGCGGCCCTGCGGCCGGCGCCCATGCGGTGGCCGAGGCGGCGATGCCGATGGCGGCCAGCCCGGCCCCGGCCCGCCGGAGCCACCGCGCCGGGATCGACGACAGCGGGGATGCGAACGGCATGGATGCCTCCTAATCGGATGCGCGGCGCCGGACCGCCGCGGGTCGGGCGAGCTGCGTGCCGAACTCGAGCGCGTAGATGTCGAGGATCGCCAGGAACAGCGCCGCGATGATCGGGCCGACGATGAAGCCCACCACGCCGTAGACGTACAGACCGCCGAGGGTCGAGAAGAAGACCAGGAGGTCGTGCATGCGGGCGCGCTGGCCGACCAGCCGCGGGCGGATGAAGTTGTCGATGTTGGAGATCACCCCGGCCGTCACCACCATGATCACGATGCCCTGCCACGTGTGGCCGGTGAGCAGCTGCACCAGCGCCAGCGGGTACATCACCAGCCACGTGCCGACGAGCGGGATGATCGACACCGTCACCATCACGATGCCCCACAGCAGCGGGGCCTGGACCCCGCAGATCCACAGGGTGACGACGCCGATCGAGGCCTGGATGCTCGCCAGGATGGCCTGTCCGCGCAGCGTCGCCCGCGACACCCAGCTGAAGCGCTCGATCAGCAGCTCTTCGTAGTGGCTGTCGAGCGGGCTCAGCGCGCGGATGCGCGCCACGATGGCTTCGCCGTCGCGGAAGAAGTAGAACATGGTGAACAGGATGATGAAGATGTTGGCGATGAGCTCGACGGTGCCGCGCGACATGTTGGTGATCAGCGTGGCCAGGAACCCCCCGCCGGTGGCCGCGATCTCGCGCAGCTGCGCGTCCCATGCGGACTGGTCCACCGGAAGCAGCCGCAAGATCTGGGCCAGCGGCCCGGGTGCGGTGCGCGCCATCTGGTCGAGGTCGGCGGCCAGGGTGTCGAGACCCGCGACGAACTCGGCGATGCCGGGCCTGGCGGCCGCGTACAGCCCGCCGGCCTGCTCACGCACGAAGGTCGCGGCGATGTAGAACGGGACGAGGACGCCGACGACCATCGCCAGGCAGCTGATCAGCGCGGCCAGGCCGCGACGGTCGCGGAAGGTGCGTCGGAGCTGCAGGTTGAGCGGGAAGACCAGGTTGGCGAAGACCGCCGCGAGGATGACCGGGACGAGGAACACGCGCACGAGGTAGACGAACAGCACGCTCACCGCGACCAGCACCACCAGCATGCCGCGGCGGCCGAAGTGCTCGCCGGTCGGGTCGTAGGGAGGGTCCGCGGAGGAGCGGCGACGCTCGCTGGCGGCGGCCGGGGACGCGGGAGGGGGCGACTGCTCGCTCACGGGCGGACCAGCGGACGGGCGAACGGGTCAGCCGTCGATCGGAGCGCCGCGCCGCCGGGCCGGCGCGACGGACCTCGGCCTGCGCGGCGCCACGCCGGGCGGGAACGACCCGGGCATCGGGCGGGCGGATGACGCGGTCATGGTGGCTCCACGGGTTGCGTATCGACGGGTGCGATGTCAGTATAAGGGCCGTGGGTCGCATCTGTAAAGTCGTGCTCCTCGGCCTCGCCGGCCTCGCCGCCGTGCCGCTCGGCGGCTGCGGGCGCGCTCCGTCGGTCAAGACCGGAACGCCTCCGGCGGAGCCGATCGTCGGGGCATCCGGGACCGGAATCGCGCCGGCCGGGGGACTTGCCGGGGACACGCCGGCCGCCCGCGCCGGGAACGGTCGCATCCCGCCGGTGGCGCCCGTGGTCGGGGCCGTGCTGGCCACGCCGGGCGCGCCGCGCGCCGCGCCCGACGTGTACGCCGGCCTCGCGCCATGGGTCGCCTTCGTCGAGACGCCGCTCGCCACCGGCACCGGCGTCCGCATCGACGGTGCGCGGCTGGTGACCAACGCGCACGTCGTGTGGCCGTTCGACCGGGCGCGCGTGGTGTTTGCGGACGGGCGCGAGATCCCGTCGGCGGTCGTGACCGGGCTCGACCTCATGGCCGATCTCGCCGTGCTCGACATCCGGGCCGATCGTGGTGCGCCGGGTGTGGCCGCCGCCCCGCCGGTCGCCGACGGCGCCCGCCTCGCCGTCGGCAGCGACGTGTACTTCATCGGCTACCCGGCCGAGGTCGAGGCATTCCCTCAGCCGGCGATGACCCGCGGCATCCTGTCGCGGTCGCGTGTCTGGGAGGCTCTCGGCATGCGCTTCCTCCAGACCGACGCCGACCTCGCGGGAGGGCAGAGCGGTGGCGCGCTGGCGGCGGCGGACGGCTCGGTAATCGGGATCTCGAGCATGATCTTCGGCGACGACGCCTTCGGCCTCGCCATGGCGATGCCGGACGTGCTGGCCCGCGTGGAGCGGCTGGCGGCCGGGGTGGACGTCGACGGCCTGGCGCCCCGTGTCGTCCCGCTGTCAGGCGGCTCGCCCACGCGCTCCGCGACGCTCGACCACCCCTGGGCCGAGGCCGTCTACGCCGTCAACGCCGCGTTCGGCGCCAGCGTCGAGGTCGATGCCCGCCCGCGGGAGGCGGGGGCGGACGTCCACGTCGACGTGATCAGCCCGTACGGCGACGTGGTGCCCGAGGATCCCGAGGACGCGGACGGTGCGACCGGGCCGGACGACGGCGCCGCCGACCTCCCTGCCATGGGCGGCACGGCGGCCGCGGGCGAGGGCAGCGGCGATCACAGGGAGCCGGGCGGGGCGCACCGTTCGTTCACCGTCGACGCCGACGGCCCGTTCTTCGTGGCGGTGACCGCCGACCCGGGCGGGGCCGTCGACGTGTCGGCCAGCGTGCCGCTCGCGGCCGTCGTGGACCCGGACGATGGCACGCCGCTCGTGGCCGCGCCCGGGCTTCGGGCGCCCGGGGAAGGACGCGACGCCGGCGCCGACGACCCGCCGGCCGACGGCAGGACCCTGGCCGCCAGCATGGACTATCCCGGCGACGTCGACGCCTTCACGCTCGCCCTCCGCGCGGGCCAGACCGCCGTCGTCACGGTCGAGACCCTGAACTTCGTGCCGGACATCGTCGTCGACCACCCGACCCGGCCGGGCCTCGCGCCGCCGCTGCTCGACACCCGGGTCGACAGCCCGTTGGGCCTTGCCGCCCGGGCCGCGTTCGTCGCCGCCGAGTCGACCACCTACCTGATCGTCGTGCGCGACCTCGACGGCGTGGGGACCGGCGGCTACTTCATCCGCGTCGGCACCGAATGATCGACGACGATCGACACATGATCCGCGAGGAGGACAGACACCCGTGATCGCCACACCGCTCGAGATCCCGGACGTGATCCTGATCGAGCCCAAGGTCTTCGCCGACGAGCGCGGCTTCTTCCTCGAGAGCTACCACCGCGACCGGTTCGCGGCGGCGGGCATCGACTGCCAGTTCGTCCAGGACAACCACAGCCAATCGGTGCGCGGCACGCTGCGCGGGCTGCACTACCAGTCCGCGCCCGGGCAGGCCAAGCTCGTGCGCGTCGTGCGCGGTCGGATCTGGGACGTGGCGGTCGACATCCGGCCGGGCTCGCCGACGTTCGGTCGCTGGGTGGCGGCGGAGCTGTCGGAAGACAACAAGCGCATGCTGTACGTGCCGGTCGGCTTCGCCCACGGCTTCGTGGTGCAGAGCGACGTGGCCGACGTGCTCTACAAGTGCAGCCACGTCTACGTCCCCGAGACCGAGGCGGGCATCGCGTGGGACGACCCCGACGTCGCGGTGCCGTGGCCGGAGGCGGCGCCCCTGCTGTCGGTGCGCGACCTGGCGAACCCAAGGCTGCGCGCGGCGGTGCCCGAGGGCTTTGGTTGACGCCGGCCACCGTGGCGCCGCGTCGCCCGCTCGCGGTCGGCCGAGGGCACGCGTGGCCCCCCTTGCCGCCGGTCAGGCGGTCGTCGGCGGACCCGCGGCGCCGTGTGTTCCCCGGGCATGCCGGGCATCGTCCAGCGCCCGTTGCAGCGCGGCGTCGTAGTCCGCCGGCCGCATCTTGCGCCGCAGCCGCGCCAGGGCGCCGGCCGCCGCGTCGCGGTCGTGCGAGCCCAGGCGGTTGAGCAGCACCATCGACCGGGCCGCGCACGCCACCGCCTCGTCGAGTCGGCCGCCGGCCTCGCACAACCGGGCGAGCCGGTTGAGGGCGCGCACCATCGCCGGGCGGTCGCCGGCCTGCTCGAACGCCCGGACGGCCTCGCCGAAGCGCGAGCGGGCGTCGTCCGGCCGGGCCTCGAGCTCGTCGACGATGCCGAGCTGGAAGAGGTTCCCGGCCGCGCCATCCCTCGTACCCGCGCCGTGCTGCAGCGCGAGCGCCTGCTCGAAGCACGGCCGGGCGCGGCCCGGTTCGCCGCGACCGAGGTGCAGCAACCCAAGCTGGTGCAGCGCCATCGCCGCCCGGTCGGCGTCGCCGGCCGTTTCGGCGATGGCGCACGCCTGCTCGTAGCACACACGCGCGCTGTCCGCGGTCCCGTTGGCCGCGTGCAGCAGCCCTAGCTGGTGGAGCGTGGCGGACATCGCCGCTCCGTCGCCGAGGGCCGATTGCAGCGCCAGCGTCTCCTCGTAGCGCTCGATGGCGCGGCGCGTGTCGCCGCCGACCTCGTGGACCATCGCGAGCTGGGTGAGCAGCACGGCGGCGTGGGCGCGGTCGTCGTTGGCCCGTGCCAGGTCGATCGCCCGCTCGAGGCAGTGCGTGGCCGGCCCGTACTCGCCGTGATGCTGGTGCAGCGTGCCGAGCTGAAGCAGGCAATCCGCCGCCGCCCGGTGGTCGCGCATCCCCTCGGCGACCATCAGGGCCCGCTCGACGCACGTCCTGGCGCGCGCGACCGCGCCGCGATCGTGGTGGAGCCGCCCGAGCTCGCGCAGGGCACCGACGACCCGCCGCCAGTCGCCGAGCGACTCGAAGGCCTCGAGCGCGGCCTCTTGCGCCCGCAGCGCCGCGGTGTCGTCGCCGAGGATGCGGTACGCCCGGGCCAGATGCTCGAGCGCGACCGCCTGGTCGGCGCCGGTCAGGGTCGACACGCTCTCGCTGAACAGTCGAACCAGCCGCTCGATCTGGCCCGCACCGAGCAGCGGTGCCCACGCCGCCCGCAAGACCGCGTCGGCCGCGCCGTAGTCGCCCGCTCGGAACAGATAGCGGCGCCCGATCAGCTCGGCCTCCACGTCGTGCGCCGCGCGCCCGAGCGACAACCAGTGCCTGCCCGCCCGGCGCAGGAGCGCCGGGCGTTGCCGGGCGGCGACGTGCCGTCGGGCCCACGCGCGCACCGGACCCGGGACCTCGATCATCGCCGCATGGCCGTCCGCCGGCACGCGGTCGGGCCGCGCGCGCACGAGCCCCGCCGCGACGAGGCGGTCGATCTCCGCGTCGGCCCGGCGCGCCGCCGCGGTGTCGGATTCGACTCCGGCGACGCATCGCAGGCCGGCGCGCGTCACCGGTTCGTCGAGCACCGACGCCGCGATGAGCAGCGATCGCGCCAGCGGCGCCAAGCTTGCCACAGCGACTTCGATGAGGGAGTCTGTGCCGCAAGTGGCGTGGAGGGGGGCCGCCGCGCCGAGCTGGACGGGCTCGCCCGCCGTCCGGGCGACGAGCGACAGGCTCCACGGATGGCCGCCGGTGACCTCGAACACCCGCTGCATCGAGGCGGCGGCGCCGAGCGCCCGCACCGGCAGCGGCGCCAGGGCGGGCAGGTCGAGCATGGCCTGGGCGGCGGCCACGAAGTCGAGCGGCGGCACCGCGACGTGCCGGATCGCCGCGACCGCGTCGCCGGGCGGCGGAGCGGAAGACCCTCGGCCGAGGCCACCGGTGCTGGCCGCCGGGCCGTCGGCGCCGGATGCCGCTGGTCCCGCTGCGGCGACGGCGGCACCGCCAGCGAGCGGGTCGAAGTCGACGTGGCTGGTGAAGATCAGGATCAGACCCGGATGCGGCGACGTGATCCACGAGGCGAGCATGTGCGCCAGGGCGTCGTCGGCGCACACCCACCGCTGCGACACCATCGCCGGCGCGGATCCCGACGGCGCGTCGATGGCGGCCCGGTCTCCCCCGGGAACGAGGAGCCGCTCGGCGCCGTCGACGATCACCGCTGTCGGGGCGCGCGTCGCATCCTCGAGGAGCGCACGCGCCTTGACACGCAGGCCCACCGGATGGGGCAACGCGCCGGCCAGCTCCGGTGCGTGTTCGGGGCCGAGCGCGGCGAGGAGCTGCTGCAGCAGGCCGTCGGCCGACAGCGAAGGGCCGCCGTCCACGCGGACGACATGCTCGACGATGCCGCGGGCGCGCAGGCGGTTCGCCAGCGCCGCGCCAAGCGTCGACGTGCCGCAACCGGCCGGGCCGTGGAGCACCACCGCGCGACATTCGCGGGCCTGGCACGCCGCCTCGAGCTCGCGAAGCACCGGTTCGCGCCCGGGGAGGCGGTGCGAGGCGACTCGCCGGTCGCTTCCGGCGAACGACGCCGCCGACGGCGGCCGGTCCGAGCGGCTTGCGGCGGACGCAGGGTCGGTATCGGCGACGCGCACGGCGATGGCCTTGGCCGCCGCGGGGCCGAAGCGGGCGTCCGAAAGGCGGCGCCGGGCGATGTCGGCGACGGACCTCGCGTCGGCGCCATCGGCGAGACCGCGGTACACGGCATGCGCGATGTCGAGGCGCGCGGTGCCGGGCAACGCGTCGGCGATGGCGATCGCCGCGCGAACGCCGGCTGCGACGAGCTGGTCGGCTTGCGCGGCCGGGGAGCCGAGGGCGTCCGGCGTGGCCGCATCACCCGGATCGACAAGGGCGAAGCGGGGCGTGCCGCCGGGGCCACCCCGGCAAGTGCTGCGGACGGCCTCGACCAGGTCCTCGGGTGCGACCGCTGTCGGGACGCAGGACGTCGACGGGAGCCCGAGGATGTGGAGGCCGTCGAAGCCGCCCATCCGGAGCGCCAGGCGCAGCGCCGGGAGGTCGGGGTCGTGCATGAACTCCACGTCGAGCCTCCCGGAGCGCTGGAGGTCCGACGTCGATGCCAGCAGGCGCTCGCACGCCTGGGCGGCGTGCGCGGGGTGCGGTGATCGCGGATCGGTGAGGGCCACGACGAGCAGGCGAAATGCCGCTGCCCGCGCAGGCCACGGCGTCGGCCAATCGCGCCCATCGAGGCTCAACGGCGCGCAGGTCATCTGCCCTCCAAACATGGGTTTCGGTGGTGCCGCGGCAAGTCGGTTACAATAACATTAAGTATAGGTCGGCCATGCGCTTTGTCAACCCGCCCGCACCCCACGCCCGGCCGATCCTCGGGCCACGCCCGCCGGTTGGATCGGTCGACCGATCGTCGAGCAAGGTGGTGACGGACCGGGAGGGATCCTCGCAGGGGCGAGCCACAAACAAGAACCGGCGCCGCCACGAGTCACCTCGTGGCGGCGCCGGTGACGACGCCGAAGGAGCGTGCGAAGGATGCCGGGAAGCGGCGTCGGTGTGGCCGCGGGCGTCGGTTACTGGCCGTGTGCCCGGGCCGTGCGGCCGATGCGCGATCCTTGCCCCACGGCGGATCGGGTGCGCTCGGCGTTCCGCGCCGGGCGCCGGTGCGCGCCGATCACACCCTCGGGAGCCGGGCTACCCGTTGCAGTTGGCCTCGACGCAGGCCTTGGCGGCCGCCTCGGCCTCGGCCGCGCAGGCCTTGCGGTCTCCGCCGCCGTCGCGGCAGGTGCGATACGCCTCGGCGCCGGTCTTCTGGCATTCCACCCGGCATGCCCACGGCGGGGGCGGGCACTGCGCCACACAGGCCTTCAACGACTCGCGGGCCTGGGAGGCGCAATCCTTGGGCTCGCCGCCGCCGTCGACGCACGCGCGGAAGGCCTTGCCGGCGGCCTCGGCGCAGCCCAGGCGGCATGGCGGCTTGACGTTGGCGCAATCGGTGCTCATGCAGGCATCCATCGCCGCGCGCGCGGCATCGGCGCAGGCCTTGCCGTCGCCGCCGCCCGCCCGGCACGTCTTGAACGCCTCGTGGGCCTTGGCGGCACAGCCCCGGCGGCATTTGAAGTACCCCGAGCCGTCGTCGGCCAGCGTTCCCAAGCCATCGATGCTGTTCGGGTCGAAGGTGACGATCGCCTCGCCGGCGGCCACGCTCGGCGCGGTGCGCAGTCCGGGGACTAGCCCGCCGGCGAAGGCCGCGAGCACGGCCAGGGCGGCGATGCGACAGGTGATGCGGTTCATCGGAATTTCAGTCCTTTCGTCAGCAGGGGGAGTTGGGTGCGGCGATGGATGCACGCCTTGGCGGCGGCTCCACCGGGCGCTCACACCGGGCAGCCCGGGTGTTCCCGGGGCCGGCTGCGCGCCCGCCGGCGGCATGCTCGCGGGCGCCACGGCGATAAACACCGCGTGCGCCGCACGGGTTAGCGGGAAACGAATCGGGCCAGTGCTGTGGATCACTGCCCATGGTGACCCGCACTGGCCCGTTTTCGCAGGCGATGCACGCTCAGCGCAGTCGCCGCCCCGAAAGGCGTCCGACCCCCACACAGCCACTGGCGTGCATCGCCAACACTCAACACTATAACACAATAATAACCCACGGGCGCGTAAAGGTTTTATTAAGAGCTTGGGGACGGCGCGCGGCGCCGGGGCCGCCCCGGCGCCTGGGTCGGCGATGCTCCCAGCAGGCCGACATGCGGTATGCTCTTGGCGGAGAGGAACCAGGTGCATGCTGCGAATCGCGATCCTCGGGCCGCTGCGGGCGTGGCACGGCGACGTGCCGCTCGGCCTGCCAAAGCGTAGAGACACGGCCCGGCTGTGGGCATACCTGCTGCTTCATCGCGGCGTGCCGCTGGCGCGCGACGAGGTGGCGCGCGCGCTATGGCCCGAGAGCGAAGATGCCCGCTTCGACCTGCGCTTCAACCTTCACCACCTCGGGCGGTTCCTGCCCCCCGAGGCCGCCGGGCGGCCCTGGCTCGTCGTCGACCGCGACCGCGTGGCGTGGAACCCGTCCGCCCCGGCCGAGGTCGATCTCGACGCGTTCCGCGCGGTGGCCGCAGCGAGCAAGGCGGGTCCGGTGAACCGCGCGGCGCTGGCGGCCGTGTTGTCGACCTGCACGGGCCCGCTCCTGGCGGGCATGGACGCGCCGTGGCTCGAGCCGGCACGGGCCGAGGTCGACGCGGCGTACGCCGAGGCGATGGAACGCCTGGCGCTCGCCCACGCCGATGCCGGCGACGCGGTGGCCGCCCTGGCGGTGGCCGAGCGCCTGATCGAGCGCGATCCCTTGCGCGAGGCGCCGTACCGTCTGGCGATGCGCCTGCACCTGGCCGGCGGTGACCCTGCCATGGCCGCCGGCGTGTTCGAGCGATGTCGGAGGGTCCTGGCGGCCGAGCTCGAGGTCGAGCCCGAAGCCGAGACCATCGCCCTGGCGGAGACGGCCCGGACCGGGGCGGTCGAAGCCCCGGCCGCGGCTGTCTCGGGGGGGGCGGCCGGTCCCCCCACGCCGGCGGGGGTGCTGCCGAGCTTCACGACCGCCTTCGTCGGCGCGCCCCGCGCCGAGGCGGTGGCGGCGCTGATCGAGGCGCACGGTGTGGTCACGCTCGTCGGCGCGCCGGGCATCGGCAAGTCCCGGCTCGCGGCGGCCGTGGCAGCCGCGGCGGCGGACCCGTCGCGAGCGGGGGGTGGATCGGTGGCGGTGGCCTGGGTCGAGGTGGCGGGGGCCGGCGCGGATGGCGCGCTCCCGATGCGTGTCGCGCGGGCGTACGGGCGTGCCGCCGACGATCCCGCGGCCTGCGTCGGCGCCGTGGCGGAGGTGCTGAGTGGCCGCGGCGGCGGGCTGCTCGTCCTCGACAACGCGGACGGGGCGGGCGCGGGCGGCGCCCGGCTGGTCGAGACCTTGGTGGCCGCGGTGCCGGGGCTGCGCGTGCTGGCCACGAGCCGGGCGGCGCTGGGCACGCGGGTCGAGACGGTGCGGCGGGTCGCGCCCTTGGCCGGCCCGTCGGGCCGGGACGGGTGGTCGCCGGCGGACCCGCCCGAGGCGGTCGGGTTGTTCCTGTCGCGCGCGGCGCCGCATCTGCGGGCGGCGCTCCTGACGCCCGCACAGATCGCGGCGGTGACGCGGGTATGCACGGCTCTGGACGGGGTCGCGGAGGTGCTCGTCCGGGCGGCGGCGGCGCTCGGCGCGGTGGGGCTCGACGACCTCGCGGCGGCGTGCGACCGTGGTGACCTGGCACCGCTCGACGGCGCGAGCGGGGTGGACGGGCCACGGCACGCACGCTGGCGCGACGCGGTGGCCGGGTCGGTGGAGCGGCTCGATCCGCTCGATGCCGCGCTCCTGGCCCGCCTGGCCGTGTTCGACGGCGGGTTCGACTGCGCCGCGGCGGAGGCGGTGTGCGCCGGCGACGTGGGCGGCGTGGGCGGCGTGGACCTGCCTCTGGACGCCGTGGTGGACGGGCTGGACCGCCTGATCGCCCGGTCGCTCGTGCAGGTCGACGTGAACGCGCCTGCGGGCCGCCGCCACCGCCTCCTGGCTCCGGTGCGCTGGGCGCTGGCGTCGGGCGCGGGGATGCCGGGGCACGCCGTCGGGAACCGGTAGCGACCTGAGTGTGACGAAAGTGCAACGGTCCACCGGTTATACTCGTCACATCGCCTGCCCCGAGCGATGCGGTGCGGTGGAAGCCCGGCTGAATCGGGCGGGGGGCGGGCGACGAGCCAGGTGTTCACCCATTACACAACGAGGACAAGCTCAACCATGAATCGGCAACCGATGTACCACGTGTTCCACGCGGGCGCCAAGCTCGCCGCGGCGGCGGCCGTGCTCGGACTCGCTGCCCATGCCGCAACCGTCCGCGCCGAGGAGCCGAACCCGAGCCCCGCGCTCGACGGCGTCGATGTGCGGCTCTGCACCGAGGGGTGGGACGCCGACCTCCGGTACTGCAGCACTCCGGACGAAGTGATCGCCAGCCAGGTGTCGCAGACACGGGTCTTCGACGCAGGGCCGCGCGCCACCGTGACGCTGGAAGGGTCGTTCCGCTTCACCGCCGCCGAGCTGGCCGCCGCCGGTCAGTTCGGGTACCCGCGCGCCATCGTGTACGGCCCGATCCACGGCACGTATGAGGCGCAGCTCGCCGCGTGGATCTGGGGCACGCTGTTCCGCAACAACGATGCGCTCGACGGCTTCACCGGCGTTCACACCGAGATCCACGAGTATGTCGTGGGCGACCCGGGGCTCGGGCTCGACACGTCGTTCACGCGGCAGTACGGCAAGGAGTTCGCGTTCATGCCGCACGCGATCTTCGTCACCATCCCGCATTACGTGTCGATCTACCTCGACCAGTCGCTGCCGGGCATGATGCCCAACCCCGGGATCGGGACGCCGAACACCCTCGACGGCCAGGTGTGGGGGATGCAGGGCGCCCCGCCGTATTGACAGACTCTCGAACACCGATCGCTCTGAGCCAGGTCCACCCCCGGGTGGACCTGGCTCATTGGTGCGGGGGTGGGCGCAGGTCGACGGAGCGGCCGACGTGGCTGGCGGCGATCATGTACAATAACGGGTGGAAGCACCCATGGCATGATCGAGATCGACCTCCTGGGCGGGTTCCGTGCCCGCTGGGACGGTACCGAGATCCGCCGCCTGCCGCGCCGCGCCGTCGGCGACATGTGGGTCTACCTGCTGGTTCACCATGACGTCCCCCTCCTCGTGCCACAGCTCGCGGCCGCGTTCTGGCCGGATGTGCCCGACGACAAGGCGCGCGGCAACCTCCGCCGCCACCTCTACTTCCTGACCAGCACGTTGCCGGCGGAAGACCCCGCTGCGCCGTGGCTGCTCCGCGACCGCCAGGTCGTCCAGTGGAACCCGGCGGCACCGTTCACGCTGGACCTCGTGCGGTTCGAGAACGCCTTGCGCCGCGGCCGGCATGCGGCCGACGACGACCATCACGCCGCGATCGAGCACCTCGAGTCCGCGCGCTGGCTCTACCGGGGCGACCTGGTTCCCGAGGGCGAGGCCGCGTGGCTGGCCCCGCACCGCGATCGGATGCGCGCTCAGTGGGTGCACGGCCTCGAGCTGCTGGCGCGGCTGAAGGCGTCCACGGGCGATCTGACCGGTGCGGCCGATGTCGCCGAGACCCTGTGTTCGGCCGCGCCGCGCAGCGCCACCGCGCACGCGCTGACGATGTGGGTGCATGCCGCGGCCGGCCGGCCGGACCGCGCGCTCGCGCTCTGGGAGGGAATTCGGGCCGGGCAAGAGGCGGACGGCGTGCCCGGCCCGAGCGACGAGATCGCGGCCCTGGCGGCCGCGATCCGCGATTCCGGCGACCTGTCGCCGTGGCACCCGGCCCGCCGCCTACAGCAGCCATTCGGGCTTTCGGCGGCGCCCGGCGCGCCCGGCGACGCACGGCCGGCGGGCAACGTCCCGCTGCCGGCCGACGCGTTCATCGGCCGCGGACCCGAGATCGCCGACATCACGCGCCTCCTGTCGGTGTCGCGCCTGGTGACGCTCGTCGGGTTGGGCGGTGCCGGCAAGAGCCGTCTGGCGGTCGAGACGGCCCGGCGCGTGGCGGACCAGTATCGCGACGGTGTGTGGTGGGTGGACATGGCGGCGATCGCGGATCCCGCATTGGCCGACCGCACCATCGGGCTGGCGCTCGGCGTGCAACCCGGGCCCGGCCGATCGCCGCGCGACGCCATCGCCAACCGGCTGCGCGAGCGTGAGGCCTTGATCATCCTCGACAACTGCGAGCACCTCGTCGAGGCGTGTGCCGACGCGGCCGCCTGGTTAGTCCAGGCAAGCGATGGGGTCGCCGTGCTGTCCACCAGCCGCGAGCGCCTGGGGGCGATGGGCGAGGTCGCGTGGCCGGTCCCGGCCCTCTCGGTCCCTGGCGAGGAGATGGCCGTGCCCGAGACCCTCCTCGAGCACGATGCCGTGCGGTTGTTCGTCGCACGTGTGCGCGAAGCGTGGCCGGAGTTCCAGGCGACGCCCGAGCGCCTGCGCGCGGCGGCGCGCATCGTGCGCATGGTGGAGGGCATCCCGCTGGCCATCGAGCTGGCGGCGGCACGGGTGGGCGTGCTGGACGTCGGCGACATCGCGGGGCGGCTCGACCGTGGGCTGTCGATCCTCGCGCGCACCGGCTACGCCCACGCCGAGCGCCATCGCTCGCTCGACACGGCGATCGCGTGGGGCCACGACCTGCTCAGCGAGGCGGAACGGATGGTCCTGCGCCGGGTGGCGGTGTTCGTCGGCGGCTTCACGCCGCCGGCCGCGCAGTCGGTGTGCGTCGACCGTCTCGACCCCCGCCTGCCGCACATCCCCGGCCACATCGACATCGACGAGATCGTCGACCGGCTCGCCGACAAGTCCTTCCTGACCGACGGCACCGCCCGCGGCCAGGGGCGGCGCTATCGGCTTCCCGAGGTCGTGCGCGTCTTCTCCCTGGCGCGGCTGGCCGAGGCCGACGAAACGGCGGCGGTCCGGCGCGCGCACGCCGAGCACTTCGTGGCATGGGTCGAGGACGTCGCGCCGCACCTGATGCAGGCCGACGCCGATGCCTGGATGGACCGGCTCGACCGCGAGCACGGCAACCTGCGCGCCGTCGCCGCGTGGGTGACGGAGACCGAGACATGGGGGAGCGGGATCCGGCTGGCGTCGGCGATCTGGCGTTTTTGGCACATCCGGGGCCACGTTGGCCCCGAGCGGGTGTGGTTGGATCGCGTGTTGGACGTGCACCATGGGGATGCACCTGTAGAGCGCCTGGCGCGGGCGTATCACGGAGCGGGGATCCTGGCCTACGATCAGGGTGATCATGCGGCCGCAGGCCGGCACTGGCGGATGAGCCTCGACCGTTGGAATCAGTTGGGCAGCCGTGAGATGGCGGCGCCGCTGCTGTTCAACCTCGGCTTGTTGGCAATGGTGCAGGGACGGTTCGGCGAGGCCGAGGGGTTTGCCGAGCAGGCGCTCGCCATTCGCCTGGACGACGACAAGCCTGACGCTGTCGCCCTCGTCTACGGCCTGTTGGCCGACATCGCCACGCGCCAGGGCGATCATGCGACCGCGTATGCCCGTCTGCGCGAGTCTTACGCGATCCTCGAAGCCGCCGACGCGTCCGACGTGCGCATGTTCAACGTCCTGCGCGGCCTGGGAAGGGTGGCGCTGGCGCTCGGCAACTACGCCGACTCGGAGCGTTACATGACCGAGTGGCTCGAGCGCGGCCGGGCGTCGCGCAACAAGCGCGAGACCGCCGCGTCGCTTAGCCTGCTGGGCATGCTGCATTCCGAGACGGGTCGCTTCGGCGAGGCGGCGGGCTGCTTTCGCGAGGCGGTCGCCATCTTGCGCGACATCGACAGCCCCGACGAGCTCGCCCGGGTGTTCCACAACATGGGCGAGCTGGCGCGGGTCCAGGGCCAGACGGCCATGGCCCGGACGTACATCGCCCGCAGCCTGGACATGAAGGAAGCGCTGGGCGACGCGTGGAACATCATGTTCTCGCGCGTGGCGCTGGCCGAGATCGCCGCCGACGGCGAGGATCCCGCCGCGGCGCGCGACGCGGTCGTCGCGGCGCTGGAAGCCGCCCGCGGGTTCGGCGCGCGCAGCCTCGTCGCGCGGGCGCTGCGCATCGTGGCCCGCGTGAAAATCGCCGACGGCCAGCTCGGCGACGCGGCCGCCGCGCTGCGCGAGTGCGTGCTCGAGTCCCGGGCGATGGGCGAGCGGCGTTCGGTCGCCGCCGCGATGACGGTGGCGGCAACGCTGGCCATGGCACGTGGCGATCGCGTGTCGGCGGCACGCTTCGCGGCGGCGGCGGCCGGCATGCGCGCGGCGCTGGGGGCGGCCGCGACGGCTGCCGAAGCGTCGGCCGAGGCGGAGGCCGGGGCAACCGCGACGCCGCAGGCGGGCCGCGTGCCCGCAGCGCCGCTGCCTGCCGGCGATGCCGCAGACCCGTGGACGGCGGCGGACGACCTGCTGGACTGGCTGTAGCGGGCGGCAGGCGGGGGATCCGGACGGAGGGGACGCGAGGGCGGAGCGGACAACGATTTCGGGCCCCTGCCGGGTGCGGCAAACCGCACGATCGGCAGGGGCCCGGATTGGTAGCACACCCACGTCCTAACGTCGTTACCGCCCCAATGAGCGGGTAACCCCCACACAGCCGCTAGCGTGTCAGTGCTACGGCACACAGTCTAACACGATCGTGCGGTTTCGTGTCTAAAGGTAACGTTAAGATTAACCGGTCGCCCGGCGTTGACGCCTGTTCGGGGGCTCGGTACAATGAGATCTCGGGCGGCGTGGAGACGTTCCCGCGCCGCCCAAGGCCCGACGAGGGCCGCGCCGGCGGCTGTATCGGCCCGGCCAGGGCCCTGCGCGGCGGGGGACCTCGAACCGCGCCAGGTCCGGAAGGAAGCAACGCTAAGGGGACACCTCCGGGTGTCGCGGGTCCACCTTGGCCGGGCCGATACAGCCGCCGGCGAACCACGGCCTGCCGCGATGACCACGGGCGGTCGACGTCGGTCGGGGCGCGGCGGCGCCGGTTCGATGCGAGGCGTGCGGGGGAGACGGGGGACACGATGGGGCGCATCGCGCGAGGAGGCGCCGTGCCGGGCCGCGATCGGCACGGCCGGTGGGCGCAATGGTCGGCGCTGGTTTGGTTCGGCGGCGCGTGCGTGTCGCTCGCCGCCGTCTACCACTGGAGCGCCGTGCCCGTCACGCTCACCATCGACGGGCGGCGCCAGACGTTCCGCACCCATGCCGCCACCGTCGCCGACGTGCTGGTCGAACGCGCCGTCGCCGTCGAACGGGGCGATCTCGTGGTTCCCGCGCCCGGCGCCCGGCTCCGCGCCGGAGATGCCGTCTCGGTGCGGCGTGCGCGCCCCATCCGCGTGCGGGCCGACGGCCGAGTCATCCGCTTGCGCAGCCACGCCCGGTCGCCGCTGGCCGTGCTGCACGAGGCGGGCGTGATGCTGGCCCCGGGTGACGCCGTCAAGGTGAACGGCGAACGATCGCCGATCGACGGCCGGCTGCCGGCCGCAGTGGTCGGACCGGGCGGCAACCGCGCGTTGCCAGCCATCCGCGATCCCCGTGATCCGGCGTCCAGGGGGGCGGGCCTGGCCCGCTGGCTCGAGGGGCTCGGCGCGCTGCCGCCGGCGGCCCCGGTCGTCGCCGCGGCGGGCCTGGCGCAGGAGGTTCCCGGCAATACCGCGGGCGACGCCGACGATGCACCCGCGGCCAGCGACGCCGGCAGGGGCGAGCGCGGCGACGTCGATCCCGCCGCCGCCGACGGTCCCTCCCGCGATGTCCGGGACCCGATGACCGAACCGGTGCCGGCCGCCGACATCGTCGTCGATGTGCTCAGGGCCGTGCCGGTCTCGATCGTCGAGGACGGCGTGCCGTTCGATGCCGTGGTGACCGGCGCCACGGTGGCGGAAGCCCTCGCGTCGGCCGGCATCGCCGTGCTCGAGGGCGACGAGGTCGACCCGCCGCCGACGGCGTCGCTCGAGGGGTCGATGCGCATCGCCGTGTGGCGTGCCGCGCCGTTCGTGGTGATCACCGACGGCGAGCCCCGCGAGGTGCGCGCCAAGGCCGATACCGTCGGCGAGGCGCTGGCCGACGCCGGGCTGGGGCTCGTGGGGCGTGACTACAGCGTCCCACCGGCCGACACCCCGCTCGTCGCCGGCATGCGGGTCGAGGTCGTCCGGGTGCACGAGGACATCCAGGTGCTCGAGGTCGATATCCCGTTTGCCACCATCACCGAGCCGGATCCCAGCCTGCCGCTGGACGAGCAGCGGGTCCTGCAGGCCGGGACGCCCGGCCTCAAGTCGCAGCGCGTGCGCATCACCTACGAGAACGGTGAGGTCGCCCAGCGCGAGGTGCTCGACGAGACCGTGCTCCGCCCGGCCGTCGACGCCCGCGTGGCCTACGGCACCCAGGTGGTGTGGCGCACCGTCGACACGCCCGAGGGCCCCAAGCAGTACTGGCGGAAGCTGCGGATGTACGCCACGAGCTACAGCCCGGCCCGCGCCGGCACGCCCATCACGGCGCCGTGGTACGGCCGGGCGCGCAACGGAATGGTCATGCGCAAGGGGATCGTCGCCACCGACCGCAGCATCATCCCGATGGGCATGTGGGTCTACGTGCCGGGCTACGGCGTCGCCATCGCCGGCGATACCGGCGGCGGGGTGCGCAACTACATGATCGACCTGGGCTATGCCGACGACGACTACGTGTCGTGGCACGAATACGTCGACGTCTACATCCTCGAACGGCTGCCGCCCGAGCACCAGATGCGCTGGATCCTGCCCTGATTCCCCCGCGCCCCGACAACCCGCGCGACCTCCTCCGGCGCTACGGCCTGCGCCCCCGCAAAGGCCTGGGCCAGCACTTCCTGGTCGACCCCTCGCACCTGGCGCGCATCGTCGACGCCGCCGAGCTGGCCCCGACCGACGCCGTGCTCGAGATCGGGCCGGGACTCGGCGTCCTGACGGCGGCGCTGGCGCGGGCGGCCGGGCGGGTGGTCGCCGTCGAGATCGACCCCGGCATGCGTGCAGTGCTGGCCGACGTGCTCGCCGGCCTGCCGAACGTGGCGATCGTGCCGGCCGACATCCTGGCGGTCGAGCCGGCCGACGTGCTCGGGCTCGGCGCCGACGCCGTGGGCCGCTGCCCCGGCTACAAGGTCGTGGCCAACCTCCCCTACCACATCACGTCGGCGGTGTTGCGCCACGTGCTCGAGGCGCGCGTGGTGCCCGAGCGGGCCGTCGTGATGGTGCAGAAGGAGGTCGCCGACCGCATCCTGGCCGGACCGGGCGACATGAGCATCCTCGCCGTCGCGGTGCAGCTCTACGCCCGGCCGTCGCGGGTGTCGGTCGTGCCGGCCGGCGCGTTCTACCCACCGCCCAAGGTCGACTCGGCGGTGCTCCGGCTCGACGTCTACCCGTCCCCGCCGGTCGACGTCGGCGACGTGGACGTGTTCTTTCGCGTGGTTCGCGCGGGCTTCGGGCAAAAGCGCAAGCAGCTCCGCAACAGCCTGGCCGGCGGGCTCGGCCTTCCGGCGGAGGTGGCCGGAGCTCTGCTCCGGCAGGCCGGCATCGACCCGTCGCGGCGGGCCGAGACGCTCACGCTCGAGGCGTGGGCGGCGCTGGCCCGCACCGTGGGCGCGGCGGCGGTCGGGTAGCCGCCCCCGCCAGGCCTGCGGCGGCCCCCCCGCCTACCCGCCGCTGCCCGCCGCCGCCTTGACGTGCGCGTCGAAGAACGCGACCGACCGCGCCAGGGCGGTCGACAGGCTCTTCGACAGGTTGTGGTCGTCGCCCGCGTACGTGAACAGCTCGACCTGGCCGCCGACGTCGCGGACCTGCTGGTCGAGGAGCTCGGAGAACACGAGCGGGACGGTCGCATCGGCGGTGCCGTGGTGGAGCTGCAGCGGGCCGCTGAGGTCGGCCACGAACGTGTTCGACGAGATCGACGCCCAGAAGTCGGGGTTCTCCTCGGGCGAGCCGTACAGGCGCACGAGGTCGTTGCGCCAGCGGCGCGGCTGGCCCGGCGCGGAGGTGGCGGGCGAGACCGTCGGCGTCGCCGCGCCGGCGCGCCGCCAGCGCGTCATGAGGTCGGGGTACGACGCCACGACGCCGGCCCAGATGACGCCGGCGCGGATGGTGTCGGTGACGACCATCGACCGCAGCGTGATGTAGCCGCCCATGCTGTGGCCCCACATGCCCACGCGGCCGGGATCGGCGTCCGGCCAGCGCCGGACCGCGGACATGCCGTTGAGCACGTCGACGGTGTAGTCCGGCGAGCCGTACCCCCCGCGCGGCTGGCCCTCGGAGTCGCCGTGCCCGCGGTAGTCGCTCTTGAGCACGATGTAGCCGTTGCGCGCGAAGGCGTCGACGTAGGCCACGTAGCGTTCCGTGGTCCGGTACTGGGCGGGGGGGATGTAGCCGTGGTTGAAGACGACGACGGGCCAGCCGGTGGCCGGTTTTTCGCCGTTCGGCACGGTCAGGAGCGCGTAGATCTTGAGCCCGTCGGACTGGTACGACACGACCTGACGGCTGTAGCCGTTGCCGGGCGCGAGCGTCTGCTCGACGGTCAGGTCGCTGCCGGGGTAGGGCCGCGCCCGCATCGCGGCGATCGCCAGGGGATGGGGGGTCGGGGTGGCCGTCGGCGGCAGGGTGGGGGTCGTGGTCGGGGTCGCCGTCGGCACGGGCGTGGCCGTGGCGGGCGGGGTGGATGTGGCGAAGAGGGCGTTCAGCGGCGAGTCGCCGCCGCAGCCGGCGAGGGCGGCCGCAAGCACGGCGGCGCAGGCAGCCGCGCCTCCCGGGCGCGCGGGGCTCAGACGGTTGGGCATGCGACACCTCGTGACCGGCGCGGATGCACCAGCGCACGCTTGCTGCGGGTCGGCCATGCAGCGGGTCGGCGCCGGTGCAGTCGGTTGACCGCTGATTGTGCGTGCGGCGGATGAGGATTGGATGAGGACGATGGGCCGACGGGCCGTTTCCGGTTGATCGAGCCGCCCGACCCTGCTATCGTGCCGGCGCACGGCGCGGGACCGCCTGCCGCCGGCCGTTCGATCGGATTGGAGAGCCGACGCCCCATATGGACCGACCCACCGCCTTCCACTGCACCTACAGCCCCGGCATCCCGGAGCTCTTGTCTCGGCTGAGCTGCTCGCTGGTCGTCAGCACCTACCAGGCCGGCAAGGTGATCTTCATCAGCCCGCACGCCGACGGGCTGATCCAGCTCCCGCGCACCTTTACCAAGCCGATGGGCCTGGCGGTCGACGGCCGTCGCCTGGCCGTGGCGACCCAGCACGAGGTGGTGGTGCTGGCCGACGATCCGCGGCTGGCCGCGACCCACCCGACGCGTGCGGGCCAGTACGACGCGCTCTTCGTCCCACGGGCCGTCTACTTCGTCAACGAGGTCGACCTCCACGACATGGCCTGGTCGGGTGAGGAGCTGTGGGCCGTCAACACGCTGTTCGCCTGCCTGTGCACGATCGACCGCGACTACAGCTTCGTGCCGCGCTGGTGGCCGCCCTTCATCAGCGCGGCGGCGCCCGAGGACCGCTGCCACCTCAACGGGATGGCGCTCGTCGAGGGCCGGCCGGCCTACGCGACGGCCCTGGGGACCGCCGACACGCCGTTGGGCTGGCGCGAGAACCGTTACGGCGGGGGGGTGTTGATCGACTGCCGCGCTCGCGAGATCGTCCTCTCGGGCCTGCCGATGCCGCACTCGCCGCGCGTCTACGACGGGCGGGTCTACGCGCTGCTGTCGCTGCTGGGGGCCCTGGTGGTCGTCGACCCCGAGGCGGGGACGTACGACGAGGTCGCACGGGTGCCGGGCTTCGTGCGCGGGCTGGCGCGGCACGGCGACTACGCCTTCGTGGGGATGTCCAAGATTCGCCCTGGTCGGGTGTTCCCCGACTTGCCGCTCGACCGCGAGAAGCTGCTGCCGGGGATCGCCGTCATCCACCTGCCGAGCGGTGCCGTCGAAGGCCTCATCCAGTACCACACCGACTGCGAAGAGATCTACGACGTCCAGGTGCTGCCGGGCCTGCGCCGGCCGGGGATCATCGGGCTGGCCGACGGCATGCACCTCAACGCGCTCTCGACGCCGGAGGCGGTGTTCTGGGGCAAGCCCCTCGATGAGCGGCCCTAACGCGCCGGGGCGCCGGGCGGCCGCGCGGCACCAGGCCGGGCTTGACCACGGCCGGCGCGGCGACTACGCGGCGGCGGCGCGCTGCTTCGAGCAGGCGGTGGCGATCGACGGCCGCAACGCGGCCTACGTCGCCAATCTCGGCGAAGCCTACCGCCGGCTCGGCCATCTGGAACGGGCCGTGGACGCCTTCGCGCGCGCGGCGGCCCTCGGCCCCGACCTCGCCGCAGCCCGGTTCGGGCTTGCCAACGCGCTGAAGGCGCTGGGCCGCCACGATGAGGCGATCGGGCACTTCAAGGCGACGCTCCGGATCGACCCGGGCCACGCGGGGGCCTTCTACAACCTCGGCAACGCGTTCCTCGAGCTCGGCCAGTTCCGCTCCGCGCGCATGTGCTACGAGGCGGCCATCGCGCTCACTCCCGACCACCCGGAAGCGCACAACAACCTCGGCGTGGCCTGCAAGGAGCTCGATCGGATCGACGACGCCATCGCCGCGTTCCGCGAAGCGGTCGCGCGGCGCCCCGCGTTCGCCGAAGCCTGGCGCAACCTGGGACAGGCATTCGAGAAGCAGGGCGATCTCGAGGCCGCCCGGCAGACCGGCCTGCGGGCGCTGGAGCTCCAGCCGGATGACGCGGCGTTCCGGCTCGCGGTCGAGACCCTCTGCCCGACCATCCCGGCCAGCCAGGCCGAGATCGACGGCTACTGGGACGCGCTCGACGCGGCGCTCACGCGCCGCCTCGGGCAGGGTCGACCCTTGGCGGTGGCGCAGCTCCGGCACCTCGACGGCGTGCCCCCGTCGCTGACGGCGTACCACGGCCGCGACGAGCGCGGGTACAAGGCGCGCTGGGCGGCGCTGTTCGCGGGCATCGGCGGCGCCGGCGGGCCGGCAGGCCCCCGCGCGGACGTCGATCCGGGTCCGGACGTGCGCGGTGCCGGAGACGTCGATGCCGGCGCGGCGGCGGGCGGCACCGCCGGCGCGGGTGGCGGCGCGGGCGCACGCGCCCCGAACGCCCGATCGCCGGACGCCCGGCCGCACATCGGCTTCGTCGTCACCCACGGGCACGAGGGCGTCTTCCTCAAGTGCATGCGCGGCATCTTGAACCACTTGCCCGGGGACCGATTGCGACTGACGGTGGTCTGCAGCCGCCAGGCTGGCCCGGAGATCCTGGCGCCGGCGATCGCCAACGGGGCGGTCGGGTACCTGCCGCTGGCGAGCGACCTGCCGCACGCGGCGGCGCAGGTGCGTGCGGCCAGGTTCGACGTGCTGCACTACTGGGAGGTCGGGACCGACGGGATGAACTACTTCCTGCCGTTCTTCGGCCTCGCGCCGGTCCAGTGCGCCACGTGGGGCTGGCCGGTGACCAGCGGGATTCCCGAGATCGGCTACTACCTGTCGTGCGAGCTGTTGGAGACGGCGGAGAGCGACGCGTTCTACACCGAGCGGCTCGTGAGGCTGCGCCACCTGCCGACCTACTATTACCGCCCCGCGGTGCCTTCGCCCTCGAAGTCCCGGGCCGAGCTCGGCCTCGGCGAGCACGATCGCCTCTACCTGTGCGCGCAAAACCTGCGCAAGGTGCAGCCGGACTTCGACGCCCTGGTCGCCGGGATCCTGCGCGGCGACCCGCGCGGGCAGGTGCTGTTCATCCAGGACGCCCAGCCGGGCGTCACCGAGCGGCTGCGCCAGCGATTCGGGCGCGCCATCCCCGACGTGGCCGGGCGGATCCGCTTCCTCGCGCGCATGCCGGAGGCCGACTACCTGAACGTGCTCGCGGTCGCCGACGTGGCGCTCGACACGCTGCACTACGGCGGCGGGGCGAACACGACCTACGACGCGCTGGCGGTCGGCACCCCGATCGTCACGCTGCCCGGTCGCTTCCACCGCGGCCGGTGGGCGTACGCCGCGTGCCGGCGGATCGGCGTGATGGACGGCGTCGTCGACTCGCCGGAGGCGTACGTGGCGACGGCGCTGCGTCTGGCCGGCGACGCCGACGTCCGCCGCGACGTCCGCGGCCGGATCCTGGCCGCCTGCCCGGTGTTGTTCGAGGACGGGGAGGCCGTGGCGGAGCTGGCGGCGTTCTTCGAGGCGGCGGTGGGTGGGGGATGGTCGATGGTGGGGGGGTGACCGGCGCGCAAGGGTGGTGTCAGTCGAGGGTCGCTGCGCCAGGGATTGACCTGGCCGCGAGCGCAACGACGTCGGTCTGCACACCGGAACGCCACGCCGCAGCACCCCGCCGACCGCGCCCCAGATCCCATGGGATCCGTGTCACAGATCCCTGTAGGACCGTGACCCACATCCATGGCCATCTGCGCCGAGACGGCATGCGTACTTCGGCGCTTCGTCCGGTCAGCGGTAGACGGCCGGTACTTGTTCAGCTGCCCCTCACTCCCGCCGCCCGATCGGCAGCCACACCGTGAACCGTTCCGGACCAGCGGTCGGTGTCGGCTCCGCCGGCGTCGGCGCCACGGCCGTTGCGCTCGGCGTCACGCTCGGCGCCACGGTGGGCGCCGCGGACGCCGTCGCCGTCGGCGCGTTCCCCGGCCCGCTCGTCGGGTCCGCCGGGTCGCTGCCTGCCGCGATCTCGTCGCCGTCGCGATGCCCGTCGCCGTCGCGGTCGAGCGCCGACCGCTCGCCGTCGCCCGGCGGGACGCACGTGAACGTCACCTCCGCGCCGGCTGCCGCCCCGCGGGCCACGAGGTCCGACAGCAGCACCGGTGGATCGCCCTCGCGGTCCGCCCAGAACGCCGCGCCGTCGAGCAGGTACCCGCGCTCCCGCCCGTCCGCCTGCCCGCGCGCGACCAGGTCGCAGTCCCCCGCCCGCGCCCGGGCGACGATGACGTCCAAGCGTGCCCGGTCGGCCGCGCCCGTCGCCGCGCCTACCGTCACCTGCTGTCCCACCGCCGGCGCCATGCCGGTGTCGAACTGCATCAGGTAGGCCACCAACTGCCGCCGGACCGCCGCGCGCTCCCCCTCCGTGCGGCCCGGGAACCGGAACACGTCGAGCTCGAGGAACGTCTCGAGCGTGTCGAAGCTCCCGTCGTGCACGAACCCGAAGCCGCTGACCTGGTTGCCCGGCGCGTCGAAGCGGCCGACCTTGTCGTAGAGGTTGCGCAGGTGCGCCGCCTTGAAGTCCTGCTGGATCTGGTCGCCCTCGAAGTTCACGCGGCCGTTGGAGCCCGTCGGGAGCGCGTGGCAGTCCTGGCACGTCGCCACGCCCTGGTCCACCCGCACCGGCCCGGTGAAGAACTCGAAGCCCGCCTTGGCGTCGCCGGTGTACGCGCGGTCCAGCGGCTGCGTCGGGTTGGGCGGGTAGCGGATCGTAAGCACGAACCGCGCGAACGCCGTCATGTCGGCGTCGCCGATCTCCGCGCCGCGCCCGTTGAGGCTGACGAACGCGCCGTTGAACTGCTTGAAGGCCGCGACCTCGTCGCGCGCGGCGGCGCCCGCGCCGAACCGGTCGCCGCGCCAGTGCATCGGCCCGGTGCCGGCCAGGCCGCGCAGGCTCTGCGTCGTCATCGGGCCCTTCATGGGGTGGAACTGCGCGCGGCGCGGCTTGAGCAGCAGGTTGTCGTGCGTGATCGCCAGCGGCACCGTGAGCAGCTTGCCCGTCGGGTCGCCGAGGTCCCACGCAACGTGGTCCCGGTCGGCGAACACGTGGCAGCTCGCGCAGCTCATGTCGCCGTGGCCGCTCGTCAGCGCCGCGTCGTAGAGGAACGGCCGGCCGGCCTCGATGTCCGCGGGCGTCGGGTCGAAGCGCAGCGGCACCGTGGCCAGCGTCGGCGCGCCCCGTCCCGGGGCGCTGGGCGCCAGGTCGATCACCGAGATCGTCGCGTCGAGGTGGTTGAGCACGTACAGCCGCCGGCGGGCGTCGTCGACGGCCAGCCCTGCCGGGCCGAAGCCCACGTCGATCCGGTTGACGACGTTCGCGGCGCCGTCGAGCACCGCCACCTTGCGGCTGCCGAAGGCGGCGACGTACGCCATGCCATCGGCCCCGAACACGATGTCCGTCGGCTGCGCCAGGCTCGCCGCGATCTCGCCCGCAGCGCCCGGCGTCGTCCCGCGGTCGATGTGCGGGTTGAGGTGCGCGACGCGGGGCAGGCTGCCCGGCGGCTGGAACGCGATCCGCGTGACCTGGTTGTTGACCGCGTGCCCGCGCAGGTTCGGCTCGAAGCGCACGTCGGTGCCGGGGTCGGTGTTCGTCACCCAGACCTCGCCGGTGCCGGGGTGGGGCGCCAGGTTGAACAACGTGCCGCCGACGCGGCTGGCGGCACCGACCACCGCCGGCACGGGCGCGGCCGCGTCGATGGCGAACACGTCCTTGTCGGGCAGCGTGAACGGCACGAAACGGCGCCAGTCCTTGCCCGTCTCGTCGACCCATGTGCCGTCGCCCTCGGCGACGATGAGGCCCGTCGGCGGCGGGGTCTGCCCCGTGGTGTTGGCCGGCCGGGGGGCCGGCAAGCCGCCGCCGGCCTCGACGTCATCCTCCCCGATCACCGTCGTCCCGTTGCCCGAGTGGAAGATCGCGGCGTAGACCGTGCGGCCGTCCGCGCTGGCGGCGAGCCCGCGCGCCTTCGTCCCGAACAGCCGCACCTCGCGGGGCGGCGCGGCCGGGTCGCGCGCGTCGATGACCCACACGCTGCCGCGCCCGATGCCCGGCGTCAGCTCCTCGCCGCGGTAGGCCGTGGCCACGAACACCCGGTCGTGGTCCGGCCCGGCGACGACGACGTCGCGCGGCTCGTCGCCGACGCGCACCGTGGCCGTCACGCGCGCCCGCGCCGGGTCCGACACGTCCACCCGACTGACCGAGTCCGACAGGTGGTTGACGACCCAGACCTCCGCGGTCCCGCGCGGCGCCACCGCCACCGGCCGCAGCCCGACCGCGACCTCGCCGGCGCGCGCCAGGCCGCCGTCCGTCACGTCGAAGATCTCCAGCCGGTCGTCCGCCGTGTTGACCGCGTAGAGCCGCGTGCCGTCCGGCGCCAGCGCCAACGGGCGCACCGGCTCGGTCTCGAAGTTCGTGAAGGTCGGCGGGTCCTCGGCGGTCGCCGGGGCGAGGCCCTCCCGCGCGGCGGCCAGCACCACGCACGCCGCCGTCGCGGCGGCCGCAAGCGCCAAACGGCAGCGGGAGCGTAGGGCCGGGTGTATCGAGGGCATGGTGCGGCTCCGGGGGAGGTAGGTGAGATCGGGGGTGGTGTCACGCCGCAGGAGGATCTCCCGCGCGGGCACAGGGTGCCGCCGCATGGCGCGCCGGCAGGCGCCCTCGGCGCGCTGGTAATCTACCTGCCGACGCGCGGATCGTCAAGGGCACCCCTTCGAATGCAGCTCGACGCCACGGGGCTTGGTCGCCGTACGTCGTGCGAGTATTCTATACGGCAGCCAGTCCTGAGCTCGCCCCAAGGAGTGACACCGTGCACACCAAGTTGACCGTCCGTGTGGAAGTGCGATCCGTGGCCAACGCCAAGCGTTTCGCCGCCGAGCATGGTACAACGCTCTCGGCGCTCGTCGACGCGTTCCTGCGTCGGCTGCCGGTGGAGCACGGCAACGTCGCGGGCATGGCCGTCGAGGACGTTCCCGTGCTGCACCGGTTGACGGGTATCCTCGATTCCACCACATCGATCGAGGACTACCACCGCCATCTGGTGGCTAAGTATGAAAGCTGAACCGCTTCGTGCCCTGCTGGATGTCAACGTCATCCTGGATGTCATCGCCCGCCGTGAGCCGCACTACCCTGCTTCCGCCTCCGCTTGGACGATGGTCGAGACTGGGCGTGCGATCGGTCTGGTCGCTGCCCATGGCATCACCACGCTGCACTACCTGATCGCCCGCCAGATCGGGCGCGCAGCGGCCGCCGCAGTGATCGCAGATGTGCTCAGCGTCTTCACCGTCGCAACCGTGGACGGCGCTGTGCTCAACACGGCGCTGGCTCTTGGTTGGACGGACTTCGAGGACGCCGTGCACGCTGCGGCCGCGTCCGCTGCGGGCGCCGATTACCTTGTGACGCGCAATGTCGCCGACTTCAAGGACGGCCTGATTCCGGTAGTGACACCTGATGCCTTCTCGGCACTCGTGGTCACCGTCGACGCATCGTAGGCGCGTGCGTATCACCGCACCGTGAACGCCGTGTGCATGCCCTCGGCGTAGTGGGCCTCGACCTCCTCGTCGCCTTCGACCTCGACGACGTTGCACACCAGCACGTAGTTGCCGGCCGGCAGGTCGAACATCGCGCTGCCCTCGGCGCCGACGGCAAGCTCCTCGATCTCGCCGATCACCGTGACGCCTGGGCCTGCCTCGTCAAACCGGCCGTCCGCCCCTGTCGGCAGCGCGTCGCCGGCCAGGTCGGTGCGGACGACGACCAGTTCGTGCGGGTCGCTTGGCCCGACGTTGCGGGCGGTGAAGGTGACCTGGCCGGCGGCGACCTCGGCCGCTGCCGGGTGGATCGTGTACTCCGCGAGGTCCACCGGGATGACGGCCGGACCGGTCGCGCCACGAGCGCAGGCGGCCAGGCTGGCGACGGCAAGCCCGGCGAGCGCCAGGCACGCCGGCATGGGGCAGCGCTGTGAGATGTGCACGCGTTCCTCCGTGTGTGGTGTGAGATGTGGGCGTGCAATGTACGGCACGTCGACCTCGGAATTCAAGACACCGCGTTGCCAGGATCCCTCAACGCGGGCGCAGTGCGGGCGTCGTGCGCCGACGACTTGGCTCCCAACCCGGTTGAGCGCCACCCACAACGCGGTGGGCGATTTTCCGCCGAGTCGGAGAGCCCCCCTGCCGTACCCCCGCCGCGACCGCGCGTCAGCGCTGGGCGCACCGCTACCCCCACCGCGGCAGGTACCGCCCCGTCCGCGCCATGTAGGCCCGGTAGCCGTCGCCGAAGCGAGCGACGAGGCCGGCTTCCTCGGCCGGCGTCCGCAGCATCAGGCCGGCCATGGCCGGGATCGCGAGCACCGGGATCAGCCAGCTCCCGAGCAGCGTGCTCAGGCCGAGCATGAACAGCACCCCCACGCTGTACAACGGGTGGCGCACCCAGCGGTACGGGCCGGTGGTCACCAGCGTGTGGTGGCGGCGCGTGAC
>QEVT01000288.1 GCA_003576755.1 bacterium | reverse complement strand
GCCCGCGCCCGCGCGGAAGCCGCCCAGCCGGACCGTGTCGCCCGCCACCACCGGACCCAGGCGGCCCGCCGCGCCTGCCCACGCGCCGTCGGCCGCGAGGCCGATCACGTCGAACGCCGCCGCCGGCACCCGCAGCGTGGCCTCCCACGCCCCGAGGTCCAGCGCATCCGTCGCCGCACCCGGCGCAAGCACCAGCGCCACGTCGAACGTCCCCATCTGCGCCACGTCCCCGGGCGCCTCGAGCCGCAGGTGCGCCGCGCCCGCCGCGCCCGGCGGCGCCGGCACCGTGTCGCCGCAGCCCAGGTCCACCCGGCCGCCCGCCAGCGCGATGTCCGCGGCGTCGACCGCGCCGTCGCCGTCGAGGTCGCGCGCGTCGCCCGCCGCCACCGCGCCGCCCCACGCGTCGGCCACCAATGCCGCGTCGAAGCCCGTCAGCCGGCAGTCGCGGTCGACGTCGCCCGGCAAGTCCGGGCGCTCCGCCACCCGGTCGGCGTCGATCGTCACCTGGTCGCTCGCCGACCGGCCCCACACGTCCGGACGGTACATCGCGTACGCCTCCGCCGGCCGGGCCGCGAACGTGCCCGGCGTCACCGCGCGCGCCGCGTACTCGAAGACGTGCGTCCCCGCCGGCAGCACGCTCGCGAAGAACGTCACCCGGTCGTCGCGAACCTCCTTGCGCTCGTAGCCCCACCACCGCCAGGGCTGCGAGGGCGTCGGCGCGTGCGACGTCTCGGTCGCCAGCCCGGTGTTGAGCGCCTCGAAGCCCGCCGGCAAGAGGTCCTCGACCAGCATGTAGCGCACCTCGCGCTGCGTCCTCAGCGTCAGCTTGACGTTGACCAGGTCGCCCGCGTGCCAGCCGTCGGCCCCGGACCGGCCCGCCACCGGCTGGTACGCGCGCTCCAGCGACACGCCCATGCCCTGCGCCTGTGCCGGCTGGAAGCGCGGGTAGAAGAGCGTCATCCGCCCCGCCACCGTGTAGTACAGCTTGCCGGTGCCCGCCACCTGGATCGTGAGCGTGTGCTCGCCCGGCGTCAGGTCGGCGCCCGTCAGCACGATCGGCGGCACGTCGCCCGGCCGCGTGGTCCGGTCGACGCGCCCGCTGGCCACCGGTCGGGCGTCGAGCTGCACCGTCCACGCGAAGTCCGGCCGCAGGTCGCCGCTGGCGATGACGTAGTCGGTCAGCGCCAGGAGCGCGAACGCCGTCGTCTGCGTGGTCTGCCACCCCGCGCCCGTGCGCCGCTCGAGCAGCCAGCTCACCGCCTTGGGCCCGAGCGGGTGCTCCGGCCGCAGCCGCGCGAGCGCCAGGAGCGCCATCGCCGTGCTCGTCTCGTCCGACGCCATGCTCTGCCAGCTCCACGAGCCCCACTGGTTCGCCCGGTCCATCGTCCAGTGTGCGCCCGACGGCGTATCGGCGGCGCGGGCGACCACGGTGTCGAGCACCAGCGTCGCCTGGTCGCGGCGGCCCGCCGCGTCGAGCGCCATCGCCAGCGCCGCCAGCGTGAACGCGTCGAGCTGCCCGCGTGCGTCGAACACCGACTGGAGCAGCGCCGCGTCGCTGCGCCCGGCCTCGGCCATGGCAAACGCCGCGTACGCCCGCATGCGCGGCTCGGGGTGGCTCGGGGCGCTCCGCGCCAGGTAGGCCAGGCCGCGGTCCATGACCCCCTGGTCGATCGCGAACCCCGCCTCGCGGGCGATCGACAGCCCCTGCATGACGTACGCCGACAGGTACAGGTTCTGCCCGCCGCTCCACCACCCCCAGCTTCCGTCGCCGTGCTGGAAGCCGTAGAGCTTTTGGATCCCGACGTCCATGTACGCCGGCAGGTCGGCCAGCGCGCTCGGCGGTACCACGCCGGTGGCGTCCTGCAGCCGGTCGATGACCGCGTTGGGCAGCGTCTTGCTCATGGTCTGCTCGACGCAGCCGTAGGGGTAGCCGATCAGCGCGCCCGCGCCCTCGAAGATGCTGGTGGCGATGCTCGGCGTCAGGCGGACCTCGATCCGGAGATCGTCGGGCACGACCTTGTACGGCAGCGCGAACGGCACGAACGCCACGTCCGACGTCGCCCCCGCGTGGCTCCAGCGCTCCGGCACGCCGAACGGCTGGACCTCGAACGGCAGCGCGATGGCGTCGGCGCCGGCGGGCGTGATCAGCCGCGCCTTGACGGTGTTGACGCCGACCTGCGAGGCCACCACCGACCAGCGCGCCACCCGCGTGGCGTTCGGCGGCAGCTCGAGCGTCCGCTCGCCCGGGTCGAGCTGCACCAGCCCCGGCGCCTCGAGCCCGCATGTGCCCGGCTGCGTGCCGCCGGCGTAGTTGCGGCCCAGCACGTCGAGCGCGAACGTGTCGCCCTGGACGGCGAACCGCGGCAGCGCCGGGTCGGCCATCACCGGCTTGGTCACGACGACCTCCGCCGCGCCCTCGCCGGCGAGCGTCTCGGCCGTGACGGCGCGGGCGATGAAGCGCCACGTCGTCAGGTTGTCGGGCACCGCGAACGTCACGCGCGCCGTCCCGTCGGCGCCGGTGACGACCGCGGCTTCCCAGAACGCGGTGTCGCGGAACTCGCGGCGCGGCGCCACCGCGGGCGCGGCGTCGTTCGGGTCCGGCACGGGGCCGCCGGGCGCCGGCGAGGCGGGCGGCGACGTCGGTGCCGCCGCTGCCGTCCCGGTCGCCTGTGGTGCCGGAGTGGACCCGGCGCTGCGCTGCGACCGGTCGTACTCCGGGCTGACGTACCAGTGCGATGGGCGCAGCGCGTCGTGGGCCGTCACGAGGTCCTCGCGCGGGCGCCAGAAGGCGTCGAAGATGTCGCCCGCCGGGTCGGCCGCCAGCGCCAGCACGGCCTTGTCGACCACGGCCAGCGCGACCTGCGCCCGCACCGGGTTGCCGGCGGCGTCGCGGACGCGGATGACGGCATCCACGCGGTCGCCGGGCGCGTACACGGCCTGGTCGGGCACGACTTCGACCGCAAGCCGGCGGTCCGTGGCCGGCACCACGAGGTTGACGCTGGCGGTGAGCAGCCGGCCCTCGGCACCGTCGCCGCCCGCCGGCGACCGGTCGTCGTTGGGCTCCCAGACCATCACGTTGGCGTGGACGTTGGGCGCGTAGGCCGCCTTGATCGGCACCTCCACCGGCGTCGCGCCGCGCACCGGCACGAGCAGCTCCTCGTAGACGCCCTCGCGCTCGAGGGTGAGCAGCGCCGTGCCGGTGATCGGCGACTGGATCAGCAGCCGCGCCGTGTCGCCGTCGGCGTAGCGGTCGCTGTCGGCGCTGATCTCGAGGTCGCCCTGCCAGTACCACGGGTAGCGCCAGCTGTAGCGCCAGGCGTAGGTCCGTGCGGTCACCGACCGCCCGGCGTCGTCGCGGGCGACGGCCGAGATGTCGTACCACCCGTAGTCGACGCCCTGCAGCCGGGCCACGGCCGTCCCGTCGGCGCCGGTGGTCACCGACGCCTGTTGGACCGTGCGGTACCCGCCAACGCGGCGGTCGTACGACCGAACCTCGATGTCGACCCGGCGTCCTGCCACCGGGCGGCCGTCGTGGCCGGGCGTGCCGACGTCGAGCTCGATCGGCATGCCGACCTCGGTGCCGTAGCGCCGGTTGCGCAGCGTCAGCCCGAACGCTGCCGGGTGCACCGGCGCCGCGGCCTGGGCGTACACCGGCCGCCGGCTGGCGTCGGTGACCTCGGCCTCGAACGCGTACGTCATGCTGGCCGACGCATCCGCCGCGAGCGGCACCATGACCTCCCAACCGCCGGTCGCCCCGAGCTGGCCGCGCTGCTCGACGACCGGGATGCCGCCGCGCTCCCCGCGGAAGGCGCGCACGACGACGTCGCCGTCGGCCACCGGCTGGCCGAAGTAGTAGTCGGCCTGCACGGTCACGCGCGCGGCGTCGCCGGCGATGTAGTACGGCTTGTCGGTCGCCACCTCGACCGCGTAGTCGGGCTTGACGTACTCCTCGACCTTGAACGAGCCGTGGATCGGCTGCCCGTCGACGCGCGTTTCGAGCGTCCACGTGCCGAGCGCCACCTCGTCGCCGAGGGTCAGCTCGCCGGCGACGCTGCCGAACGCGTCGGTGTGGGCGGTGCCCTCGCGGATGACGTTGGCGACGGCGTCGCGGATCGTCACGCTGACGGCCGTCCCGGCCGCCAGCGCTGTGGGGCCGGTGTCGCCCATCCGGCGCAGCGTGGCCTTGTAGTGCACGGTGTGGCCCGGGCGGTAGATCGGCCGGTCGGTGTGCACGTGGCCGGCGAACGCCAGCCGCGTTCGCGGTGGCTGGCTGTAGAGGTACCACCACGACCAGTAGCCCTCGCTGAACCAGTAGCCGTCGAGCCCGACCATCGCCGGGTGGCCGCCGGCGTCGGCGATCGCCACCCGGGCGCCTTCGGCCGACGCCGCACGGGCGATGCCGCGTGCGTCGCCCTCGACCGTGGCGAGCACCGACCCGTCGCCGGCGTACATCGTCACGCGCGACGCGGCGGCGGACGCGCCCGACGGCAGCCGCGCGGCCCAGAAGGTCGTGCCCGACGGCCCGGCCAGCGCGGTCAGCGCGACGTCGGAGT
>QEVT01000287.1 GCA_003576755.1 bacterium | reverse complement strand
ATGTGACGTCCTTCCCGCCCGCCGCCATCTAACCGGTGCCGGCGCGGCGGGGTCTCGTTGGGGCAGGCCGCGGGGTTTCGAACGGTGGGCGTTCGGCGGGGGGCGGTCGCCGTGCCGAACGCCGGCTTCGAACGTTCGTCGCAGCCTCAGGGAGGGCCATCGTGGAGATGCGCAGGGAGGTCGGGCACGCGGATCGCAAGCGCCGGGGCCGGGGCGTCATGTCGACGGCCGCGGCGACGGCCGTGGCGGTCGCCGCCGTCGCCGGCGGGGTCGCGGACGGCGTCTGGCGCCACCTCGATGGCGCGGCGCCCGCCGTCCACGCCCAGGCGCCGGCCATTCGGCTGGTCAGCCACGTCCCCGGCGGCGGCGCCGCCACGGGCGACAGCCTCGGCGTGTCGATCGCGGCCGACGGCTCGCGGCTCGCGTTCGAGTCCACCGCGCCGGACCTCGCCGGAGGGGACGTCGATGCCGTCGCCGACGTGTTCGCCTACGACGCCGCCGCGGACCGCACCGACCGGGTCAGCCTCGACGCGGCGGGCGCCGAGACGACGGGCCGCGCGATCATGCCCGCGCTGGCATCCGGCGGCGGCTGGGTCGTGTTCCGGTCCGCCGCGGCGCTGACGGCGGACCCGGCGCCGTGGGGCGGGCTGTACCTGCGCGAGCTGGCGACGGGGGGCGTGCGGCTCGTCGTGGCCGACACCGACGGCGGGCGCGGCGCGAGCTATGCCCCGGCGATCGCCGCCGACGGCGGGCGGGTGGCGTTCGAGTCCACCGCCGCGCTGGCCGGTGCCCCGGCCGACGGCCGGGCCCGGGTGTTCGTGTGGGACCGGTCCGACGCGTCGATCCGCCTGGTCAGCCCCGCGAACGCCGACGCCGCGGCACGCGACCCCGCGATCTCGGACGACGGGACGACCGTGGCCTTCACGTCCGAGGCGGCCAACCTCGTGGCCGGGCCCGCCGGAGGCGCCGCGCAGGTGTACGCCGTCGACCTCGCCGCGCCCGAGCGACTCGCGCGGGTCAGCGTGTCCTCTGCCGCGGTCCCGGGCGACGGGGCCAGCGGCGAGGCGGCGCTTTCCGGCGACGGGCAGGTCGTCGCCTTCGCGTCGCTGGCGGCGAACCTCGTGGACAAGGACGTCAACGGCGTCAGCGACATCTTCGTCCACGACCGGCGGACCGGCACGACGGTCGCCGTCACCGACGTCACGCCCGCCGACGACGTGCACCACCCGGGCGACAGCGTCGACCCCGACCTCTCGCCCAGCGGCCGGCACCTCGCGTTCACGTCGGCGATGTACACCCTCACGCCGCGCGACAGCAACTGGCTGCCGGACGTCTACGTCCACGACCGCCAGGCGCGGGTCACGCGCATGGTCAGCCGCAAGGCCAGCGGGGCCCAGAGCGACGACCGGAGCTGGGGCGCCGCCGTCGCCGACACCGGCGCAGTGGCCTTCGTCTCCGCCGCGGCCCTGGCGCCGGGCGATGCCGGGGCGTTCAGCGACGTGTACCTCGTCGGCCCGGGCGGCGACCTCCATCCGCACGCGTCGCCCACGCCGACGGTGGTGCACCGGCCGACGTGGACGCCAGGGCACCCGACGGCGACGGCCGTCCACCACCCCACGGCGACGCCGGGCGGGCAGCACCCGACGGCGACGGCCGTCCACCACCCCACGGCGACGCCGGGCGGGCAGCACCCGACGGCGACCGCCGTCCACCATCCCACGGCGACGCCGGGCGGGCACCACCCGACGGCGACTGCCGTCCACCACCCCACGGCGACGCCGGGCGGGCACCACCCGACGGCGACGGCCGTCCACCACCCCACGGCCACCCCGGATCGGCATCACCCCACGGCGACATCCGGATCGCCGGGCGGCCGGGTCCTGCCGGAGACCGGCTGGCGGCTGTGGCTGCCCGCGGTGCTGGCGCTCGACGGCTGAGGTCTCCCCGCATCCGGATTGCCCCTGCCGCCGGCCCCCCGTACCATATCCCGCGTGATCATCCACCGCAGCCAGCGTGCCGAGACGCTGGTCGGGGCGCTCGCCGACATCGTCCGCACGCCGGTCGACCCCGATCCGGTGCGCGCCGAGACCGTCGTCGTCCAGAGCCTCGGCATGGAGCGCTGGCTGGCGCAGCGCCTGTCGCGGCGGCTGGGGATCTGGGCCAACCCCGCCTTCCCGTTCCCGCGCAAGACCGTGCTGCAGGCGCTCCAGGCCGTGCGCGGCCCGCTGACGCACCGCGACGTCTTCGCGTTCGACGCGCGCCAGCTCGTCTGGCCCGTGGCGACCGAGCTGGACGAGCACCTCGCGCGGCCGGCGTTTGCCCCCCTCGCCCGCTACGTGTCCGACGACCCGCGCGGCTCCAAGCACATGCAGCTCGCGCAGCGCATCGCGCAGGCCTTCGACGACTACGTGGTCTACCGGCCGGACCTCGTGCGGGCCTGGGACGCCGGCGACGACGCCGCCTCGGCGGCCGGCCTGCCGCCCGCCGAGGCGTGGCAGCCCGTCCTGTGGCGGGCCGTCGCGCGGCGCGTCGCCGGCGGCGATGGCGCGGCGGGCGGGGGCATGCACATGGCGGCGTGCGTCGACGCCTTCGTCGCCCACGTCGATCGGGCGGCCCTGGCCAGGGATGGCTTCCCGGCCCGGCTGAGCCTGTTCGGCATCGCCACGCTGCCGCCGCTCTACCTCGAGGTATTCGCCGCGCTCGGGCGGCTGATCGACGTCCACGTCTTCGCCTTGACGCCGTCGCCGGCCGTGTCGGCGGCGCTGGCCGCCCGGGCGCCGGCGGTGCGGGACGCGGTGCGCCGCGGCGACGGCCCGGCCGCGCTCGACGCGATCGTCGACCCCGACACGGGTCACCCGCTGGTCGCGGGGTGCGGCCGCGTCGCACGGGAGTTCGACGCCCTGCTCCTGGCGCTCGACGGGGCCCGCGAGGTCGACCTCGACGCCGGGGCGCCGTCGTCCGCGGGCGCCGCGCCGCGCCCGACGCTGCTCGCAGCCGTGCAGGCCGGCATCGCGGCCAACCGCGCGCCGGCGGGCGACCCCGGATCGGCGGCGGCGATCGACCCGGACGACCGCTCGATCGCCGTCCATGCCTGCCACGGGCCGCTGCGCGAGGTCGAGGTGCTCCGCGACCTGCTCCTCGAGCGCTTCGAGCGCCAGCCCGACCTGCAGCCGCACGACGTCGTGGTCATGACCCCCGACATCGAGCGGTACGCGCCTCTCGTCGAGGCGGTGTTCGGCGCGGCCGGGGACGCCGACTTCCTCCCGTACCACATCGCCGACCGCGGCCCCGCGCGGGCGTTCGAGGTCGTCGGAGCCATGGGCGCGGCGGTGGCGGCCGTGCAGGGCCGCCTGACCGCGAGCGCGCTGCTCGACCTGCTGGCGGTGGACGACGTGCGCCTCCGGTTCGGCATCGCGGCCGACCAGCTCGACGACGTCCGCCGCTGGGTCGATCGCGCCGGCATCCGGTGGGCCGTCGACGCCGACGACCGCGCCGCCGCCGGCCAGCCCGCCCTGGCCGAGAACACCTGGCGGTTCGGCCTCGACCGCCTCTTCCTGGGCTACGCCATGCCGGGCGACGACCGCGCGCTGTACGCCGGCGTCCTGCCCTACGACGACGTCGAGGGCGCCGGCGCCGACCTGCTCGGCCGCCTGGCCGACGCGTGCGCGGCCGTCTTCGACCTGCGTGCGCAGGCCGGCCAGGCGCGCACGCTCGAGGGCTGGCGGCAGGTCCTCGGCGCGGGGCTGGACCGGCTGGTGCGCCGGACGCCGCGCAACGCCTGGCAGCACCAGATGGTCCGCGACGCGCTCGACCGGCTCGCGACCCAGGCGGCAGCCAACGGGTTCACCGGCGCGGTGGACATGGCCGTGGCGTGGGACCTGGCGCTGGCGCACCTCGGCGCCGACGCGCCGCCGCACGGATTCCTCGGCGGCGGCGTCACCTTCTGCGCGCTCCTGCCGATGCGCAGCATCCCGTTTCGGGTGGTTGCGCTCCTCGGGATGGACGACGGCGCGTTCCCGCGCCTGGCGCGGCGGCCGGCCTTCGACCTGCTGGCCGCGCAGCCGCGCATCGGCGACCGGTCGACGCGCGACGACGATCGGCACATGTTCCTCGAGGCCGTGGTGGCGGCGCGCGACGCGCTCCTCGTCACCCACACCGGACAGGACATCCGCGACGGCCGCCCGCTCGCCCCGTCGGTGGCGGTGGCCGAGCTGCTCGACTGCCTCGACGCGCTCCCGACGGCCGGCGCCGCCGCCGCGCGCGCGCGTGTGGTGGTCCGGCACCGGGCTCAGCCGTTCAGCCCGGCGTACTTCGCGCCGGACCCCGCCGGACGGCTGTTCAGCTACAACCGGCGCTTCGCGGCCGGCGCGCGGGCCATGACGGGCCCGCGCCGGCCCCCCCCGCCGTTCGTGCCGGGCCCGCTGCCGCCGGCCGAGGAAGAGGGCGGCGGCGTCGACCTCGACGCCCTCGCGCGCTTCGCCCGCAACCCCGCGCGCACCTTCGTCCAGCGCCGGCTGGGGGTGCGGCTCGGGCGCGACGCGGCGCCGCTCGACGACCGCGAGCGGCTGGCGATGGACGACGGCG
>QEVT01000286.1 GCA_003576755.1 bacterium | reverse complement strand
CCGGCGGCGCGGATCGCGTCGCGGGCGGCGGTGACCGTGCCGAGGGGCACGGCGGCGGCCACGGCGGCCAGCACGACCAGCGCGCCGGCGGCGGCGAGCACGGCACGGTTGCGGCGAGGTCTCATGACAAGGCTCCTTCAGGGCTCGTGCGGGGCAGGGTGCGGCCTTCGGCAGCGGGCCGCCCGGCGCCGGCGGCGCCGTCCAACCCGAAGACCCGCACCAGGAACGCCAGGCCGTCGGCCTGCTCGTCGATCCGCTTCGACGTCGGCGTGCCGAGGCCGTGCCCGGCCGCCGTCTCGACGCGCATCAGCGCCACGCGCGGTCCGGGACGGGCCGCCTGCAGGGCGGCGACGAACTTGTAGGCGTGCGCCGGGACCACGCGGTCGTCGGTGTCGGCGGTCAGCACGAGGATCGGCGGGTAGGCGACGCCGTCGCGGACGTTGTGCAGCGGCGAGTACGAGATCATGAACGCGAAGTGCTCGGGGTCGGCCTCGGCGTTGCCGTACTCGCCCACCCAGTAGCGCCCGACCGTGAAGCGGTGGTAGCGCAGCATGTCGGTCACCGGGCGGCTGCACAGCACGGCCCCGTACAGGTCGGGGCGCTGCAGCATGCACGCCGCGACCAGGAGCCCGCCGTTGCTGCCGCCGTGGATGGCCAGGCGCGCCGGCCGCGTGTAGCCGTGCGCGATCAGGCTCTCGGCGGCGGCGATGAAGTCGTCGAAGACGTTCTGCTTGCGGTCGAGCATGCCGGCCGCGTGCCAGTCGGCGCCGTACTCGCCGCCCCCGCGGAGCGTCGCGACGCCGAACACGCCGCCGAGCATCATCCACGCCAGCACCATGGGGTTGAACTGCGGCAGGACGCTGACGTTGAAGCCGCCGTAGCCGGTCAGCAGCACGGGCCGGTCGCCGTCGAGCGCCAGGTCCTTGCGGTGCGTCACGAGCACCGGCACCCGCGTCCCGTCGCGCGATGTCGCCGCCACGGTGCGGGTCGTGAAGGCAGCGGGGTCGAACGTGGGCGCGGCCGCACGCCACGGCGCGATCGAGCGGGTGTCGACGTCGACCCGGAAGACGTCCATGGGCTGCAGAAACGACGAGAAGGCGATGAAGAGCTCGGGGTCGCCGGCCGCGCCGGCCAGCCCCGTGATCGTGCCCGGACCGGGCAGGGGCACGTCGCCGTCGGCGCGCCCGTCGAGGCCGAACACCTCGAGCCGGTGGGCCATCCCGTCCAGCCGGACCACCACCACCCGCCCCCCGACGATCCGGGCCATGTGCAGCGTCCCGGCCGACTCCGGCACGACCTCGCGCCAGGCGGCACGCTCGGGGCGCTCGACGTCGATGGCGATCACCCGGCCGAAGGGTGCGTCGAGGTCGGTCTTGAAGAACAGCTCCGACCCGGCGCTGCCGATCAGGTGGTAAGCGGCATCGGCGTCGTCGAGGAGGCGGATGAAGTCGCCGTCGCCGTCGACAGGCCGGACGTAGACCCGGTTCTGCACGTCGGTGCCGCGGCTGACGTGGAGGACGAGGTGGCGGCCGTCGTCGGTGACGATCGGGTGGAGGCCGAGGTCGGGGGCGTCGGGCCGCGCGTACACCAGCCGGTCGTCCGCCTGGTCGGTGCCGCGGACGTGGTGGTAGACCTGGCTGTGCCGGCTGGTGTCGCTCTCGAGCAACGTCGCCGGCTCGGGGTGGCGGTTGTAGTAGAAGCCGGCCCCGTCCGGCGTCCAGGCCAGACTCGCGAACCGGCACCACCGGAGGACCTCCGGCAGATCCGTGCCGGTCGCGACGTCGCGCACTCGGACGGTCTGCCAGTCGCTGCCGCGCTCCGAGAGGCCGTACGCCAGCCACGCCCCGTCGCGGCTGACGCCGATGCCGGTGAGCGCCGTGGTGCCGTCGTCGCTCAGCGCACCGACGTCGAGGAGGACCCGGGGGGTGCCGGTCGCCCCGGTCTGGACCCACAGCGCGGGTTGGTCCTGCAGCCCCTCGTTGCGGGTGAAGAAGTACCGGCCTGCCCGCTTGATCGGCGGCTCGTGGTGCGGGCGGTCGATGAGCCGGACCAGGCGGTCGCGCAGCACGCCGCGTGCGCCGACCGCGGCGAGGAACTCGGCCGCCAAGGCGTTTTGCGCGGCGGCCCATGCGCGGGTGGCCTCGGCGGATGCCTGCTCGAGCCAGCGGTAGGGGTCGGCGACGGGCACGCCGTGGAAGTCGTCGACGGTGTCGTCGCGGGCGGTGGCCGGGTAGTCGGGCACCGACGGGTCGAAGTTGTGCACGGCGTTCGCCTCGTCCTCGGGGATCGCGCGCGGGCGACCCTGCCCGCCGCACGCGCCACGAAATGATGGGGACGGGTTCGGCGGTTGTCAAACGGCGCCCGCGCCGCCTATTCCGGCGCGCCGGGCGTGCACGCCACGGCATCCACCCCCGACCCGAGCACCCGCACCCGCCCGGCGGCCGCCGGCACCGCCGCGCTCTCGCCGCACGCCAGCGTCACCGCGCCCGACGTCGTCTCGATGGTCAGTTGCCCGCCGAGGCACACGACGCCCAGGAAGGACGCGACGTCGACGGTGCGCGCGCCGTCGCCCGACCAGCGCTCGGCCGTGCACCACGGCGTCGCGAGCACCGACACCCGGCGGAGACCGTCGGCGTCGACGACGGTCGGGCGCGACCGGCACGCGGCCACGAACGCCGCCCCGCGCGGGGCACCCCAGTCGATGGCGGCCAGCGCGCGTGCGACGTGCAGCGGGCGCGGCGCGCCGCGGGGATCGGGCCGCCCGGCCGGGTCGTAGCGGCGGTCCCAATCCCACAAGCGGTACGTCACGGCCTGCTTGCCGGGCGTGACCCGCTGCGGCTCGACGAGCGTCACCCCCGCCCCGATGGCGTGCACCGTGCCGGCATCCACGACGAACACGTCGCCGCACGCCACCGGGACGAAGTTCAACAAGCCGTCCAGGGCGCCGCCGCCGCGCAGGCACGCCGCGACGTCGGCGCGTCCCACGCCGTCGCGGAAGCCGAGGTAGATCCCGGCGCCGGGCGCGGCCGCGACGACGATCCACGCCTCGGGCTTGCCGCTCTCGTGCGCGGCGAGGGCGGGGTCGTCGGCGGCCGGGTGGACCTGCACCGACAGGTTCTCGGCCGCATCCAGGACCTTGACCAGGAGGGGAAGCTGCCCGCCGTCCCGCACGGCCGCGGGCCCGAGCCACGCCTCGGGGTCGCGGGCGATGACGTCGGCCAGCGCCTCGCCTGTCCGCGCCAGCCGGCTGGGAAACGACGGCTCGACGGAGATCTCCCACGCCTCGCCGATCACGGCGGCCGCGTCGCCCACGCCCAACCGCGCCTTGAAGCACCGCGCGATCCAGCGCCCGCCCCACGGCGTGCGGGTCGGCGGCGTGACGTTGTCGGGTCGCAGCCGCTCGGGCGGGGGGAGAGGGCGGGTTCGCATCGGCTGGAGTTTAGCCAATGCGCCGGCAGGGGCTCAAGTTTGCGGTCCGGCGCGCACCGCGGAAGCTGGAACCATCGTCGTCGACGGCGTGTCTTGTTACCCTGTGGCATGGCACTCCGTCTCGCTGGCATCGGCATGAGACGCCCGCGACCGGGTCGCGCGTCATCGGGCGGGCAATGCCCGCGCCGGCCCAGGTGGGCCGTGGGCCTTGCGGTGCTCTGGTGGGGATGCCTAGGGGTGGCCGGCGTCCATCCCGCCACCCCGCGGTCCGCAGCGCAGCCTGCCCTCCCCGCGGCGCCCGGCACGGCGGTGGTCGCGTGGCCGCTGCCCGCCCCGCGGCCGCGGCTCGACCCGGCCGTCGAGCCGCTGGACGTGGCGTGGGATGCCGAGGCGGGCGTGCTGGTCGCCGACGCGGTCAACGGCGCGGTCGTCGGGTACGACGCCGCCGGCGCACGGCGGCACGCGTGGCGGTTCGGCGACGGCGCCGACGGCACGGCATGCGGGGCGCTGCCGGTCGCGCTGGCGGTCGACGCACGCCGCGAACGGGTGTTCGTGCTGTGGCATCTCCCCCCGCCCGACGGCTCGCGCACCGTGCGCGCGGTGCTCGAGGAGCGCGATCCGGAGGGTGTGGCACACCGCCGCGTGCCGATCGTCGCCGACGACATCGCCGTCGACCCCGACACCGGCAACCTCTGGGCCGTGGATGCGCTCGGGGGCCGCGTCACGGAGTGGCGGATGCCCGACGCCGTGCCGGCACGGTCCATCGCGATCGCGCGCCAGCCGGGGGCCGCGGCCAGCATCGCGATCACGCCGGCGCGGGTGGCAGTGGTCGTCAACCGCGCCGTCGAGCTGTTCGAGCGCGACGGCCGGCGGCTCGGGCGCCCGGATCTGGGCGGCCAGCCCGCCCACGCGGTCGCGGCCGACGAGGCCGGCCGGCTCTGGGTGCTCCTCCGCCCGGGCGGCGCCTTCACCGACACGTCGACCGCGCCGTTGATCCGCCGCTTCGGGCCGGTGGGCACTGCCATCGACGCGGTGCCGCACGCCGCGCTGGGCGCCCAACCGCTGCCGGCTGCCGTCGGCTGGCCGTTCGCGCTCGACGCCGCCGGCGACGCGCCGGTGTTCACGACCGGCCGAGAGCAAGGCCCGTTCGAGGTCCGGTGGCACGCCGACCTT
>QEVT01000285.1 GCA_003576755.1 bacterium | reverse complement strand
TCGCGCTCCCATCCCGCGCCGCAGCGCCGAAGGGCCTCGCCCTCGCGCGCACGGCGGCGGCGGCCCTGCCGGGGGCGGCGGTCCTCTGCCTGGCGAGCGCGGCGTTGGCGATGTCGCGGGTGGTCCCGTGGGCCACGGCCGTGTCGAGCGGCGCCGCCCGCGCGTGGGCGCTGGACACCGTGCTGTGGGGGGTCGTCGCGGCGGTGGTCGGGTCGCTGGGGCCGGCAGCCCCCGACGCCCCGGGCGATCGGCGGGTGTTCGCGGCGATCGCGGCCTTCGCGCTGGCCGTGGCGCTCGTGGCCGCGGGGCTCGGGCTGTGGGCCGAGGGCTGGATGGGGGGGTAGCGAGGAGAGGGCAGGCGGCACGCTTGACCCCCGGCTCCAGCCCGCACTAGAATCCGCCCGTCATGCGCGTGCTCTTCCTCCTGACGTACTACCATCCGCACTGGACCGGCCTCACCGCCTACGCCCGGCGCATCGCCGAGGGGCTGGCGCGGCGCGGCCACACCGTGCACGCGCTGGCCACCCAGCACGAGCCCACGCTGCCGCTGACCGAGGTCGTGCACGGCGTGCTGGTGCACCGCGTCCCGCCGCGGCTGATGCTGAGCCGCTCGGCGATCGCGCCCGGCCTCTTGCCGGCGCTGAGCGGGCTCCTGCCGGACTTCGACGCGCTGAGCATCCACATCCCCTTCCCCGAGGTGCTGCCGGCCACGGCCCTGGCGCGCGCCCGCGGCGTCAGCGTGTTCATCACCCACAACGGCGACCTCGTGCTGCCCGCCGGGCCGTCCAAGCGCCCGCTCGAGGCGCTCTACTACCAGACCACCTACTGGGCCGGCCGCCTGGCCGACGGCGTCATCCCGCAGACCGAGGACTACGCCCGGAGCAGCCGGCTGCTGACCCCGCTGTGGCCCAAGCTGAGCTTCATCTACGCGCCGGTGGACCTGCCGCCGCCCGACCCCGCGGCCATCGCCGCGTGGCGGCGCGAGCTCGGGCTCGAGGGCAAGCGGCTGGTCGGCTTCGCCGGCCGGTTCGTCGAGGAGAAGGGGTTCGACTTCCTGCTCGACGCCGTGCCCGAGGTCGTCGCGGCCATGCCCGACGTGCACTTCGTGTTTGCCGGCGAGAGCCACATCCCTTACGAGCGGTTCTTCGACGCCCACCGCGCGAAGCTCGAGGCCCACGCCGACCGCTTCACGCTGCTCGGGCTGATCACCGACCCGCAGACGATGGCCAACTTCTACGGCATGATCGACCTCTTCGCGCTGCCCAGCCGTTCGGACTGCTTCCCGTCGACCCAGATCGAGGCCGTGCGGGCCGGCACGCCGCTGGTGACGGCCGACATCCCGGGCGCGCGCGAGATCGTGCGGGTCACCGGCATGGGCCAGATCGTGGCCGCCCGCGACCCGGCGGCCCTGGCCCGCGGCATCGTCGACGTCGCCGCGCACCTCGACGACTACCGCGCCCGGCACGCGGTGGCGCTCGAGATCTTCGACCCCGAGAAGTGCTTCGCGGCCTACGAGGCGCTGTTCGAGCGCTCGATCGCCGGCCGTGCAACGAACCGAGGGGCGCGCGCGTTTTAACTTGGTAGCGCCCGGCCGCGCCGGCGGGTGCCCGAATCATTCGCGATGGGGCCGCATTGCCCCCGAGAGGCCTGCCATGTCGCTGCAAGTCGTCGAGCCCCGCATCCGCGGCTTCATCTGCACCACGGCGCACCCGGCGGGCTGCGCGCGCCACGTCGACCGGCAAGTCGCGGTGGCGCGCCGCGACCCCGGCGGCTGGGCCGGCGGCAACCTGCTCGTCCTCGGCAGCTCGACCGGCTACGGCCTGGCCAGCCGCATCGCCGGGGCCTTCGGGCACGGCATGCACTCGGTCGGCGTGTGCTTCGAGCGGCCCGCCACCGACCGCCGCACGGCGTCGGCGGGCTGGTACAACACGGCGGCGTTCGACGCGGCGGCGCGGGGGGCGGGGCTGTACGCCACGTCGATCAACGGCGACGCGTTCTCGGCCGAGGTGCTCGAGGCGACGCTCGACCGCGTCCGGCGCGACCTCGGGCCGCTCGACGTCGTGGTCTACAGCCTGGCCGCGCCGCGCCGCACCGACCCCGAGACCGGCCAGGTGTACAACTCGGTGCTCAAGACGGTCGGCCAGCCGAGCGTCATCAAGACGGTGGACCTGCACACCGGCGTGGTGGCCGACGTCACGCTCGATCCGGCCACGCCGGAGGAGATCCACGACACCGTGGCGGTGATGGGCGGGGCGGACCTGCGGCGCTGGGTCGAGGCGCTGCTCAAGGCGGGCTTGCTGGCGCGCGGCGCGCGGGTGGTGAGCTACTCGTACATCGGGCCCGAGGCCACGTGGCCGATCTACCGGCACGGCACCATCGGGCACGCCAAGGCCGACCTCGAGGTCACGAGCGCCTCGCTGCACGAGCTCCTGGCGCGCACCGTCGGCGGGCGCTGCCACGTGTCGATCAACAAGTCGATCGTCACGCAGGCGTCGGCGGCCATCCCGGCGGTTCCGATCTACATGAGCGTGCTCTTCAAGCTGATGAAGGCGGCCGGCACGCACGAGGGCCCGATCGAGCAGATGGTGCGGTTGTTCGACCACCACATCGGCCCGGGCCGCACGCCGGTGGTCGACGCCGAAGGCCGCATCCGGCTGGACGACCTCGAGATGCGGCCGGAGATCCAGGCCGAGGCGATGCGCATCTGGTCGCTCATCGGCACCGACAACCTGCGCGCGCTCAGCGACTACGACGGGTTCCAGCGGTACTTCCGGCAGCTCTTCGGCTTCGACATCCCAGGCGTGGACTACAGCCTGCCGGTCGAGACCGAGGTGCCGGCGTTCGACGCGGCGTGACGGCCCTGCCGGCGCCGCCCGCCGCCCCTGCGTCCGAGGCGCTGCGGGCCGAGTTCCTGCTCGACCCGTCGGTCGTCTTCCTGAACCACGGCTCGTTCGGGGCGTGCCCGCGGCCGGTGTTCGAGGCCTATCAGGCCTGGCAGCGCGAGCTCGAGCTGCAGCCGGTGGAATTCCTCGGTCGCCGGTTCGCGGGCCTGATGCGCGACGCGCGCGCCGGCCTGGCCGCGTACCTCGGGGCAGGGGCCGACGACGTGGTGTATGTGCCCAACGCCACCACGGGCGTCAACATCGTGGCGCGCAGCCTGGCGCCGGGGCTCGGCGCGGGCGACGAGGTGCTGACGATCGACCACGAGTACGGCGCGTGCGATCGGGCCTGGCGGGCGGCGCTGGCGGGCACCGGGGCGGTCTACCGGCGGCTGGCGGTCGGCCTGCCGGTGTCGTCGCACGCCGAGCTGGCCGAACGGATCTGGGCCGCCGTGTCGCCGCGCACGCGCGTGCTCTACCTCAGCCACATCACGTCGCCGACGGCGCTGACGTTGCCGGTGGAGGCGCTCGTGGCGCGGGCGCGCGCGCGGGGGATCACGACGGTGATCGACGGCGCGCACGGGCCGGGCCAGGTGCCGCTGGACCTCGCGGCGCTCGGCGCGGACTTCTACGCCGGCAACTGCCACAAGTGGCTGTGCGCGCCGAAGGGGGCGGGCTTCCTGTACGCCCGGCCGACGATGCGCGACCGGGTGAGCCCGGCGGTGGTGAGCTGGGGCGTCGAGAGCCCGCTGGCGACGGGCGACGCGTTCATCGACGAGCTCGAGTTCGTGGGCACGCGGGACTACGCGGCGGCGCTGGCGGTGCCGGCGGCCATCGCGTACCAGGCGGCGCGCGACTGGCCGGCCGTCCGGGCGCGCTGCCACGCGCTGGTGCGCGAGGCGCGGGCGCGGCTGCTGGCCGTCGACGGGATGGGGGCGATCCACCCGGACGACGGGGCGTGGTATGCGCAGATGGAGGCGGTGGCGCTGCCGCCGGGCACCGACGTGGTCGCGCTCAAGGACCGGCTGTACGACGAGCACCGCGTCGAGGTCCCGACGATCCTGTGGAACGGCCAGCCGCTGCTGCGGGTGTCCGTCCAGGGCTACAACACGCCGGCGGACGTCGACGCGCTGATCGAGGCGGTGGGGGCGGTGCTGGGGTCGGGCTGAGGACTCGCTCCTTGCCTTTGTGCGCGGAGGCGCCCCGTCAATCCCGTCGGAACGGCAGCGGCCGGCGCTCCTGCGCCCCCTCGTCGTCCTCGTCCCGCCCGACCGCCAGCGCGGGGTGCGGGGCCGTGGCGGGTCGGGGCTCGGCGCGGTGCGGCGTGAGCGCCAGCGTGATCGCCGTCAGGCTGGGCTCGTCGGCGTGCGGCGGCGGCTCGACCGACTCGACCGTGACGTCGAGCACGAGGTCGAGCGTCTCGAGCACCACCGTCTCGCCGGGGACCGCGGGCACCACCCGGCGGTCGGCGAGCAGCGGGCGCAGCACCGGGTCGTCGCACGCGGCCCGCGAGGCGAGCGTGATCTTGGGGGTCTTGGTGGTCTGGTCGACGTCGTCGCGGTCGCTGAACCACAGGTCGAGCGTGTTGACCTCGCCCAGCGGGCGCACCAGCAGCCCGGCGCCGCCCTCGAGCCCGCCGCGCTGGTTGTACCCCAGCCCGCTCTGGATGGGCGGCGTCTCGTCGGCGACGTACTCGGCGCGGATGGTCTGGCCGAGCGTGACGCGGGC
>QEVT01000284.1 GCA_003576755.1 bacterium | reverse complement strand
GACATGGCTCTCATGTTTCGTGCGCTCCGCCCCGGCCTTGCCTTCTGATATACGCACAAACGTTCTGTCCAATGGCATGAAAACGGCTGGGGGAGGGGGTCGGGGGGTGGGGGCCGGCTTCCCCACGCAGCCCCGCGATCGCCGCATCCAGCTCCAGATGCCGCAGCAGCGTGCTCTTCCCGCTCCCCGGCGGCCCCAGCACCACCACCGCCGGCTCCGGCACCGCCGCCAAGAGCGCCCCGAGGTCGTCGTACCGCTCCTGCCGGGCCGCCCACCGGCCCGCCGCCGCCTCGTCGCCCTGGTCGACGAGCAGCGTCAGCGCCACGAACCGCCCGTCCAGCCGGTAGCGCGGCTGGCTCCACTCCGCGATCCGCCCGACCCGGTACTCTTCCAGGTTTGCCGGGCGTCGACTCGCCGCCTCGCGCGCCTGCGCCGACGAGAGCACCACCGCCGGCGCGCTCTCGTCGCCGCGCACCGCCGCCAGCGTCGCCGCCAGTGCCTCGTACACGTTGGCGGGTCGGCGGATGCCCGCGACCTCCGCCGCCGCCACCGCGCCGACGTCCGCACCCCCATCCGTCAAGGAATCCTCGACGATGATCCGGTCCCGCGGCGAGATCGCCGTCGCCGTCCGCAGCGGGGTCGCTACATCGACCAGCCCCGCCGCCTCGACCTGGAAGATCCGGTCCGCGTACCGCAGGTCCTTCAGCCGGTGCGTCCCCCAGTCCCGCAGCGCCCAGTCGGCCGGCAGATCGCCCTGCACGAGCTGCTGCGTCGACATCGAGAGCAGCACCTGCCCGCCGTGCCCCGCCGCCTCCAGGCGCGCCGTCCGATTCACCGCCGGGCCGAAGTAGTCCCCGCCCCGCTCCTGCGCCACGCCGGTGTGGATGCCCATGCGCACGCGCAGCGGCGGGAAGTCGGGTCCGAACGACGACCAATCCTCGGCCCCGACCGCCCGCTGGGCGTCGACCGCGGCCGACAGCGCGTCGAGCGGCGTGTGGAACGCCGCGCAAAACGCGTCGCCGACGGTCTTGAAGACGTAGCCGCGATGAGCCTCGATGGCGCCGCGCAGCAGGATGTCGTGCTGTTCGAGGGCCGACTGCATCGACGCGCGGTGGTGCTCCCACCGCTCGGTCGAACCTTCGACGTCGGTGAAGAGGAAGGTGACGGCGCCGGTGGGGAGTTGCGGGGTCGTCTCGCCGGGCCGATGCGCGACAGGCTCGATCATGGGTCGGTTCACGCTATCCCCGCACGACGGTCACCGTCCGGCCGGCCGGCGTCGTCGCCTCGTCGGCCGACGTCCGGTCCTCGATCGGGGGCTGGCCGGTACGCTGATCGAAGATCACCAGCCAGCCGGTATCCAGATCCAATCGCGCCAGGTACGCGTCGAGCTGTGCCAAGCCTTCGGTCAGCGGATCGGGCCGCCCGTCGCGCCACACCTTCAGCTCGAACGCGAACGTGTCCGGCCCGTAGCGCAGTCGGATGTCGATCCGCCCCATCCCGGCTGCATACTCGCGCTCCAGCGTACCGGCGGCATTGGCCACGCGGTGCAGGAAGGCGATCATCACGATCTGCGCAGCCACTTCGCTGTACGGTGATGCCCGCAGCAGCGGCTCGCCGTGTTGCCGCCAGAATGCCAGGAACGCATCCAACAGTCGCCCGATATCGATTCGCCCGTCTGCCCGCAGCCACACCGGCTGCACCATCGCCAGCGACGCGATCGCCGCGTCCGCCAACATGCGCGGGATGACCTCGCGGTAGATCGGGTTGGCAATCACCAACCCGCCGCCCGCATCGCGCCGACACAGGCCCAGGTCGACCACGAAGCGCAGATCGTCCTGGGGCACGTTCCCGAGGATTGTGCCCGCGAGCATCGGCTCGATGACCGCCCGCACCCGCGGCTCGCGCAGCCGCTCGGCAAGGCTGTCGAGGTGCGTGTCCTGGCGGGCGATCAGCTCCTCCTTCGCCTGCTCCATGTGCGCTGCGGTGATCGACACGGTCCGGTCCGTGACGTCGTACCATGTGATCTGCCGCGCCAGCGCGTTCACCAGCCACGGCTGGCCCTGGCTCAGCTCGAAGGCCCGCGCGATCGCCTCCGGCGTGAACACCTGCCCGGTCTCGTCGGTGTGCTGGCGGTAGAGCTGGGCGACCTCGTCGGCCGTGAAGTCGCGCAGCGTGATGCTCTCGACCTTGATGTTGAAAGGGCTCGCCGTCCCCAGCCGCCCCGCGACGCCCTCGCGCAGCTTGTAGTCCCGCACGTCGCGCAGCCCGACGAGCGCCAGCGACCACGGGAAGTGACCGGGCCGATTGCGATATCCGTCACGCAGCTGGCGCAGGACCGAGACCAGCGTGTCGTCCGCCAGGGCGTCGATCTCGTCGAGGAACACGACCAGCGGCCGGGGAGCGGCTTCCGTCCAGGCTTGGAGCGCGGCGCCGATGCGTTGGCCCGGCTCGGCGGAAGGCCATTGCGGTGGCTGGAGCTCCTCCGGCAATTGTGCCCGCGCCGCGGCCCGCCAACTGCCGAGGATCGCCCCCTCCGCCATCCCGGGATTGTCCTCGAACGGCGCGCCGACCTCCATCGACACGAGCGCCGCGACGTACCGGCCGGCCGCCGTCAGCTCGGCGGCCAGCGCCAGCAGCGCCGTCGTCTTACCGGTCTGCCGGGCAGCGTGGAGCACGAAGTAGCGCTGGTCGTCGATGAGCGGACGCACCGCCGGCAAGCGGAGGCTCGCCGGCAGCATGTAGTCGATGTCCGGCCGGCACGGGCCGGCGGTGTTGAAGCTCCGGGGCACTGGCGACTCCTCGTCAGTCACGGGCGAGGCCGAAGCGCTTCGGGTGAAGGCCGCTGCACGGCGAAGTATAGCCCGGTCGGCCCGGCTTGCTGTCTCGACCGCTCTCCTGTCGGCTCTAGCTCGCTGCGCTCGCCGCGCCTGCCCCATGGCGGGGGCAGGCCGGCGGATCGACGGTCCAGGAGGCGCGACAGCACTGATTGCCCGGATCGCCCTTTCAGAGGAACAGATGCCAGAGTCGCCGGAGTCCAGAGCTACGAAATGGGGGCAGCTCGCACAACCCGAAACCCGACGTTGACGTTGCGGGCGGCGGGGCTGAACCCGCCGCGGCAGGCGGCGCGCGCGAGGTGATAGACGCCGAGCCACGACCCCCCGCGCGCCACACGAAGAGCTGAAGCCGGTGCCTCGAGCGCCTCGCGTCCGTCAGCTGCGTCGTACGGATATCGCCAGTCCGGTTCGTCTTCTTCCTCGCCCCACTGACTCGACGTCCACATCGCGACATTCCCCGCCATGTCGCTTGCACCCTCCGGCGTATCGCCCTCCACGAACACGCCCACCGGCGTCGGCCGCTTGAGGCGGCTTCCAAGCGTGTTGCCCTTCGCCGCGTCGAACACCTCCCCGTAGGCGTAGAGGCGGCCTGCCCTCCCACGCGCCGCCGCCTCCAGCTCCACCTCGGTCGGCAACCGCCAGACCAGCCCCGTCTGCGCGCTCAGCCACGCACAGTAGGCCCGCGCCTCGTGCCAGCAGATCCCCACCACCGGTTGGAGGGGGTTGTTGTGGCGTTCGTCCCGCAAGTAACGCGGCTCCGTCTCGCGCCCGCCCGGATACAGCTCGGCCAGGTGCGCCTCGAACTCCACTTCCGTCATCGCCAACCGCCGCTGCCACCGCTCGTACATGTCGTCGTCGACCTGCCCACTGTCGTGCCAGTCCTCCAGGAGTCGCGGGTTCTTGCGGATGAAGCGCAGTCCGTGACGAGCACCCTGCTTCGGTCCTTCCGCCGTACCCTCGCCCCGCTGCCACGCCCGCCCTGCCTCGGTACTCCACCATCGCTCGTCGTCGTAGCCGCCCGCCGCCATGAAGCACGCGTACTCGGCGTTCGTCACCGCGAACTGCCCGATCGCATAGCCCGCGATCGCCACGTCATGCCGCGGCACGTGGGCGCGGTCGTCGTCACCCGCCTCCAAATCGAAGATCGGCTCATCCTCCCCGATCGGGTACACGCCGCCCGCGATCGCGATCAGCGGCGGCATCAGGTATGCCCCGTGCGGCCCATCGCGGCGCTCGAACCGCGGGTCGCCCAGCCATCCCAGCGCCAGCCCCGCCGCGATCCGCGCCCGCAGGTCGGCCTCGGGGTCGCGGCTGCGATGGACCAGCGCCCAGCGGAGATCGTCGAGGAATGCGTGCGGCAGGGGCGAAGAATCTTTCGCCCCCCCTACACGCCGTGCGGCGATCTGCGCCGCACATCGTCCGGCCAATGCCAGGTTCGTCGCCATGACACCCCGCACGAACGCCTCCGCGTCCGCCGCCATCACCGCCGCCAGCACCGTCGTCTCCTCCCAGCCTGTGGTTGGCAACGGCGGCAGCGTCTCGGCCGGCGGCAGCGTCTCGAGCAACTCCCGTACGCTTGGCCGGATGTCCGCCGCCAGCCACGGCGCCGCCATCAGCTCCGGCCGCGGCTCGCGCGCCAGAATCCGCGCCGCGAAGTACTCCTGGATGAGCTGGTGCCGGTACAGCACCTCGTCGGCGGCCGGATCCTCGTCCAGCACGCCGATCGCCAGTCCCGCCTTCACGATGTCCTCGTGCCGCGGGTGGTCCAGCAGCTCCAGCGCCGTGTCGTAGTCCACGCGCACC
>QEVT01000283.1 GCA_003576755.1 bacterium | reverse complement strand
GGCGGCCCGCCTGGGCGCGCGGGCGGCTGCCGAGCCCGGCGCAGGCGGCGGTTTCGACTGGGCCGCCGTGCCCCCGGCCATGCGCGACGGGCTGTACGCGGCGTTCTTCGCCTACGACGCGGGCTGGGCGGCGGTCGGCGTGTCCGTGCTCGTCCTCGGGCTCGGCTTCGCCGCCGGCCGGTCGGCGGTCGATCGCGGGCGCGCGGCCGCGATCGTCGGCCTGCCGGTCGCGGCCGTGCTGGCGGCGGCCGCCGTCGGGGCCCAGGCGCACATGCTCGCGCCGCGCTACCTCATCGTGGCCACGCCGTTCCTGGTGCTCGGGCTGGGGTGGGCGGTGGCGCGCCTCGGCGAACGGTCGGGAGCGGCCGCGCTGGCGGCGGCGTTGGCGCTGGCGGCGGCGGTGGCGCCCACGCTCGCGGGCTACGTCTACCAGCGCGAGGCCGAGGTCGACGGGCCGTGGGATCCGGCGGTGTTCTGGCGTGACGTCGCGCCGCGCACGGCGTCCGGCGACTGGGTGGTGTTCAACATCCTCAGCGTCGCGGGCCTGTACGCGCGCTATCGCGGCCCGTCGGACGCGCCGTGGGGCTATGCGCAGCTGTGGGACCCCGTGCACGAGCCGGTGGACACGGCGATCGCGCGGGTGGCCGCGGGCGCGCCCCGTCACGGCCGGACGTGGCTGGCGCTGTACAAGGGCACGGTCAGCCCGGGCTCGGCGGCGCTGAAGGCCTGGGCGGACACGCACCTGTTCCCGGCGGGCGGGGCGTGGGCGGGCGACGTGCTGCTGGTGGGGTATGTCGAGGGGCGGCCGGACGTCTCGCGCGCCCTGGCGGTCGACTTCGGCCGCGGGGTGCGGCTGGCCGGGGCGGCGCACGCGTCGCGTGCCGCGGCCGGCAAGGGCATCGCGGTGGCGCTGCGCTGGGAGGCGACGGCGGTGCCCGACGCCAACGCGCGGGTGTTCGTCCACGCCTACGCCCGGGACGGCACGCTGGTCGCCCAGCACGACGGCTTCCCGGCGGCCGACGGACGCCCGCCGAAGACCTGGGCGGCGGGCGACGTCGTCGACGACCGCCACGGGCTGTGGGTGCCGCCGGGGACGCCGCCGGGGCCGCTGCGGCTCGTGGTGGGCTTGTACGATCCGAAGACGGGCGAGCGCTGGCGCGAGGCGGGCGGTGAGGATGCGGTCGAGATCGGAGTGGTGGAGGTCGGACGGCAGGGCGCGGCGCCGGGCCGGCCGTGAGCACCCGGCGCCGCGCGTCTGCCGGGGAGTCCCGCCGGTCGCTGCTTGACAGGGGCTCCTACATATTGTAGGATGCGCCCGCACCGGCCGACGGCGTGGGTATCCGTCCGCCGAGGCGATCGGAACGGCAGGGTTGTGCGCCGCGCGGGAGCGCGACGGCTGCCGGCGGGCGGCGGGAGGCATCGCCCGACGCCGACGCCCGTGCCGTGACGCACCGGCACCCGCATCCCGTCCCGGACCCGCAGCGAGGAGGCAACGACGACGATGAGCGAGATGACGGCACCGGCGGGCAAGGGTTCGATGCGGTTGCTGGCCGCCGCCTTCGGCGTGGCGTTCTCGGTGCTCCTCCTGGTACCGATCTGGTCCGCGATGGGGGTGCTCGACACCGAGGCCGGGCACGGCGACCACGGCGCCGCGACGGTCATGGCGGCCGAGGACTTCCAGGCGCGCGTCGACCAGCAGCTCGAGCGGTTCGGGCAAGCGGATGGTTCGGTGGCCATCCCGCCGGGCACGGACGTGTTCGTCATGGCCCGGCAGTACGCGTTCGTGCCGAGGACGATCCACCTCAAGCGCGGCGAGACCTACGACCTGGTCTTCTATGCCGCGGACGTGATGCACGGCGTATCGCTGATCATGGGCGGCAGCCTCAGCAGCGTGCTGCTCCCCGGCACACCCGTGACGATCCGCGTGCGGCCGACCGCGTCGGGCACGATCGCGTTGCGCTGCACGGAGTACTGTGGGGCCGGCCATCACGCGATGACGGCCTCGATCACGGTCGGGGACTGACGCCGGGTGCGGCCGGCGCACCTGCGCCCGCAGCCTGCTGGAGGCCATTCCATGGACCTGCTGGAATCGATCGAGATCGAAGCCGACGACCGGCGACTCCTCGGCGCGTTCGCCGTCGTCGGGCTGGCGACCATGAGCGTCGGCGGGCTCTTCGCGCTCTTGATGAAGCTGGTGCGCACGCCGGCGCTGTCGATCCTGCCGGCCGAGACCTACTACCAGGCCCTGACCGGGCACGGCATCCTGATGTTCATCTTCTGGATGGGCTTCGTCCAGACCGCCTTCCTGGTCGTGGCCGGCAGCGTCTTGATCCGGCGCCGACTGTGGAGCTATCGCTTGGCCTGGGCTGGCTTGGGCGCGATGACCCTCGCCGCGGCGTTGGCGCTGGCTGGCGTGCTGCAGGGGACGAACATCACCTACCATGCGGCCATCCCCTTGGCCGCACAATACCCCGGCGCATGGATGATCTTCCTCAGCTTCGTGATCCTGGCGGCGGGGATGTTGCTGATCGTCTTGGACTTCGCCCTGACGGTGCTCGGCGCCGTGGAGCGAAAAGGCGACCTCGACGCCTGGGCGGCGCTCTTCCGCAGCCTGCCCGTGGCGTCGTTCGCCGCCCTGGCGGGCTTGTTCATCGCCGTGCCGGGATTGTTCGCGGCCCTGCGCATGTTCGGCCTGGCATGGCTGTGGAGCATCGGCCGCGCCACGGTCGACCCCGGGATGTACCGCATGGACTGGCACATCGTGTTCCACATCTACCACTACGTTCCCGCACTGACGCTGGTCGGGGTCGCCTACGTGCTGGTGGAGCTGACGGCCGATGCTCGGTCGGTGTACGCCAAGCCCCTGGCCAAGTCGCTGTTCTTGCTCTACCCGGTCTTCGTGCCGCCCACCTTCGTGTACCACCTCCTCGCCGACCCCAGCTTGCCGCAGCAGGTGAAGCTCGCCGGGACGGTCCTGTCGCTGCTGGTGGGGGTCCCGACCGTGCTGCACACCTTCATCATCGTCGGCATGCTCGAGGCGCGCATGCGCCAGGCCGGCTTCGATGCCGCGGCCGGCCTGCGGCGGCTTCCCTGGGGCAATCCGGCCTTCGGCTCGCTCGCCGTCGGGCTGGTGACGCTGTTCGTCGGCGGCCTCATGGCCTACGCCTTGATCCAGGAGCAGCTTGCGCCGATGCTCCACAACACCTTCCTGGTGCCGGCCTACGTGCACCCCATCGCCGCGGGCGGGGCGAACATCACGTACATGGGCGCGCTGTACTACGGCATCCCCATGCTGCTGCGCCGCCGCCTGTGGGGGCTGCGCCTCGCCCGGTGGCAACCGTATGTCATGGGCGCGGCGTTGATCTGGATGGCGATCTTCGGCGCCGCGGCCGGCCTGGCGGGGGTGCCGCGCCGCTACGCCAGCGTGGGCCTGGACGCTCCGGCCGCATGGGCGACGTGGATGAACCTCGCGTTGGGCGTGGGCGCCATGGTGGCGATCGGGGCGGGGATCGTGTTCGTCGGCACGATGTTGATGACGGCCGTGGCGGGCGAGAAGGTGGCGTCGCCACAGGCGGCGGTGGCGGGGATGGGGCCGCTTCCGCCGCCGGTGGTGCGCTCCAGCGGCTGGACGCTCCTGGCCTTGGTGCCGGGCACGGTGTTCGTGGTCGGGGTGGTCGTCTTGACCGTCCTGGCCTTCCAGAGGCTGTGGGGCATGCCGGTTCAGCTGCCCTGAGCAGCGATCGAGGAGTGCGTGATGGACACGACCGAGATGCAGGCAGCGCCGACGGGCGGCGAAGGGCGGCGGTCCACGCCGGGCGACGCCGTGCAGCCGGCCGATCGTATCCTGGTCTGGCTGTTCCTGCTCACCCTGGTCTTCGGCGGATTCGCGACCACGGCGGTGGTCTTCGGCGCCGACGCCGTGATCAAGCGCGCCGCCGGACCTGTCGACGCTCCGGCAGCGGACGACCATGCCGGGATGCACCCGGCCGAGCCGACGGCAGCGGACGACCATGCCGGGATGCACCCGGCCGAGCCGACGGCAGTGGACGGCCACGCCGGGATGCACCCGGCCGAGCCGACGGCAGCGGACGACCATGCCGGGATGCACCCGGCCGAGCCGACGGCAGCGGACGACCACGCCGGGATGCACCCGGCCGAGCCGACGGCAGCGGACGGCCACGCCGGGATGCACCCGGCCGAGCCGACCCGGGGGGACACGCGCTGACCGGCGTGCGGCAGCGGATCGGGGTCGAGCGTCAGCCGCCGTCGCCCGCCATATCCACCGCCACCTCCACCCAGTCCAGCGCCTTCCCGACCGGCATGCCCTCGCCGCCGACGACCTTGACGCGCGCGACGGACGGCCAGACGTAGGCCCCGACGACCAACCGCTGCCGGTCGGGGTCGAAGCCGCCCGGCACGTCGACCACGCGCCGCTCCACCACCTGCTCGCCCGGCCGCCAGCGCCCCGTCGGCAGGAGGCCGCGGCCGAGCGGGGCATCGCTGCCCGCCGCGGCCGCGGCGCGCGGGCCGAGCACCTGGAACGTCGCCGTCACGTCCGACTCGCGCGGCAGCTCGGTCGACCATGTCGTCGAGATCGCCAGGCGCGCGCCGCCGTCCAGCGCCCGCGCCGCGGCCGCGTCGAGCCGCAGCCCGTCG
>QEVT01000282.1:525-5188 GCA_003576755.1 bacterium | reverse complement strand
CCGAGGGCCCACGCCGCGTGGCCGCGGACGAGCGGCTCGGGGTCGGCCAGCGCGGCGGCCAGCGCCGGCACCGCCTCGGGCGACCGCCAGTTGCCGAGCGCCACGCACACGTTGCGCACCAGCCCGCGCCGCCGCGTGCGCGCCACCGCCGTGGCGCCGTACCGGGCGCGGAACGCCGGCTCGGTCAGGCCGACGAGGTCCAACAGGCGCGGGGCGGCGACCTCGAGGTCGGGGCCGAGGTCGGGGTCGGCTGCTTGCCGCGCGGCGCGCTTGTTCCACGGGCACACCTCGTTGCAGATGTCGCAGCCGAAGACACGGTTGCCGATGCCGGGCCGCAGGTCGGGCGGGATCGGCCCTCTCAGCTCGATGGTGAGGTAGCTGATGCACCGGCGCGCATCGAGCACGTACGGGGCGGGGAAGGCGTCGGTGGGGCAGGCGACCAGGCAGCGGGTGCACCGCCCGCAGGTCCCGTCGGACGGCGCGTCGTCGGGTGCAAGGTCGACATCGACCAGGACGGCGCCGAGGAACAGCCAGGCGCCCCAACGCGGGTGGATCAGCATGGTGTTGCGCCCGACGAAGCCCAGGCCGGCGCGCCGGGCGGCGTCGCGCTCGAGCACGGGGCCGGTGTCGACGTACACGCGCGCGTCCACCGGCCGCCGGATCCGGTCGGCGATCGCCGCGCGGAGGGCCTCGAGGCGCGGGGTCATGACGGCGTGGTAGTCGGCGCCCCAGGCGTACGAGGCGAAGATGCCGCGCGCCGGGTCGTCGCGGATCGCGGGCGGCAGGTCGCCGCTGAAGTAGCGCCAGCCGACGACGACGGCGGCGCGGACGGCGGGCAGGTTCACGGCCGGGTCGATCGCCTTGGCCATCCGGTCCGGGCGCGTCATGTAGCCCATCGCGCCGGCCATCCCGGCGTCGGCCCAGGCCCGGTAGGCGTCGACCGACGTGGGATCGGGGTCGGGGCGGCACACGCCGACGAGATCGAAGCCGAGCGCTCGCGCCCGCGCCTTCACCCACGCGGCCAGCGCGGTCGGGTCTTGCGGCATGCGCGAAGTCTACCGCGATGCCCGTGGGTGCGGTAGAATCACGGCCGACCCACCGGCCATGCACCACGGAGTAAGCCCCATGAGCGAGCCCGTCTACAAGCTGATCGAGATCACCGGCACGGCGCCCGACGGCGTCGAGAGCGCGGTGCAAAACGCGCTTGCCCGCGCCGCCCGCACCGTTCGCCACATGCGCTGGTTCGAGGTCGTCGAGACCCGTGGGCGTATCGACGAGACGGGCCGCGTCGCCGCCTGGCAGGTCACGCTCAAGGTCGGCTTCGTGCTGGAAGAGGACCTCGCGTGAGCGGTCGCGTCGCGCCGTCCGCCCGCCTCGGACGTGCCGCCCTCGCCGGCGCCGTCTTGCTCGTCCTCGCCGGCTGTGGCGCCGCGGCGCCCGCCGGACCGCCGATCACCGTCACTGGTGCGTGGGCCCGGCCGGCGCTCGAAGGCAACCCGACGGCCGTGTACATGGCCATCCACAACGCGGGCGACGTCGAGGACCACCTGCTGTCGATCTCGGTGGCGGTCGCGGCCTCGGCCGAGGTCCACGAGACCGTGCGCGAGGGCGACCTCGTGCGGATGGTGCCGCGCCAGCGGCTGCCCATCCCCGCCGGAGGCACGGCGGTGCTCGAGCCCGGCGGCACGCACGTGATGCTGATGAAGCTCGGCGACGCGCTCGAGATCGGCGACAGCGTGGCGATGACGCTCGGGTTCGCGCGCGGGGGGACGGTGGTGGTCAACGCCACCGTTCAGGAGGGCGCCCCGGCGGCCGGCGACGGCGCACAGGAGTGACGGACGGCGGGGCCGCGCCTCACGGCACGGCCTCGGCCAGCACCACGCGCACGTCGTGCGCCACGTCGTCCGGGGCATAGGGCTCGAGGAATGAGGCGCGCATCTGGCCCACGGTGTCGATCAGGAACACCGTGGCGCTGTGGGCCATGCTGTAGTCCGCGGCGGCCAGGTCGGCGGGGTCTTCCGGCGTGCCCTGCGGGTACTCCTTGAAGAACCGCACCCCGAACGACGCCGCCACCGCCTCGAGCTCGGGGAGCGTGCCGGTGACGCCGACGATGCGGGGGTCGAACGCCTCGAGGTAGGCCTGGATGGCCTCCGGCGTGTCGCGCTCCGGATCCACGCTGATGAAGACCACGGCAACCCGGTCGCCGTCCTCGCCGAGCGCCGCGAGCGCGGCCGCCAGCTTGCTCATCGTCGTCGGGCACACGTCCGGGCAGTGCGTGAAGCCGAAGAACACCAGGGTCGCTTTGCCGCGCGTGCTCCGGAGCTCGAACGGCGTGCCGTCGTGCGCCGTCAGCGTGAAGTCCGGCGCCGGACGCTCGGGGATGGCCGCGAAGCCCTTGAACGGCGAGTCGGAGGGCATCTCCAAGACCCCGGCCGGCGCGTCGGTCCGCGCGGCCCCGCCGCCCTCGAATCCGCCCGACGCCCAGAACGAGACAACCGCCGCGGCCGACCCGACCACCAGCATGGACGCCCAGAAGCCGGGGCCGCGCCGCACGGCCGGGGTGCTCCCGCCCGTGTCGCGCGATCCGCGCCCGGGCTCACTCCCGTCGATCTCGGTCATGCACGTCTCTCCCTGGAGGATGGCTGAGGCCGAATTGTAGCATCGCACGGCCGTCCGCCCGGCGGCGAAGACGCGCACGGGGCACGGCTGCGCAGCCGTGCCCCGTGCGACCATCGTGCCGCGGGCGATGCCCGCGCCGTTGCTCTCACCGCCGCCGGTAGGCGCGCTGCATGCCGGCGAACGGCAGGTAGATGCGCTCGACCGGCGCGGCGCCGTCCGGCACGATGTCGCGACCCGTCCAGCGGGCCCCGATCGGCTGGCCCAGGCGGTCCGACAACCGGGCGCCGACCAGGCCAAACGCGCCGAGCGCGTCCTCGCCGACCGCCCGGAACCGCACGGTGGCGATGACGACGTCGCCCGCGAGCGGCGCGGCCGGGCGCCGGAGGCTGGCCACGAAGCGCACGTGGTGCGCCTGACGGTCGACCGTGTTGACGGCCACGTACATGTCGTCGGACCACACCGCGCCGGGCTCGGCCTGGATGCCGGGCTCCTGCGGCAGCGCGTCGATCGGCTTGAGGCGCTCGGGGTCGTAATCCAGCGTGAAGTCCGCGCCGTACAGGCCCTCGACGTCGCGGGCGCGGACCTCGACGACCACCGTGCTGTCGGACGGCGCGTCGGCCTGGAGCGCCACCCCGCGCGCCACGGCGCCGACCGGCGCCGCGCGGGCTCCGTCGCCGGCCGCGTCGTCCGCGGCGCCTGCCGTCGAGGATTGCCCCCAGCGCACCGGTCCGGTCTGGTCGTAGTTGGCGGCCACCATCACCAGGTCGAACAGGTTGATCGTCCCGTCGCGGTTGCAGTCCGCAGCGAGGTCGTTGGGCGGCTGCGATCGGTAGTCCGCCGCGATGCGGACGAGGTCGTAGAGGTCGATGGCGTCGTCGCCCGTCACGTCACCGCCGCGCAAGGCCACGAAGCCCAGGCGGGTCGTCTCGTCGTCCTTGACCGTGACGTCAGCGGCCTCGACCGGCAGGTAGCACGCCGTGCTGGCCATGAACGTGTGCCGGCCTTCCGACACGCCGCACACCTCGAAGCTGCCGTCCATCTCGGACGCGCCGGCCGGCACGCCGTCGACGTAGATCGGCACGCCGCCGTGCTCCGACTGGCCCTGGAGGTAGACCTGCCCCTCGACGCACCCCGCCACGCTGAACGATGCGCCGGTGCGGCAGACGCCGGACGGTGTCGACCAATCCGAGTTCTGGAAGCTCGGGAAGTTGCGCGCCTTCACGCGGAACCGGTAGTCCGTGTTCGGCGTCAGGTCGACCGGGATGTCGTACGTGTACGACGCGCCCGTCGTGGCCTGCGTCGTGCTGTTGACGGTCGTCAAGAGGGCGAAGCCCGAGCTGTTCACGTCGACCTCGATCAGGAACTCGGTCTCGAACGTCGACTGGTCCACCCAGGTGACGCGGATGCGCAGCGGCGTCAGGAGCTGGCACATCACGCTCGACGGCTCGGTGTTCGGGCTCGGGGTCGGCGTCGCCACCACCGGCGCCGGCAGCGTCGGCGTCGACGTCACGGGGTCGATGATGACGCCCGACGTCGCCGTCGGGGTCGCCGTGTCGGTCGCCGTCGCCGTCGGCGTGGCCGTGTCGGTCGCCGTCGCCGTCGGCGTGGCCGTGTCGGTCGCCGTCGCCGTCGGCGTGCTCGTCCGGGTCGGCGTGCTCGACGGGGTGAACGTCGGGGTTGCCGTGTCGGTCGCCGTGGCCGTCGGCGTGTTGGTGCGGGTCGGGGTGTTCGACGGCGTGCTCGTCGACGTGTTCGTCGGCGTGCTGGTCGCGGTGTTCGTCGCCGTGCTGGTCGCGGTGTTGGTCGGGGTGTTCGACGGCGTGCTGGTCGACGTGTTGGTCGGGGTGTTGGACGGCGTGCTCGTCGACGTGTTCGTCGGCGTCTGCGAGCTCGTCGCCGTCGACGACGGCGTGATGCTCGGGTTCAACGTCGGCGTGTTGGTCGCGGTGTTGGTCGGGGTGTTGGTCGGCGTGCTCGTCGACGTGTTCGTCGGCGTGCTCGTCGACGTGTTCGTCGGCGTGCTCGTCGACGTGTTGGTCGCGGT
>QEVT01000282.1:0-502 GCA_003576755.1 bacterium | reverse complement strand
GTCGGCGTGCTCGTCGACGTGTTGGTCGGCGTGTTCGTCGAGGTGTTCGTCGGCGTGCTCGTCGAGGTGTTCGTCGGCGTGCTGGTCGACGTGTTGGTCGGCGTGCTCGTCGAGGTGTTCGTCGGCGTGCTCGTCGACGTGTTGGTCGGCGTGTTCGTCGAGGTGTTCGTCGGCGTGCTGGTCGACGTATGGGTCGACGTCGCCGTCGGCGTCGGTGTGATCGTGATCTCGATCTCGAGGATCCGACGGTTGATGAACGGGCTGTTGGGATCCGCCGGGTCGTAGAACATCTTGACCCGCACGGGGTCGGGCCCGATGCGCGCGTCGTAGTACGGCAGGCCGCCGTTGGGCCGGTTCGACGGCGGGATGATGTTCGGCGGCGGCGCCCACCCGTTGCCGAGGTCCGCGAGCTGGTCGTGCGTCAGGCCGACGTTGCCGTCGGGGAACGGCCCCGGCCGCGCCAGCGTGCAGCCGTAGAACGCCAGCCGGCTGACCGGCGAGG
>QEVT01000281.1 GCA_003576755.1 bacterium | reverse complement strand
GGGCGAGTACACCGCCATCGTGCGCGGGGTGGGCGGCACCACCGGCATCGGGCTGGTCGAGGTGTTCAAGCGCACGGCCGCCAACACGCCGGGGCTGCTCGGCGGCCTCGACCGGCTGGACCGGGCGCTGCGGTGGCCGCGGCCGGCGGCGCCGACCGGGAGCCTCATGTCCCGGTAGCACGAGACCGTGCTGGCAGCGGCCCGGGCCGGGCAGGCCCGGGCCGCTGTGCGCCGAAACCCGTGGATCGCAGAGCGGCTGATCTGGATCGGTCGTGCGATCCCATTCACCCCCGCAAGCATGCAGAGGGAGGAACCGATGCGACTTCAACTCCGCGGGCGCCGGCTGGTGGTCCCGCTCCTACTCGCCGCCATGTCCGGCGCCAGCCAGTGGCAGGCGCGGATCACGGATGCCGGCCCCACGGGCGGCATCAAAGGAGCCGGCAGCTCCGGCGTCCTGGTCTTCAACATATCCAGCACGGACCCGGCGAACGTCGTGTTTCGCTTCGCCAAGCACCACGGCGGGACGCCGATCGAGGTGTCGCGGTCGAACCTGCAGCCCGGCGCCCGGGACACCCTGTACCTGCCCGCCGAATCGGCGCTGGCGAACGGCTCCTACGCCCTGCAGGTCATCTCCAACCAGCCGGTCGGCGCGCTGGTGTCATCCGATTGGAGCTCGGCCGGTGGTGGCCGCGTGACCTCCAACGCCGCCGAAGCGGGGACCGACATCGTCGTCCCGCTCCTCTACCGCCTCAGCGGGCAGACGTCGCTCGTGGCTGTCCAGAACACGGCCGCGGATGCGGCGACCACCGTGCGGCTCGAGATCTTCGCGAATGGGCAGACCGTGCCCAGCGCGTCGTTGTCGCTGCCGCTCCTGCCCGATGGCGCCGGGACCATCGACCTGGCCACCCGTGCCGAGGCGTCGACTCTGCCGAGCACGTTCGTCGGCTGGGGACGCCTGACGTCCAGCGTGCCCATCGCCGTGCAGAGTTTCGTCGACACCACCGGGACGGCGGCCTACGGGATTGCCGGCGTCCCCGCCGAACGGGCGGCGGCACGGCTGGCGGCCCCGATGGTGTTCAACGCGTTCGACGCGGACGGCAGTGGCACGCTGACGTCGGCCATCGGCGTGCTCAACCCCGGCCCGACGTCCGTCGACGTACGGGTGGTGTACCGCGGCGCGGATGCCGGCGGGCGCGCCAACGCGTGCGCCGCCCAGACGATCGAGCACAACGGCGGAGCACCTGTCACGCTGGCACCGGGGGAGATGGAGACGTTCCTCCAAGACGACGTCAGCCTGCCGGACACCGGGCGGAGCGGCCTCCCGACACGCTGTGCGGCATCGGCGGTTGTCGATGCCACGGGTGCCGTCATGGCCAATGTCTTCGTCACGACGAGCGGCACCCAAGTCGCGGCCGCGTACACGTCGATGGCCGACGTCGACGCCGGTCGTCGCGTGGCACTGCCACTCGTCCGGCGGGAGCACACGCCTGCGCGCCTGACCACGGCCATTCAGGTGCAAAACCTCGGCCCGGCCCCGGCTAACGTCACGCTCCATGTCCGCGACAACAACGGTGTGCCGGTTACGTGTGGCTCGGATTGCACCGTCTCGGTGCCGCCTGGTGGCAGCCGATTGTGGTGGCCCCCGGACATCGCCGCCTGGCCGGCCAACACGTTCGGATCGGCCTGGATCGAGAGCGACCAGCCGGTGGCGGCCGTCGTCGACGATCTCAGCCTGACCGGCACCTACGACCAGGCCATCTACGTCGGGCTGACGGACCGCGGCGTCCGCGAGTCGCGCTTCCCACTCGTGCTGCGTGGTCACACCCTCGTCCCGCTGACGACGACCCAAACCCCGACCAACACGCCGGCGCCATCCGTTCCGCCGACGCCGACGACGCCGCCGACGGCCGGCCCGTCCCCGACGCCGACCGCGGTCCAGACCGGCGGCGGGATGCGGGGCGCGGGGGCCTCGGGCATGCAGGTGGTCAACCTGTCGGCGTCCGGTTCCGCTCCGGCCGACCTCGAGGCGGTGTTCCACGGCTACTCCGGCCGGCCGCCGTCGGGTCCGTCTCGTCGCCTCGCCGTGCCGGCTGGCATGGCGGCAAACTGGTACCTGCCCACCGAGGCCACGCTGCCCATTGGCTTCTACGCCGCCCGTGCCGGGTCGTCCGCGCCGATCGCCGCGCTGGGCCGGACGGACTGGGGTGCAGCCGGAGGGGCCGTGTTCACGAATGCCGCGGAGCCGGCGACCGAGGTGGTGGTGCCGCTACTGATGCGCACCACGTTCAGGAACAGCTCGATCGTCGCCATCCACAACGCCGACGCCGACGCCGCGACCCGCGTCACGCTCGAGGTGTTCGCCAGCGGGCAGGCTGAGCCCGTGGCGACGTGGCGCGATCGGCTCCACGCGGGCTGGTCGGCGGTGATCGACCTCAAGACCGATCCGGCGATGGCCGGCCTGCCGACCAGCGTTCTGCTGTGGGGCCGCCTGACCGCCGACGTCCCGGTCTCGGTCACGAGCCTCGTCAACTACGAGATGTCGGCCCGCACCGTCTACGACGTGGAAGGCGTCCCGGCCGACCGCGCGGCGTCGCGGCTGGCGGCGCCGATGGTGTTCAACGCGTTCGAAGCAGACGGCAGCGGCACGCTGACGTCGGGCATCGCGGTCCTCAACCCGGGCACCGCCCCGGTCGACGTGCGCGTGACGTACCACGGCGCCGAGACCGGCGGGCGCGCCAACGCGTGCGGCGGGCAGACGGTGAACCACGACGGCGGTGCGCCGACCACGCTGGCGGCGGGTGCGATCGCGACGTTCTACCAGGGTGTGGGGGGACGCAGTGGCCTCCCGGCGGGCTGCGCCGCCGCGGCGGTCATCGTGGCCACCGGCGACGTGCTGGCCGTCGTCAACGTCGCCAATGCCGCCCAGGGCACCGGCGCGGCGTATGGGGCCGTCGCCGACGGCGACGGGAGCCGCCGGGTGGCCTTGCCACTCGTCCGGCGGGAGCACACGCCTATGCGCCTGAACACGGCCATTCAGGTGCAGAACCTCGGCGCTGGGCCGGCCAGCGTCACGCTCCACTTGCGCGACAACCGAGGCGACGACATCGCCTGTGGCCCCGACTGCACCGCCACGCTTCCGCCCCACGGCAGCCGGCTGTGGTGGCCCACCGACATCGCCGCGTGGCCGGCCAACACCTACGGCTCGGCCTGGGTGGAGAGCGACGCGCCGGTGGCCGTGGTGGTCGACGACCTCAGCCTGACCGGGACCATCGACCAGGCGATGTACGTCGGACTCGTCGATCGCGGGGCCGACGTACAGGTCATGCCGTTGCTGCTGAATGCCAGTGCGGGTCCGGGGGCACGCTTGCCCACGCCGACCGACACCCCGCCCCCGACCGCCACCCCGACCCCGACGCCGACCCCGAGGCCGCGGCCGGCGTACCTGCCGCTCCTTCGCCACGACAGCCCGCAAGGGTAGCCTGGCCGCTTCACATGGCCGCCGCCGCGCCGACCGCCCTGGCGATCGGCGCGGCGGCGTCTCGGTCTGTCGGCGCCGCGGCCGCCCTCGGCCCACGCCCGTCAGCGCGCCGGCGCGGCGTCTCGGTCGACTTGCATGGCGATGGGCAGGTGCCAGCGGCCCGCCGGCGACCACCGGCCGTCGCGCAGCGCCAGGGCCCCGCCGGCCGTCGCCAGCCACAGCGTGCCGTCGGGCGCGGCCGCGATGCCCGCCACCGGAGCACGAAGCGGGCTGTTGCGCGCGTCGTGGCGCGCGTGCCAGACGCCGTCCACCCCCCGGGCGGCCACGCCCCCGCGATGGACGGCCATCCACAGCGTACCGGCCGCGTCGAACTCGGCCGCGGTGACGATGCACGGTCGCGCCGGATCGTCGGTGCACAAGGGGCCGTCCGACAGGTCGGTCACGTCCCAGCCGCCGCCGTCCCAAGCGTGGGCCAGCACGGCATACGTCAGCCCTCCCGGCGCCGTCGCCGCTTCGCGTTCCAGCGTCACGAACGCGACCGGCCGGCCCGCTGGATCGGTCGCCGCGGCCGACGCGAACCCCGCCGGCCGGCGGCCGCTCTCCGGGTCAGGCGTCAAGGCGGCATAGGCGTGAGGGCTGCCATCCGCCAGTCGGACCAGCTGGTGCGGCAGGATGGCCACCGGGTCGCCGACGGGCGGGAAGTGGACCATCGGCAGCCCGCGGGCGACGAGCGCCGGCTCGGGGTCGGGCGCCGCGCTGGCCACGAGCCGGCCGTCGACGCCGAAGGCCACGAGCCCGGCGGGCGCGCAGGCTTCCGGCGCGGGACAAGCCCCGGCCGGGTCGAAGGGGACCCATGCCCGCCCGGCGACTGGTATGGTTTCTGTGTTTCTGGCTGCTGGCAAGAATAGCGGGCCTGATTGCTCCTTTTGCCTGGCCTGCGCTGGTATTCAATGCGTTGTTCGTCATACTGTTTGCCCGGCAATTGCTCCCCCGCCTGTGGGCTGCCAAAAAATGGCGTAACCGCTCGCTTGTTCCCTTGTTGGGTGTGATCTTCGCACTTGCCGTTGCAAGTATTCTGGCCAGCCAACTGAATGCCAGTCTGCTGCACCGCTATTTAATTGATGAGAGCGTGCAACTGTTCGCATTGCTGATGCTGTTTATTGTCGGCCGCATGCTGGCGCCGGCGCTGG
>QEVT01000280.1 GCA_003576755.1 bacterium | reverse complement strand
GCACGTCCCGACCTCGTCGGGGTCGCCGGTCTGGGTGTAGCCGGCCGGGACGCCGCTGAGGACCTTGACCGTGTACGTCCCCGCCAGGAGACCCGTGAACTGGTAGAAGCCCGTGGAATCCGTCGTGGTCGTCGGGCAGTTCACGCTCGGCGTGCACACCCCGTTCTGGAGCTCCATGGTAACGCCCGAGAGCCCCTCCTCGTCGGCGTCCTGCACCCCGTCGCCGTCCCAGTCGCGCCAGAGCTTGTCGCCGATCGTCCCGCCGCCCACATCGACGCACGCCTGACTGCCGGTCGGCGCCGGGATGCCGTTCTCGGTGGTGACGAACGAGTTACAGTACGTCCCGCCCGGCGTGATCGAAGGCACGAGGGCCGTGAACTTCAGGATCAGGCTCTGCTCCGCGTTGATCGCCCCCGGCACCGAGAAGAACGGCTGGTTGGTGCTGTAGGGACTGCTCGTATTCACCGTGGTGGTGGCGGTGACGTTGGCGCCGTTGATCGTCACGAGATCCTTGCTGACGTACGTGAACCCCGTCGGCAAGAACTCCTCGATCGTCACCGGGTTGCCGGTCGGACCGGTGCCGATGTTGTCGATCTTGATCGTGTACTGCACCGTCCCGCCCGGCGCCACCGTCGTCGGGCTCACCGACTTGGTCTGCTTGAGAAACGGCAGCGGCCCCGAGTAGGTCTGCTCGCACGACACCTGGTCCGGGAGCTGGTTGGTGTCGACGAGGATGCAGTTCTCGAGGATCCCGCTGCCCGACGCCTTGACCGTCACCACCGACTCGAACTTCTGCCCCGGCTGCAGCGTCCCGACATTCCACACCAGGGGGTTCGGGCCGCTCGATTGCGCCGGGACGGCGCTCAGGAACGTCACGCCGCTCGGCAGCGTGTCCTTGACGACCACGTTGGTCAGCGTCGTCGTCCCGAGGTTGTAGAACTTGACCTTGTACTGGAAGTTGTCGCCGACCTTGACCGCGATCCGGTCCGCCGGCTTGCCAATCCCCGCGCAGCCGTTCCACCGCACCCGCGACGGCTCGTAATACCGCCACAGATGGTCCTTGCCGTTGTCGCTGCCGCCGGCATCGCCGCCGAACGTCCCGCCGTCGAACACCGGGCAGCCCGTCTGGTCGAGGATCGCCGTCGTGTTGTTGACCTTGAACTTCACCCGGACGTACTCCGGCTTGTACGCCGTGAGCTGCCCCACCGCCCACCGGATCGCCTTCGGGCTCGTGTTGTCGGTCTGACCCGTCGTCGGGTCCGTCGCCGGCAGGTCGCCCGCCGTCAGGTCCACGCCCACCGAGCTGCCGTCGATGTTGGCATAGCCGTTCGTCGTGCTCGCCGAGCCGGCCACGTCCTTCGAGATCCGGCTGCCGGCATACTTGATGCGCTGCCACGGGCCCATCTGATCGCTCGCCGCCCGCATGTCGGCAGCCGTCATGCCGCTCGCGCGCCAGTAGTCCCAGTCGAAGTCCCACGCGTAGCCGTTCAGCGGGCCCGCGACGCCGCTTGCCAGACCCCACGGCGCGTTGCCGCGCTGGTCCGGCGTGTCGACGATGGCCACGATCGGCGCCTTGGCGCCCCAGGCCAGGAGCTGCTCGGCGTCCCACTTGTTCAGCGGCACGACCACGTCGCCGCTGTTGTTGGTCATCGTGTTGTCGGTGCCGGTGCCGGTGTTCTGGTCGTAGCCGCCGCTCTCGACCCAACTGTCGTAGTTGGTGTCGGGATGCGTCGAGTAGAAGATGCCGGTGTCGCCGTACACGCCGGCGACGGTACCGCGCATGAGGCCCGTCCCGTCGGCGACGGCCTTCTCGGTCACGCCGTTGACGTTGGGGCCGAGCGTCAAGCCAATGAGCTGGGTCTTGACCTTGGCGCCGATGGGTCCGGCGCCGGTCGGGATCGGGGACTGTCCCTTCATCGCCACCGCTGCGTAGCCGCCGGCGCCGTCGGGGACGAGGTAGTCGGCGTCGGTCACGGTCACGCCGTTGGGCACGTAGAAGTCGACGTGGCCGCCGACGCCCGTCGTCGTGCCGTCACGCGGGACGACCTTGATGATCAGCCCGATCTCGTCGTTGACCTGCAGGAGCGGCGTGCCCGGCACCCAGCCGCCGTTGATCCGGTTGTCGAGCAGCGTCTGCGTCGCCGGGTCCGGGAACATGTAGACCATCTTGGTCTGCAGGTTGTGCGCCGTCACGGGGACCGGCTCGAAGCCGGGCATGAGGAGCGCGAGCAGGCTCAGGCCACTGGCCAGCGCGAACGCGCGCCGGAGCGACCAAGCCGAGCGGTGGTGGCGGTTCATGGATTCCCCCTTGTGGCGGGCAGCAGCGGTGTCGTGCAACGACGCGATCAGTGGGTCAGCGGCATGGCGCGCAGCATCGGTCTCCGTACGGAAGCACGATGACACGTGTGACAATACGCCGACGATGTCGAGGCGCTGTCGTGGGTACTGTGGCGACCAAGGGCTTTCGACAGAACAGGCGATCCAATCTTATCGCGTGGAGAGATCGGGAAGATCATCGGAATCGCCAATCGATGACCTCGAGCCCCCCCGTGCCATATCGATACCCAGATCGATTGCCAGGGGAGCGTCGCCGAGCGACGACAGTCCCGCAACCCGGACGATAACACCGATTCACCAGACCAATCCGTAATCAAGCTCGTTACAAACCGAACCGGCGACGTCTGACGCTCGACTCGCCCACCGCGTCGCGTCGGCCGCCTCGCGATGTGGCGCGACTCGACCTCACACGACCGATTTGGGCAGGGCATGAACAGACGGCACTCGATAAAAGAGTTAACGCCACTCCACGGTTTGAGTTACGGGTCGAGATACCGGATCCTGATGGTCATCCGTGTAAACTCGTGCGTGTTTTCTTTGATGATATCGACAACCCTCGATAAGGAATCGACAATCCTCCTTGTCGGTGCTCGATATTCTCGAAGTATTATCGAATCTTATTCCCCAAGCGACATCATCGCGAGACCGCATCCGATAGCGGTCCTAATTTCGTCTGAGGATGGTCTTGGCGCCTCGGCGAAAATGCCACAGGCTTGCACAAAACCCACTTCGGCGCGCACGATACTCCCTGGCGCGTTCGTAGGTTACATGCGCGCTGCGCACCTCGATGGTGAACCAACCCGCACGTCGAGATCCGATGTCGGATCGCCCCCTCGCTCCTCCGCGGCGCAGCGGCCGGCGCAAGCCAGCGGCACGCGCGCCGTCGGCTGGGCATCGGCGCGCGTGGCGGCCGCGGCCGCCGAGTAGGGGGCCGCGAGCAGCGGATGCCCTCCAAGCACACGGCGCGCCACCGCCCCCGCACCTGAATGCGCCCGCGTCGACGGCGGATGTGCTCGAACGCCGGGCAGGTCGCGACGACGTCGAACGCGATATCGGGGAAGGACAGTCGCACGTCCGGCGTAGCCCCGGCGAAGCGGGCGGTGGCGCGGGCTTCCCACGCTCGGACCCGCGCGGCGGCGAGGCTCGGTCCGTCGGCGTCGACACCCACCACCACCTCGGCCCCCGCGCAAGCCAGCACCACCGCCGCCGCACCGCAGACGCAGCCGAAGTCCAGCCCCCGCCGCCCGGCGAACGCGACCGGCCGGCCGTACGCCGGCGCGATCGACCGCGCCACATGGTCGGGAGGATCCTCGGAGCGGCCGACACGGAAGCCGCTGCCGACCCTGGCCGAACAGGTGCGACGGGTAACATCGGCAGCGCTTCACCTGCCCTGCGCTGTTGCGCCTCCCAGGGTTGCCGCCGTCCGCATGGCCTCTTGCCGCAGCGTCGCCGGCAAGAAGAGCCGCTGGCCCCGTGGCAGCCAGGGCCTGCGGATCGAGACCGGGCCGTAGGTCTGCGGCACGCCGGTCGTTGTCACCACTTCGAGCTTGTAGAAGTGATCATCCGTCCCGTCGGTGTCCGCGAAGCGGTAGTGTTCGCCCGCCGAGGCGCTGCCCGTCGCGGGGATCAGCGCCGGGTTGATGCCGACGTACACGCCATCCGCCGCATCGGCGCGCAAGACGTTGAAGCCGACCACGTCGACCTCGGAGCCGGTCACCCAGACCACCTCCGTCCCGCCGCCGGGTCGCGCCTCGGCTGCAAGGTCGGAGAGCACGACACCGGTGGGCGGCCTCGGGAAGTCGATCGGGGTTGGGTCGTTGTTGTTGGTCGGGTCGTCGTCGCCGTCCGGATCCGGGTTGACGCCGTCATGCGAGGTGTCGGCCACCGGCGTGCCTGCGGTGCTCTCAGCCGTGGCAGTCGCACTGTTGTTGTACGGCCCACGGATGGCGCCCGGAACCACGCGGACCCGGAGCTTGATCGACCCTTGCGCGCCCACATCGAGCATGTTGGAGCCAAGCAGCAGGTTGGTGTTCGGTGGCGCCCCGGTGTAGCCAGGGTTGACCGCGAAGTCGATGCTCGTGACGCTGACCATGTCGAACGAGTTCGCGTCGGCAAAGGTCGCCGCCAAGTCGTCGGTCACCTGCACCATGTTCAACTTGACGTTGCCATAGTTGCGCACGATGAGGCCGTAGGTCACGTTGAAGCCGCCTCCCACCAGCGGGACTATGTCGGCGACGGTCTTGGATACGCCGATGCGCGGGTCCTCGCCGAAGGCCAGGTCCAAGGTCAAGTTGGTGTTGGCGTTGGTGTCGCCGTCCGTGGTCGGCTCCGTGCCGACCGCCAGCGTGATCGCGCCCGTCCTGATGCCGTTGGCGGCCGGGTTCGCGTC
>QEVT01000279.1 GCA_003576755.1 bacterium | reverse complement strand
CCGAGCGGCCGCGGCGGCCGGGGCCGCCGACGCCGCCAACGCCGCTCCCGGCATGGTGCTGCTCCCCGCCCTGGGGTGCCCGTTCGTCGACGACGGCATCGCGCTCGTCAGCATCCAAAACACCGGCGCCGAGGCGGCCAAGGCCGTCCTCGTCGTGTTCGACGCCCTCGACGATCCAGGCCCGCGGTGCGCCCCTCCCGTGTACGACGAGCTGCAGTGCACCGGCCTGATCACCCCCGGCGGCGCCTGGGTGTTGAGCTCGCGCGCGGGGAGCTTCACCGCCCGCGGGGGCGTCGTGTTCAGCCTGACGGCGCGGCGCCTCTCCGAGATCGGCGCCGCCGGCGACCCCGATGACCTCGCGGCCGACGCGATCTGCGCGGCCCTGCGGTTCCACGTCAGCGAGTCGTGCGAGGGCTACGCGCGCTTCCGGGCGGCCTGGTCTGCAGGCGAGGCGTTCGCCGGGATCCCGCTCGACCGGGCCGTCGGCGGGCCGCTCGCGGTCCACGTCTTGCGCGGGTGCGAGTCGACGGTGGCGGCCCCGCTGGCCGACTACGCCGCCGTCGTCGGCGTCGCCGGCGCTGCGCTCGGCGCGCCGGACGCGCGCGGGCGCTACCGCTATCGGGCGGCGCCGCTCCACAACGCCACCCGGACCGGCGCCGGTGCCGACCGCACGAGCGTGCTCCATCTCCAGAACGCCGGCGCCGTCACGGCCACGGTCACCGTCGAGATCCAGCTCGTCAACGCGTGCGCGGCGTGGCGCCCGTGCGCCGAGACCACGATCAGCCCCGGCGCCACACGGGCCATCGACATCGACGCCTGCGCCATCCGCGACCGGAGCTTCACCGCCGCCATCACCAGCAGCCAGCCGTTGGCGGTGGCGGTCGACGCCACCGACGAGCGCGGCGGGCGGACCTTGCACAACGGCGCGCCGCAGGCCGCGGCCGACGCCGGCGACCCCCCGCCGCCCGCGGCCGCGACCGGCGTCGGCGTCGAGCTCGCGGCGCCCGTGTGGTTCGACGACCGCCACGGATGGGACGCCACGGTGACCGTGCAGAACCACTCCGACGCCGCCGAGGCCGTCGTCGACGTCGCGTTCCTCGACCGCGGCGGTGAGACGCTGCGCACCGAGCGCCGCTCGATCTGCGCCGGCGGCGCCGAGTCGGCGACCGTGACCTTGACCGACGCCCGCCCAGGCCGGCGCCTCGGCAGCGTGCGTGTGCGGAGCGTCGCCCCGCCCGGCGGCGAGCCGGCCCCGGTCAGCGCGGTGGTCGAAGCGCTGCGCTTCGCCGACGTCATGCGGACCGGGACCACCGAAGCGTTCGCGGCCAACCTCGTGCCCGCGGCCGTGCCGGCAAGCGGCGGCGCGGCTGGCGCCGCGGGCGCCGTCGACGGGACCGCCGTCATCGCGCTGCCGGCCATCGCGGACGCCGTCGATACGGCGGTGGGCGTCGGCACCGAGGTCGTCGTCGCCAACCGCGTCGCCGCCCCCGGCTGGACCGACGTGGCGGTGCTGCTCTTCGACCAAAACGCGGTCATCGGCACGCTCTGCCGCCGGCTCGGCGCCGGCGCCGTGCTGTCGTTCGACGTGTCGCCGTACTTCACGGCGACCGACACCGGCTTCGTGGGCAGCGCCGTCGTCTCCGCGACCGCGTGGTCGCACCCCCGGGCCGGGGACCCGCACCGCGTCGCCGCCAGGGACGGCGCCGTCGATCTCGGCGCGGCCGTGGTCACCCGCGTCGACACGCTCCCCGGCGAGGACGTGCCCGGCGACGAGACGGCCGTCGCCGAGGGGGTGGGGCTGGCCGGCCTCCCGCCGAACCTCGCGAGCCTGGGGCGCCCGTGCGGCAGCCCGGACCCCGAACGGCCCCGACCCCCGACGCCGGCCGCAACGGCGCCGCCCCCGACGGCCGAGCCGACCGTTCCTCCCGGCGCCGGTCCGCCTCGGTCGCCCGCGGTCGTGATGCTGCCCGCCTTCACGTTCGAGGGGCAGGACGACGTCTGCCGCGCCGCGATGGTCGTGCACAACCGCGGCGCCGACGCCGCCAAGGGGCTCGTCGTCTTCTGGTCGGACTTCGACAGCTGTGCCCCCGATTGCCTCGGCCCCGTCGGCACCACGTGCACCGCGCTCTTGGCGCCTGGCGCGGCGTGGGACCTGCCCGCGGCGCTGACACCGGGGTCGAGCCCGAGCGCCGCCGTCTACGGGTTCTCGGACCGCACGCTGGGCGACCTCGGGGTCGAGCCCGGCTCGACCATCACGGCCGCCGACGCCGCTTGCACGCGGATCCGACCACGCCTCGTCCGCCGCGACTGCGTCGGCGCGCGCGCGTTCCACCTCGCCTACCTCGCCGGCGCCGACTACGCGGACTTGCCGCTGGGCAGGCTGTACAGCGGCGCCATCGACGTCACCGTGACCCGGGAATGCCCCGGCGACTTCACGCCGGGCCAGGTGACCTCGGCCGTGTACACCGGACTGCCGCGCGCCGCCTGGCTGCCCGACGGCGCCGCGGTGGACGCGGGCGTCCACACCTACGCTGTCAACCCGGTGTTCGCCGACGTGGCCGGCTTCAACACCGCCCTGTACCTCCAAAACGCCGGGCTGGGATGCGCCACCGTGACCCTGTCGTTCCGGGCGTGGGGCGACTGCCTGGGGGCCCGCACGTGCCGCGTGCTCGCCATCGCGCCGGGCGCGGCCTACCCGTTCGACGCGAGTCACTGCGTCGGGCCGGACTGGTCCGGCAGCGTGGTGCTCACGTCCACCGAGCCGCTGGCCATCGCCGCCGACCGGTTCGGCCGCGACCTGCTCTTCACGCACTCGGCCGTTCCCGGCGACCAGCCGTTCGACCTCGACGGCAACGGCACGACCGATGCGGCCGACGGCGCGGTCATCGACGCGGCGCTCGGCACACGGCCGGGCATGCCGGGCTGGCGCGAGCGCGCCGACCTCGACGGCAGCCGCGTCGTCGACGCGGCCGACCACAGGGTTCTGGCGATGCACCTGTGCCGCCCGGCGTCCCCGGCCGCGCCCGCCCCGCCACCGGCCGACCTGGCGCCGACGCGGCAGGTGCTCCTGCCGACGCTGCTCACCGGCACGCCGTCCTGCGAGGCCGTCGTGAGCCTCCAGAACGTCGGCGATGTGCCGAGCAAGGCCGTGCTGGTGCTGTGGAAGGCCGGCGTCGGGTCGGCCGACTGCGCCCCGCCGGCGCGCGTCGAGTGCACCGGGCTCATCGCGCCCGGGCGCGGCTGGACGTGGATCAGCACGCCGGGCGCGGACCGCAGCGGGGCGGTCGCGAGCGGCAGCGTGTTCGCGTTCACGGCCCGCACCTTCGAGGAGCTCGGTCTGAGCGGGACCGGTGTGGTGGCCGACGCGGTGTGCGCGCGGCTCCAGGCCGACCTCGTCGGCGACTGCGAGGCGTTCGCGCGCTTCCGGCGCGCCCTCGACGGCGGCGGCGCCTACGCCGGCTGGCCGATGGCCCGCGTGCTCGGCGGGCGCCTGGTCGCCGACGTCCGCCGCACGTGCGTGTCGCCCGGCGACGCCGCCCTCGGCGGCGGGCTCGTCGCCCTGGCGTACGAGGGCGTCGACGCCCTCGACGTCGGGAGGTTCGACACGACGGCGGGCGGCTACACCTACGGGCTGCCGCTCGTCTTTGCCGACAAGGCCGGCTTCAACGCGCGGCTGTTCGTCCAGAACGCCGGCCTGCGGACGGCGGACGTCGAGCTGTGGCTGCAGGCCCAGGGACAGTGCACGGGCGGCACGGCGTGCCAGCGGGTCGCGATCGCACCGGGCGCCACCGCCGTCATCGATGCCACGACGTGCGTGGGCCCCGATTGGCAGGGGAGCGCCCGGCTGCGCGCGACGCAGCCGCTCGCCGTCGTCGGCGAAGTGTACGGGCGCGGCACGCTCGACACCGTCGGCACGCCGTTGGGCCCGGCCGCGGCCGGCAACGACCGGCCCGCCCGAGGCCCGAGCCGCGTGGCGTACGGCCCGCTTGTGCGCGACCCCGAGCACGGCTGGGACAGCGGCGTCGTCGTCCAGAACGCCAGCTCCGCGGCGAGCGCCATGGTCGAGGTCGCCTTCGCCGACGCCTCCGGCACGCCGTTCGGCGTGCAGCAGCGCCTGCTCTGCCCGGGCGGCGTCGACACGTTCTTCGTGCCGCTCGTCAACGCGCTGGCCGGGGACGGCGAGACCGGCAGCGTCCGCGTCGTCAGCCGCGCCGCCATCCCCGGCGCGCCCGCGCCGCCGGTCGTCGCCACGGCGCTCCTGGCGCGCTACAGCGAGCCCCAGCGCAGCGAGGCGCTCGACCTGCTCGGCCACGACCTCGTGCCGGAGTCCGCCGCGTTCACGTGGCCCGTCGGCGCGGGCGCGGGCGGCACGCACAGCGGCACGGCGGTGATCGCGCTGCCCGACGTGGCGGACCTGGCGAACCCGCGCGACATGACCGAGATCGTGGTGACCAACCTCGTGCCGGTGCCCGGCCGCACCGACGTCGACATCACGCTCGTCCGCGCGGACGGCGCGGTGGCCACGGTCAAGCGCAGCCTCGGGGCGGGCGCCACGGTGTCGATCGACGTGCGGGCGGCCGCCGCGGCGAGCGGCGTCGCGCTGCCCGCCAGCTTCCGCGGGTCCGCCGTGGTGTCGGCCACGTACTGGGACCACGCCGTCATCGCCCCGGACGGCCGCCCGCGCCCGCTCGTCGGCCTGGCGGCGGCCGTGGTGCGCCGCGGCCGGCAAG
>QEVT01000278.1 GCA_003576755.1 bacterium | reverse complement strand
GATCGCGGCTCCGCTGCCCGAGGCCGACCTCGCGGCGCCGGCCGACGTCGCCGCGGCGGGCGACGGCGTGTTCGCCCTGTGGCGCGGGGGGCGCATCCGGCGCTGGGACGGCCGCGCTTTCGGTGCCGAGTGGGCGCCGGCCGCGGGCGAGGCGCGCTGGCTGGTGGCGCTGAGCGCCCACGGCGACCGCGTGGCGGCGTTCGACGCCGTGCAGCAAGCGGTGGTGCTGTGGGACCGCGACCTGCGGCCCGCCGGCGGGTTCCGCCTGTCGGGAGGCGATGCCAGCGGCGTCGCGGACCTCGCCCTCACGGCCGACAGGGTGTTCGTCATCGACCCGCGCACCTACCGCCTCTCGGTGTGGGGCCTCGACGGGACCCGGATCGCCGCCCGAGACCTGGCGGGGCGGCCCGAGCGCGTGGCGGCGGACCCGGCGGGCCGGGCCTTCGTGCTGACGCGGGCGGGCTGGGTGCTGGCGTTCGACCCTGCCGGCGAGCCGAGCGGCGCGTGGCCGGTCGCCGCCGGCGACGAGCGGCCGGTGGACCTGGCGGTCGGCGCCGACGGCCGCCTGTACGTGGCCGACGCGGGCGGCATGGTCCGCGTGTACGTGCCCGACGGCGAGGCCGTGGCGGGCCTGCCGCAGCTCGGCGGCAGCGGCGCGTGCGGGGCCATCGCCCACAAGAGCGCGCAGCCGGGGGTCGTCGAGATCGGGCAAACGGTCGAGGTGCAGCTCGTCGTCGACGGCAGCTGCCCGCCGGACGACCAGACCGTGGACGTGGTGCTGACCATCGACCGGTCGGGGTCGATGGACGGGCGCAAGCTGCTCGCCGCCAAGGACGCCGCCATCGGCTTCGTCAACCGGGTGCGGGCGCCGCGCTCGCGGGTGGGGGTCACCACCTTCAGCACCGGCGCCGAGCGCGTCCAGCCCCTGGCCGAAGACCGCGCGCCGGCCGTCGCGGCCATCGCGGGGCTGGCGGCCGGCGGCAGCACCAACCTCGTCGACGGGCTGGACGAGGCGCGGCGCACGATGGTCGCCGCCCCGTGGCGCGCCGAGGCCAAGCGCGTGATCGTGTTCATGTCGGACGGCCGGCACAGCATCAGCTCGCCGAGCCTCGACGACCTCGCCAAGGTGATCACCGCGGTGCGCGGCGACCACATCGAGGTCTTCACGATCGGGCTCGGGGCGGACATCGACCGGGCCTCGATGCGGCGCATGGCCACCGACGACTCCCACTACTACGACAGCCCGAGCGAAGACGAGCTGGCCGGCATCTACGAGGGCATCGCGGGGCGCATCGGGTCGGCGCCGCTGTTCCGCGACGTCACCGTGGTCGACGTCGTCCCGGGCAACATGACGTTCCTGCCCGGCACCGGCAGGCCGGTCGAGCCGGCCTGGGATCCCGCGGCGCGCACGCTGACCTGGGCGCTCGGGGAGGTGGTCGAGCCGGGCTTCCGGCTGAGCTACCGGCTCCGGCCCGAGGCGGGCGGCGTGTGGCCGACCAACGTCGAGGCCCGCACGCGCCACACCGACGGCCGGGGACAGCCCGGCCAGCTCGTGTTCCCGGTGCCGTTCGTCCGCGTGCTGGCGCCCGACCCCACGCCGACGCCGACCGCGCCGCCGACCGACACGCCGACGCCGACCCCCACGCCGCGCCCGTCGGCCACGCCCACGCCGACGCCGACCCTGACCCCGACGGCGACCCCGACCGACACGCCCACGCCGACGCCGACCGACACCCCGACGCCGACGCCGACGCCGCGGCCGCGGCCGATCTACCTGCCGCTGGCGCTCGTCGACCGCTGCAGCCCGCAGACCCGCCAGGCCGACATCGTGCTGGTGCTCGACACCTCGAGCAGCATGGCGGCGGCCACGCATGCCGGTGGACCGCCCAAGCTGGCCGCGGCCGCGGCGGCCGCGCGCGAGTTCGTCGGGCTCCTGCACGCGCCGAACGAGACCGTGGCGGTCGTCCAGTTCAACGACGCCGCGGCGCTGCTGCAGGACCTGACGGCCGACGCGGCCGCGGCCCGGCACGCGCTCGACCGCCTGACGATGGGCCAGGGGACGCGCATCGACGCCGGCATCGGCGTGGCCCAGGCGATCCTGACCGGCCCGCGCCGCCGGCCCGATGCCCACCCGGTGGTGGTGCTCCTGACCGACGGCCGGCCGACGCGGTCGAGCCTCTCCGACGTGATCCTCGCCGGCGAGCAGCTCAAGCGTGCCGGCGCGTCGGTGTTCACGGTCGGGCTCGGGCCGGACGTCGATCCGGCGCTCCTGCAGGTGATCGCCACCAACCCGGGCTTCTACTTCTTCGCGCCCGGCACGGGCGAGCTGTCGGCGGTGTACCGGACGATCGCCAAGAAGATCCCGTGCCCGCGGACGTGGCCGTAGGCACGCGGCGATCCCGCCGCCGCCGTTAACAACGCTTTACGCCCGACCGCCGGATCGTGCCCGCCGCCCGCCCCCACTTGCGTTACAATCAGGGGCGGACGATCGATCGCCCCGCGCCGGCCGCGGGGACCGCCCGGGACCACGAAAGGACCGACCGTCGTGAAGCGCACGCATGCCCTGACCCTCAGCCTGTTGACGTTCAGCCTGGCCCTCGCGGCGCTGTGGATGGCGCCGCGCGCGGCCGCGGGCCCGGCCCCGGGCGACGCGCCACAGCAGAACCGCAGCGCGCCGCGCAGCGCGTGCAGCGTCGAGGTCGCGGACGTCGTCGCGCCGGCGAGCCCGCGCGTGTGCGACACGCCGGAGGTGACGGTGACGATGGCCGTCACGTGCCCGCCGGTGCTGCCGGTGCACCTCGTCATCGCGGTCGACCGCTCGAAGTCCATCGCCGACCCGTCGGTCAGCCAGATCCTCAAGGAGATCCAGCAGTCGGCGCGCGAGGTGATCGACGCCATCGACTTCGAGGCCCATCCCGACAACCGCGTGGGGGTGGTGTCGCACGGGTTCCGGGTGACGGTCGAGACCGAGCTGACGTCGCAGAAGAGCCGGGCGCTCGGCGCGGTCAACGGCATCAAGTACCTGGCCAGCGACCTCGGCGAGGACCCGGGCAAGGCGGTGGACAAGGCGCGGCAGATGCTCGAGGACGGTCGCGGCGCGGGGTCGCCGATCGAGATCATCCTGCTCTACGGCGACGGCTGCGACCCCAGCGAGTCGGGCTGCGAGGCGGCGGCCAAGCGCGCCGCGGCCCAGGCCGACGCGCGGGGCATGGCGGTGATGGCGCGCTGCTTCAAGGAGTCGGACCGCGAGACGTGCGCCACGTCGTACCGGCAGATGGCCAGCCAGGCGAACTTCTACTTCGAGTCGTCGGGCCAGCTCCCGAACCGTGTCAAGGAGGTGGCCAATCAGGGCAAGGCCCTCAAGCTGTCGGCCCTGACGCTGCTCGAGCGGCTGGCGCCGGGGCTTGCCTACGTGGCGGCATCGGGCCGGCCGGCGCCGCAGGTCACGGGGCAGGACCTGCTGTTCACGTTCGGCGAGGCCCTGCCGAAGCAGACGCTGGTCGCGCGGTATCGGGTGGGCCGCGGCGCCGAGGGCACGACGGCGCTGCGCATCAACGCGGCGACGACGGGCATCAACGTGGTCGACAGCCTGAACCGGACGGCGGGGCCGATCGCGGTGCCGACGCGTGAGCTGACGTTCGGGCCGTGCGTGGTCGACACGCCGACGGCGACGGCGTCGCCGACGCCGGTGGACACGCCGACGCTGGAGCCGACGGTGCCGCCCTCGCCGACCGCATCCCCGGTGGCCAGCGCGACGCCCTCGGCGACGGCGACGCGCGCGGCGACGCCGACGGCCTCGCCGACGGTGCCGCCGACGGCGACGGCGACGCCGGCCACGGTGGTGGCGTACCTGCCGGTGGCGATGCGGTTCGTCTGCAAGCCGTCGGACGTCCACGCCGATGTGGCGTTGGTCATCGACGCCTCGAGCAGCATGCGCGACGTGAGCGGGGGGATGGCCAAGATCGACGCGGCCAAGGCGGCGGCGCGGGCGTTCATCGACGTGCTGGACCTCGGCGACGACCGGGCGGCGGTGGTGGCGTTCAACGCGTCGGCCTCGGTGCCGGCGCGGCTGTCGGCGGACCGCGGGGCGCTGGGCGCGGCGATCGACGGTATCGGGACGGCGTCGGGCACGCGGATCGACCTGGCGCTGGCGGCGGCGGAGAGCGTGTTGGGTGAGGGGGCGCCGCGCCCGGGCACGAACCGGGTGGTGGTGCTGCTGACGGACGGGCGGACGGATGCGGGCACCGACGCCGACGCGCTGCGGGCGGCGGACGTCCTCAAGCGGGCGGGCGTCTACATCTACACGATCGGCCTGGGCGACGATATCGACGCGGGGTTCCTCCGGACGGTCGCTTCGAGCCCGGCCACGTACCTCCAGGCGCCGACGGCGGCGCAGCTCGCGGACATCTACACGCACCAGATCGCCGGCACGCTGCCGTGCCCGGGCGGGGTGTTCTGGGGCGGGGAAGGGCCGTAGGGCTGCAGGGGCTGCAGGGGCTGCAGGGGCCGGCGATCATGCGCTTTTGCGGGATCCCCAAGGGGTAGGGGCAGGTTTGAAACCTGCCCCTGAGGGCGTGATACACCACAGACGCGGGCGCTTGCACAGCGCGTATGCTCCCTGGGAGCGCGGGCTTCCGTCGACGCGCAGTGTCACGCCCTCAGGGCGTGGGGTAGGGTGTGGCTTGGGCGTTCCCAGGGGGGGCGCCCCCCCCTGGACCCCCGCGCTGGGGGTGTTCCCCCCCCAGACCCCCTAAAGCGATCCCATGTCTATCCGGAGG
>QEVT01000277.1 GCA_003576755.1 bacterium | reverse complement strand
GGGCGGCGCCGGCCCCGCCCGGATGCGGTATAGTTAGTCGGTTCGTGCCGCGGCGCGAGCCTCGATGCGGCTGCCCGGGCGCCGGCCCCGCCGCACCCCAACCAAGAGGTGAGACCCACGATGATCGGAAGTGCCCCCCAGACGAAGGAGCCGCTCGCCCCGCCCCTGGCCGGCGACGGCGCGGCCGGCGACTTCAAGGTCAAGGACCTGTCGCTCGCGGAGTTCGGGCGCAAGGAGATCGAGATCGCCGAGCACGAGATGCCCGGGCTGATGGCCGTGCGCGAGCGCTACGGGCCGTCGAAGCCGCTGGCGGGCGTGCGCATCACCGGGTCGCTGCACATGACGGTGCAGACGGCCGTGCTCATCGAGACGCTGGCCGAGCTCGGAGCCGACGTCCGATGGGCGAGCTGCAACATCTTCAGCACGCAGGACCACGCGGCCGCGGCCATCGCCGCGGCCGGCATCCCGGTGTTCGCCTGGAAGGGCGAGACGCTCGACGACTACTGGTGGTGCACCGAGCGGGCGCTCGTCTTCCCGGGCGGCAAGGGGCCGCAGCTCATCGTCGACGACGGCGGCGATGCCACGCTGATGATCCACCTCGGCTTCCGTGCCGAGAGCAACCCGCGCCTCATCGAGCACGAGGGCGGCAGCGCCGACGAGGAGGCGCTGCTGAAGGCGCTGCGGCGGGTCCAGGCCGAGCGGCCGGGCTATTGGGGCAGCATCGTGGGGGCCGTCGTCGGCGTCAGCGAGGAGACCACCACCGGCGTCCACCGCCTGCACCAGATGCTCGAGCGCGGCGAGCTGCTCTTCCCCGCCATCAACGTCAACGACTCGGTCACCAAGTCGAAGTTCGACAACCTCTACGGCTGCCGCGAGTCGCTGGTCGACGGCATCAAGCGCGCCACCGACGTGATGATCGCCGGCAAGACCGCCGTGGTGTGCGGCTACGGCGACGTCGGCAAGGGCTGCGCCCAGAGCCTGGCGGCGTTCGGCGCCAAGGTGATCGTGACCGAGGTCGACCCGATCTGCGCGCTGCAGGCGGCGATGGCCGGCTACGAGGTCCTGACCGTCGAGGACACGCTCGGGCGGGCCGACATCTACGTGACGGCCACCGGCAACCGCGACGTCATCCGCGTCGAGCACATGGAGCGCATGAAGGACCAGGCCATCGTGTGCAACATCGGGCACTTCGACAACGAGATCCAGGTCGAGCAGCTCGACGACTACCCCGGGATCAAGGTCTCCGCGATCAAGCCCGAAGACGTCGGCGCCGTCGACAAGTACACCTTCCGGGACGGGCGGTCGATCTATGTGCTGGCCAAGGGCCGGCTGGTGAACCTCGGCTGCGCCACCGGCCACCCGAGCTTCGTCATGTCGAGCTCGTTCACCAACCAGGTGCTGGCCCAGCTCGAGCTGTGGCGCAACCGCCGGCCGATCGGGGTGTACACCCTGCCGAAGCAGCTCGACGAAGAGGTCGCCCGACTCCACCTCGGCAAGCTCGGCGTGCGCCTGACCGAGCTCAACGCCGAGCAGGCCGACTACATCGGCGTGCCGCAGGCTGGCCCGTACAAGACCGATTGGTACCGCTACTAGCCGAGATGCCGAGGGGGCGCGGAACCCCGCGCCCCCTCGGATGAGGCGTCGGCTCGGTCGACCGCCGGTGGGGAGCGTGGTCGACCGGGCCGGCGGTCACTCACATCGCGGCGGCCGTGGTGGCCCGTCCGCGCTCGGGTCGGGCTCCGACGGTGCTGCCGGGCGCCCCAGGGCCTGCTGGGCGTATTGGCGCACCATGGCGACCATGCCGCCCAGGCCCATCGACTTGCCCATCGACAGCTCGTTGCCGAAGATCCGGTAGGCGAGCGACGCGTCGAGGGCCGCGACCTGCTCGAGCGGCGCCCCGGAGGCGCCGGCCTGGAGCACGGCCGCCAGCGCGCGGGCCGACACGCCTTGAGGATTCTCGACGGCGAAGTAGAAGTCCAGCGTGCCGTCGGCGCGCGGGCGGGCCCAGACGAAGGCCTCGGACTCGCACGCCGGCACGCGCCGGTCTTCGGGGAACGGCCGCGTCGCGACGTCGGCGGGCACCTCGGTGAACCGCTGGCCGAGATCGAGCAACATCTGGATGCGCTCGGTGCGGTCGGCGGCCATGCCGAGCGCCTCGATCACCGCCGCGATCCCCTCCGGGAGGTCGGGGGAGGCCGCCGCTCGCCCTGGCGTGTCCATGGTCTCGGTGCCCGAACCTACTTCTCGATGGGCACGCCGACGCTGTTGCCCCACTCGGTCCAGCTGCCGTCGTAGTTGCGCACCTGGTCGAACCCCAGGAGGTAGCGCAGCACGAACCACGTGTGGCTGCTGCGCTCGCCGATGCGGCAGTAGGCGATGATGTCGTCGGACGGCTGGAGGCCGTTCTGGACGGTGTAGAGGTCGCGCAGCTCGGAGGCCGTCTTGAACGTCCCGTCGTCGGGGTTGATCGCCTTGGCCCACGGGATGCTCGCCGCGCCCGGGATGTGGCCGCCGCGCAGCGCGCCTTCGTTGGGGTACTCCGGCATGTGCATCCGCGTGCCGGCGTACTCCTCGGGGCTGCGGACGTCGACCAGCCGCCGGCCGGCCTCGACGTGCGCCAGGACCTGGTCGCGGAAGGCGCGGAAGCGCGCGTCGTCGCGGGGCGCCGCCACGTAGTCCGACGGCGGGTACGTCGGCACGTCGGTCGTCAGCGGGCGGTCCTCCTTGACCCACTTGAGGCGCCCGCCGTCCATGATCTTGGCGTTGGTGTGCCCGAAGAGCTGGAACACCCAGTAGGCATAGGTGGCCCACCAGTTGTTCTTGTCGCCGTAGAAGACGAGGGTGGTGTCGCGCGTGGCGCCGATGCGGCGCATCAGGGCCTGAAAGCCGCTCTGTCCGAGGTAGTCCCGTCGCACCGGGTCGTTGAGGTCGCGCGTCCAGTCCACCTCGACGGCGCCCGGCACGTGGCCGGAGGGGTAGAGCAGGGGGTCCTCGTTGGACTCGACGAGGCGCACGTTGGGGTCGCCGTGGTGGGCGGCGACCCACTCGGTGGAGACCAGGACGTCCGCCCGGGCATAGCCGCGCGCAGCGATGTCGCTCATGGTGTTCATCTCCTGATGGGTTTCAAGGCGTCGACCCGGCGCCACGACGGCCCCGCGGGCGCGGCTCGACCATCTGATTCATAGACTACCACGTCCCCGTCGAGAAGTCACCTGCCGGCGGCCGGCCGCTCGACCCGCGGTTTGCCCGGCCGTCGCGCTGGTCTTATCCTAGAGAGCATCCCGGTCGAGGCGTGCCGCGCGCACCGGGCGTGCGGCCCGGCCGGTCGTGTCCCGCGCACCGGAGGGTGCCATACCATGCGCCGTTTGACGACGATCGTCGCGCTCCTGGCCGTGCCGGCCGGGGCCGCGTGGGCCGCGATGCCCGCCCAGACCGCGCCGTCCACCGCCGACCGCGTCGCCGAGGCCTGCGCGCGCATCGACCCGTTCGTGGCCACGACCCTCCTGGGGACGCCCGCCGATCCGTCGGCGCCGGCCATCGTGGCGTTCCAGCGGTCCGGCGGCGCGCCGGACGGCGCGCTCGTCCTGGCCACCCACGGCCAGGTCGGCGACGTCTACGGGCTGGCCTTCGATCCCGCGGCGGCGGTGCTGTACGCAGCCGCATACCACCGCGCGGGCGGCGCGTTCGGGCCGGGCGGCCCGGGGGCGATCTACCGGATCGACGTGGCCAGCGGCACCGTGGCCACGCTCGCGCAGCTCGCCGCCGGCGCCGACGCGCACGCATCCCCTGAGGCCGCGGCGATGGTGGGCGAGACGAGCCTGGGCGACATCGACATCGCGGCCGACGGATCCGAGCTCTACGTCGCCAACCTGTTCGACGGCCGCATCCACCGCCTCGCCCTGCCCGGCGGGCGGGCCATCGACACGCTCCAGAACGGTGCCGCGCGCGAGAAGTGGCGGGCCGATGCCCGGCTGTTCGGCCTGGGCGTGCACGACGGCTGGCTCTACCACGGCGTCGTCAACAGCCGCGTCCGCACCGACGACGCCCTTGCGCCGTTCGACGCGTTCGTCTACCGCTCGCGGCCCGGCACGGCGGGCACGGAGTACGTGCTGCAGGCCGACCTGCAGTACACGCGCACGGTCCCGTGGGCGGCGGCCTGGTCCGACACGGCCGACGGGCGCACCGACGACACGCCGATGCTCGTCGACATCGCGTTTCAGCCCGGCGGCGAGCCCGTCCTCGGCCTGCGCGACCGACAGGCCGACATGGTGCCGTCGTGCGCGTGGAACCCGGCGGCGTGCCGCGCCGGCCCGAGCCTGGGCGACCTCCTGCCGGCGCGCTCCCGCGGCGCCGGGAGCTGGACGGTGCTCACGCAGCCGCCGTGGTACCGCGACACGCCGGCCGACGAGCTCGACATGACATGGGGCGCCCTGGCCGCCGTGCCGCGCCTCGACGTGATGGTGTCGGTGGGCCGGGCCGACCAGGTGCGGCCGATCGGGCCCGCGGCCGGACCCGCCGCCGGCCCGGACGGCTCCGGCGCGCTCGCCGGCTACTGGTTCGACAACCGCTCCGGCGCGCGGGTCCGCAGCACCTCCGTCTACGCGCCGGCCGACGGAGCGCCCGGGCTCGCCGACGTCGCGCCGGGCGACGTCGAGGCCCTGTGCGCGCCCGACGCGCGCGTGGACCCCGCCTTCGGCGCCACGCTGACCGCAGAGGCCGCCGCCATCGCCACCGCGACGGCATCGGCGGAGGCCGTGGTGCGCGCGACGCGCGTCGTCGCCACGCGGAC
>QEVT01000276.1 GCA_003576755.1 bacterium | reverse complement strand
CCCCCCCCCATCTTGTCAACATGTGAATCCCACGTTCAACCAACCCTTCACTATCACGATGTGCCTGAATCTGAGAGACTGTCTGAGAAGGGTAGTGAGTGACGAAGGGGGCAGCCCTGGGGCCGCGGGCTGGAAGCCCGCGGTCCCAGGGCAAGGTCCTTCTCAGGCAGTCTCAGATGTGACGGGCGAGGCGATCGCCGGCATCCGGCCGACCACGCCGGGCGAATGAATTCGCCGCTCGATGGCCTTCGGCCAGGCGCCCGCCGGCGCGGGCGCACACCGGAGGCTGGCGCCGCCGGCTCAACGCACTGCCGGCGCGGGCTGAACGGATTAGCCTGCGCACCCATGCACCCGACCGCATGCCATCCGGACGTCACACGGCATCCCTCCGCCGGCAGGGACTCATGCCTTCTCGGCGCCGCCGTCCGGCCGTCGGTACGCGGCGGCTTCATGCGATCCGACGCGGCGGGCACGGGCGGCGGCCACCCATCGGCGGCGAGCCGCCCTGTGGGCGCGCCATCACTGCAGCGCGGGCCCTGGCGCGGTGTGAGCGCGCCATCACCGTGGCGCCATCACGGTGACACGGGCCATCCCGCGTCGATGGCGCCGGCGACGCGAGGGACGCGGTAGTGCCCGAGGCGAATCGGGACGCCGACGGGGACCGGTCGCGGTGGTCCGCACCGTTCTCGGCGGCCGGAACGAGCGGTCGACCCCACCCGCCCGGGCCGGCGACGGCGGCGGAGACGCCGTCAGAGACTGGCGGGGGCGCGACGCCGCCCGGCACGCCGCCATCGGCGCCAGCCGGGAAGGGGATTGGCCGGGCGGCGTCGCCACTGCGTTCGGCGCGCGATCGCCCTTCCGGTTTCCGGCCCGAGGATCGGCCCCCAGATCGCGCCGGCCGTCCACGGCCCGCCCGAGGCGGACGGCCGGGCACCTCGGCGGCGCGCCGCGGGGCCCGGCGCGTCGGGAACACCACCTCGACCTCGATGCCGAACCCGCGCAGCGTGTCGCGCACCCACGCGTCGACGGCGCGGCGGGTCTCGCGGTCGACGTCGTCGACGACCAGCGCCACGCGGCCGCGGGGATCGACGGCCCGGCGCAGGGCGAGCCGGCGGCCGTGGATCCACACCGATGCCGCCGGCGCCGGGGCGCAGGGCGCCGCGCCGCCTCGGCCTGTGACTCGCGCGCCGCGATCTCCGGACGGTTGGTCGGCGACCCGTGCTGCGCGATCTCCGGCGGGCGGACCGGCGATCTCCACCCGGTCGAACAGGGGTGCGATGCCGCGTCGATCGAGCCCGCGGAGGCGCGGGGCGATGAGCGCCTGCGCCTGGCTCTTGCCCAGCGCCACGCCCAGCACCGCCAGCGCGCGGCTCACGTCGCGAAACGAGAGGCCCAGGAGGCGCAGCGCCGCCGCCAGGCGCTGGACGGGGGTGGACACGCTCCCCCGGCCCACGCCCGCCGGGTACGCCCGGAACGTCCGCCGGCAGCGGCGGCAGGTGTAGCGGTGCACGTCGACGACGCGGGAGGCGGCAGCCGGCGCGCCGGCCCGCGTAGGCGCCGCGTCGCGCACGCCCTTGACGACGACCTGGTGCAGGCGGAAGCGCCGCCCGCCGCAGCCCGGGTGCGGGCAGGCGGCCGGCGGCTGGATGCGCGGATCGGGTTGTGCGCCGAACGCGAGCCAGAGCTGCATGGCGGGTCGTGGGTCCTTTGCGGTTGGATTGGTCGACGCCGGGTCCGATGCGATGGTGCCGGTTGACGTTCCAACGTCGGTCGACGGCAAATGGTTCCCGGGCGCGGATCGTTCGGGGGCGCCGTTGACGCACCCCGGCGGAACGGCGGTGCTGTGCGGGGCGCGTCGTCACCGCCGCCGACGACATGGACCCTGGGCTTACCCGCGTCGCTCCGCCAGGCCGTCCAGCACCAAGACCCCACTCGCCCCGTCGGCCGACTGCCGCCCTGCCCCCCGCTTGTCGCGCCGCTGTCGCCAACGTGACCCGTACCGTCTATCGCGCCCCGGCGCGCCTGGCTATGCTGGCGCCACGCTGTTGTCCGAGCCGGTCGCGCCCCTGGGCACCGGGTGCGCGGCCGACACGCGGAAGGAGTGCCAGGAATGCGTGGCAGGGACAATCGGGTGCTGGTGTTGGCGAGCCTGACGTGGCTCGGGATGTCGGCAACCGCCGGCGCGCGGGGCGAACGGCCTTCGATCATGCGGCAGGCGCAGGGGGCGCACGTCGTCGTCGCCGAAGTCCAGTACGACCCGGCGCCCGGCGGGAGCGAGTCCCGCTACGAGTGGGTGGAGCTCTTCAACCCCGGCGATGCGCCGGTCGGCATCGCCGGCTGGCGCATCGCCGACAACCAGGGCTCCGACGCCCTGCCGGACGCCGTGCTCCCGCCCGGCGGATTCCTGGTGGTGGCAGCCGGCGACGGGTTCGCCGAGCTGTTCCCGGACTTCGCCGGGGCCGTTGTCCATCTCGGTGGTTCGATCGGCAACGGCCTCGGCAACAGCGGTGACCAGGTGCGGTTGCTCGGGCCCGACGGCGCGGCGATCGACGCGATGAGCTACGGCGACGACAACGGCGTGCTCGATCCGTCGGCCCCCGACGTCGGCCCCGGCCACAGCCTCGAGCGCGTGCCCGCGGGGACCGACACCGACTCGGCCGCCGACTGGCAGGAGGCCGTGGCGCCATCGCCGGGGTTCGCCGGCGGCGCGCCGCGCCCGACCGCCACCGCCGCCCCTCCGGGTCCGCCCACGGTGGCGCCCGGGGTGACGGTACGGCTCAACGAGTACCTTGCCGCTCCCTCGGCCGTGGACTGGGACGGGGACGGCACGGCCACCCGGGACGACGAATGGGTCGAGCTGTTCAACGCCGGCGATGCGATGGTCGACATCGGTGGGTGGCAGCTTGATGACAGCGCTGGCGGCGGCTCGGCGCCGTTCGTCGTCCCGGGTGGAACGGTGATCGGCCCCCGTGGGCACCTCGCGCTCTACAAGCGGCAGACCGGCCTTGCGCTCAACAACGATGCCGACACGGTGCGCCTGCTGCGGCCCGATGGCACCGAGGCCGACGCGCACGCCTACGCGGGCACGCGGCCCGACGTCAGCCATGCGCGCCTGAGCGATGGCGACGGCGCCTGGGCCGACACGCTGGCGCCGTCGCCGGGCGCCGCCAACCGCGGCCCGGACGCCCCGTCGACACCTCCGGGCGCACCGTCGCCGACGCCGCTGACCGGCGGCACGCCCGGGCCGGCCACGCCGCCCGTGCCCGCACGGCCGGCGTTCCTCCCGCTGTTGATCAGCGAAGTGCTGTTCGACCCGGCGGCGAGCGGGGACGACGCGGCCGGCGAATGGGTCGAGCTCTTCAACCGGTCGGACGCCGCGGTCGACCTTGCCGGATGGTCGATCGGCGACCGGGTCCGCTGGGACATCCTGCCCGCCGCCGCCGTTCCCCCATGGGGCTTCGTGATCGTCGCCGCGGGGGCGGCGATGGGCGACGAGCTGCGCGCGGCGGGCGCGACCGTCGTCGTGGTCGCCGACGGCGCCATCGGCAACGGTCTGGCCAACCGCGGCGACGTGGTTCGCCTGCGCGGCCCGACCGGCGAGGCCATCGACGCCGTGTCCTACGGCGACAACCTCGACGCCTTCGACCCGGCGGTCCCCCGTGGACCGCCGGGCACGTCCGTCGAGCGCCTGCCGCCGGACACCGACACCGACACGGCGTCCGACTGGTGGCTCCAACCGGCCCCGTCGCCGGGGCGCGCGGGGCTCCGCCACGACGCCCCTCCGAGAGTGGTGCTCAACGAAGTGCTGCCGGCGCCGTCGCGGGTGGACTGGGACGGCGACGGCGCGCCGGGCTTTGCCGACGAGTGGGTCGAGCTCTACAACGCCGCGGACCATCCGGTCGACCTCGAAGGTTGGCGCCTGGAGGACCGCGCGGCGGACGGCTGGTCGCATCGGTTCCCGCCGGGCACGCGCGTCTCCGCCGGCGGCTTCCACGTGGTGTTCCGGGCGGCGTCGGGCCTGGCGCTCGACAACGGCGCCGACACGGTGCGTCTGATCCGTTCCGACGGGGTCGAGGCCGACCGCTTCACCTGGACCGCGCCCGTGGGCTACGATCGGTCGTGGAGCCGTGCCGGCGACGGGGCCGACGCCTGGACGGGCGACTACGCCGTGACGCCCGGCGCGCCCAACCGGCCGCGGGCGGCAGCCAGCGGTCGCGCGCACCCGCCCACGTCGGATGAGGCCGAGGGGGCGGCACGGCCGATCGACCTGACCGACGTGCGGCGGCTGGCCCCGGGATCGCGGGTGGCCGTGGCGGGTCGCGTGACCCTCCCGCCCGGCGTCATCGACGCACGGACCGCCTACATCGGCACCGAGGCTGCGGGGGTGCGGCTGTTTCTCGCGCCCAAGGGCGCGTCGTTGCCGCCATGGGCCGAGGGCGACCGCGTCTCGGCCGTCGGCCGGCTCAAGGACTACCACGGCGAACGCGAGGTCGTGCTGGCCGGCCCCGGCGACGTGCGTCTGGACGGGCCCGGTCCTGCGGTCGAGCCCCTCGAGGTGCCGACGGGCACCCTCGACGAGGCCCTCGAAGGCCGACTGGTCGCGCTGGGCGGCCGGGTCGTGTCGGCGCGCGCCACCCGCTGGTCCCTCGACGACGGCTCGGGACCTGCCGTGGTGGCGCTGCCGCGGGGGGGCGGGCGTCCCTGGCCGGCCGCCGCACCCGGTGCGTGGTGGTCGGCGATCGGAGTGGTCGGCCAGTATGCCGCGCGCGCGCCATGGGAGGGGGGGCATCGCCTGACGCCGCGCCAGCCGGCGGACGTGCGGCCGCGCGCGGCGGCCGCCGGCGGC
>QEVT01000275.1 GCA_003576755.1 bacterium | reverse complement strand
GCCGGCGCGCCGGAGGAGGCCCAGGGCGTCGCGGGCGCGCCGTGGCGACAACCCCGCGCGCTGGGCGACCGCCTCGAGGGTGCTCGCGGCCGGCGCCGCCGTGCCGTCGAGCGCCAGGCATGCCAGGCCGAGGTCGGCCATCGTCGGCGCGGGCTCGGCGAGCGCCGCCTGCCGCCAGCGGCGGTCGTCGTCGCTCCAGAGCATGAGCGCGAGCGCGGGCGCGCCGTCGCGGCCGGCCCGGCCGGCGGCCTGCAGGTAGTCGGTCAGGCTGGGCGGCGGCGACCACTGGACCACGGCCCTGACGTCGGCCTTGTCGACGCCCAGACCGAACGCGCAGGTGGCGGCCACGACGCGCACGCGGTCGGCCATGAAGCCCGCCTGGACGGCGGCGCGGACCGGCCGCGCCAATCCGGCGTGATAGCACGCGGCCGGCAGGCCGAACCCCCGCGCGAGCGCGCGCGCCAGCCTCTCGGCTTCGTGGCGGGTCGCCGTGTAGACCAGCAGCGGCCCGGGCGCGCGCCGCGCGGCGCCGACGACGGCGCGCAGCTTGGCGTCCCAGGTCGGGGCGGGGGACACGGCGAAGTACAGCTCGGGGCGGTCGAAGCCGACGGCCACCCGGCGCGCGCCCGGCCGGCCGAGGGCGTGGAGGATGTCGGACTGCTCGCGGCGGGTGGCCGTGGCCGTCACGGCCACGAGCTGCGGCCGACCGAAGGCGGCGATCGCGGTGGCCAGGCCGAGGTAGTCCGGCCGGAAGTCGCGCCCCCATCGCACGACGCAATGGGCCTCGTCGACCACCACGCGCCGGATGGGCAGACCTGCCAGGGCACGACGCAGGTCGGAGGAGCCGACGAGGCGTTCCGGAGACACGTACAGCAGGCGGAGCTGGCCGCGCGCCGCGGCGTGGAGCACCGACCGCGCCTCGCCGGCCGCCTGGCCGGCGTGCACCGCCGCCGCGGGCGCGCCGCGGGCGCGCAGGGCGGCGACCTGATCGGTCATGACGGCCACGAGCGGAGACACGACGACGGTCAGCGCGGGTGCCGGCTCGGCCAGCGCGGGGAGCTGGTAGCACAACGACTTGCCGCCGCCCGTCGGCGCCACGACCAGCGCATCGTGGCCGGCGAGCACCACCGGCAGCGCGGCCGCCTGCACCGGCGTCAGACGGGCGTGGCCGAAGACCGAGGCCAGCACGGATGCGACGTGGTCCGGCGGGCCGTATGGCTGGAGCGACGACGACATGCTGCACCCCCTGTGGCATGGTCGCGCATGCGGCAGCGCCCGCGCCGTCGATCGGCGGCGGGTCGGGCGGGCGCCGAACGCGGTGCCCGCGATGCAGGGGGCGTCGTTTAGGGGCCGAAGATTAGCACGGGCGTTCTACGCGTGCAAGCCGTAGAGGTCGGCGAACTTGGCGCGCGCGTAGCGGACGAAGGCCGTGTGGCCCAGCGGCGCCCCGGTCGCGCGCTGTACGAGCTCGGCCGGCGGCAGGCGCCGCCCGTGGCGGTGGACCTGGTCGTGCAGCCACGCCAGGAGCCCGCCGGTCTGGCCCGCCTCGAGGTCGGCGTCGACCGCCGGCGACTGCGCGCGCGCCGCCTCCATCAGCTGCGCCGCGTAAAGGTTGCCCAGGGCGTACGTCGGGAAGTAGCCGAAGCTCGGGCCCGACCAGTGCACGTCCTGCAGCACGCCCTCGCGATCGCTTGGCGGCACGACCCCGAGCAGGTTCCGCAGGCCGTCGTTCCAGGCCGCGGGCAGGTCGCCGACGGCGAGGTCTCCGCCGAGCATCGCCTGCTCGAGCTCGAAGCGCAGGACGATGTGGAGGTTGTAGGTCAGCTCGTCGGCCTCGACCCGGATCAGCGACGGCTGCACCTTGTTCACGGCGCGGTAGAACCGCTCCGCGTCGCACGCGCCGAGCTGGGCCGGGAAGTGGCGCTGCAGCGCGGGGAAGTGGGCGCGCCAGAACGGCCGACTGCGGCCCACGAGGTTCTCGACCATCCGGGACTGCGACTCGTGGATGCCCGACGATGCCCCGCCGGCCAGCGGCGTCCGGGCCAGCGCGGGGTGCGTGTTCTGCTCGTAGATGCCGTGCCCCGCCTCGTGCAGCGTGCCGAAGAGCGCCGGGCGCAGGTCGTCGGGGTACCAGCGCGTCGTGATCCGCACGTCGTCGCGGCCGAAGCTCGTCGCGAAGGGGTGGACCACGGTGCCGAGGTGGCCGCGCTCGAAGTCGTAGCCGACCTGGGACGCGATGTGGCGCGCGAACGCCTGCTGGCCGTCGACGGGAAACGGCTGGCGGAGCACCGCGTCGTCGACGGCGCCGGGCCGTTCGGCGATCGCCTGCACGAGCGGCACGGTCTCGCGCTTGACGGCGTCGAACACCGCCCGCACGGCGGCGGTCGTGGCGCCCTGCTCGTAGCCCTCGAGGAGCGCGTCGTACGGCTCGCCGGCGTGGCCGTAGCGTTCGGCCATCTCGCGCTGGAGGTCCACCAGGCGCTCGAGCCACGGCCGGAAGCGCGCGAAGTCGGCCTCCGCCCGCGCGGACTCCCAGACGGTGCGCGCGCGGGCGCTGGTCTCGGCCATGCGCACGACGAAGTCTTCGGGCAGGCGCCGGGCCCGGTCGAAGTCGTAGCGCAGGACGCGGACGAGGTCCGCCGCCAGGCCGTCGGCGCCGTCGTCCGTGTCGGCCACGGCGGCCGCGCCGGCTTCGATCAGGTCGCCGTAGGCGTCCGACGTCGACCGTTCGTGAATCAGCCGTCGCAGCGTGGTGAGCTGCTCGATCCGGGCCGGGTCGCCGGCCTTGGGCATGTGGGTCTCGCGGTCCCAGCGCAGCACCGCCGCGGCCTTGCCGAGGTCGTGGACGGTGTTGACGTGCGCCAGGAGCCGGCGGTAGGCGTCGTGCATGGATCACACTCCGAGTGAGCGGCGGAGGCGGTCGATCCGCCATGCCGAGTATTGACGCACGTCGCGCCACAGGCGTGACCGGCCGTGCCGCCGCCAGGCCTCCACGGCCTTCGCCGGGAGCCGCCAGATCGGCGTCGGCGGGGGCACGGGCCGGTAGTCGATCGACAGCTTGTCGCGACCGACCCAGGCGTGCTGGCAGAAGTCGGCGAGCGGCGCGATGCCCGCGACGGCGCCGTCGGGGCCCGGGACGGCGGGCACCGTGCGCCAGTGCCGCGGGCCGCGCGCGAGGCCGGCATGCCGGGCCACCCAGTCGCCCAGCTCGGCCAGGCGCGCGTCGTCGGGGGCGATGAACAGGTCCACGTTGGCCAGGTAGTCGCGGCGCAGGATGGTCTCACGGACCACGGCGGGCTCGCCGCTCAGGTCGGGATCTCCCAGCCCCGCGTCGAGGACCACCGGGCGGTAGGCCGACAGACGGGCGTACGCCAGCACCCGCCAGTGGGTGGCGACGATCACGTCGGGGCCGAACCGCATCAGCCGTTCGTCGACGTTCCGATCGTCCCAAGCGAACCGCGCGATCTGCGACGGCACGGCGACGCCGCGGCGGTCCACGAGGTCGCGCGGGAGGCTGTAGAGCACGGGATGCCCGAGGGCTTCGAGCCCGCGGCCCAGCGCGTCGGCGCGTCGGCCCTCGGGCGTGTCGTCGAAGCCCAGCGACGGCAGGCCGACGCCGCACACGATCATGACGCGCGTGCGGACGGCGCGAAAGGCCTCGTCGATGCCGAGCGCCCGGACGAGGCCGTGGTGGTCGTCGCAGTAGGCCTGGATGATGAGGTACGCCATCGGGTACAGCCGAAACGGCTGGCCGAAGAGCGGGAAGATCGCCGCGTCGGGCCGGGCGCGGCGTTCCTGGATGCTGCGCCGCTTGGCCATGAGCTCCGGCATCCGGCGGCTGACGTCGCGGATGGCCACGAGCGCCGCCAGGTCGCCGTATGAGATCGCACGCTCGAGGTCGTCGGCGTCGAGCGCCGGCCACCGGTCGGGCGACAGGTCGTCGAGGCCGCGCGCCGAGTGCTGCAGCCGGTCGGTCGCGCGGTGGACGGCGAGCATCAATGCGGCCGGCAGGATGCGGTCGAGGTTCGGCTGGTCGTAGTTCTTGATGATGGTGAACAGGGCGTTGCGCTCGTAGAGCAGGTTGCGCCGATCCATCGGCAGCTTGCCGGCCGAGCCGTGGTGGCGGTGGTACGTGACGGCCCCCGGTGCGAACACGACGCGGTGGCCCATGACCCACAGCCGCCAGCCGAGGTCGACGTCCTCGAAGAACATGAAGTAGTCGGCGTCGAAGCCGCCGACCGACCGGTAGACGTCGCGCCGGACCAGCATGGCGCCGCCGCAGGCGAAGAGGATGTCGCGGGGCGTGTCGAACCGACCCGGCTCGGCGGCGGCCCGCCAGTGGGCCTGCCGGGCGAAGCCGTGGAAGTTGAGGTGGCCCTCGACGAAGTCGACGGTGCGGCCTTCCCAGTCGAGGATCTTGGCGCCCGCGCAGGCGATCGCGGGGTCGCCGTCGACGGCGTCGACGAGCGCGGAAAGCCAGGCGGGGTCGACCTTGGCGTCGTTGTTGAGGAACGCGACGTACGCGGCGTCGGTCTGCTCGGCGCCGAGGTTGCAGCCGGCGGCGAAGCCGAGGTTGGCGCCCGCCTCGATCACGACCACCTCGGGGTACGCTTCCCGGATGAAGTCGACCGAGCCGTCCGCCGAGGCGTTGTCGACGCACACGACCGAGACGCGGTCGCGCGGGTAGTCGAGGCCGCGCAGGCTGTCGAAGCACGCCGCGAGGTGGTCGCGGCCGTTGTAGTTGACGGTGACGATGGCGACGGTCGGCCGCTCGCCCGACGCCCCGGCGACCGCCGGCATCAACCGGCCGGCCGTGCCGGCGCGGCGCCGGGCGGCGGCGAGGCCAGGCGGGCGCGC
>QEVT01000274.1 GCA_003576755.1 bacterium | reverse complement strand
GTTGCCGCGCCGGATCCTCACGGCCCCGCCGCTGCCGACGGCTGGTTCGACGCGCGCGACAACCACCGCTCGGGCCTGGCCTGGGAGAAGGGTTGGACCGGCCAAGGCGTGCGGGTCGGCGTCGCCGACACCGGCGTGGACTTCGCCACGCCGGAGCTCGTCGGCACGTGGGCCACGGTGACCGACGCCGACTCGCCGTACGCCGGCTGGCCGCAGGCGCTCGACTCGCAAGGCACGTACCAGTACCAGCAGGACCTGCTCCTGGGCAGCACCGGCTCGCAGATCGGGTCGGGCGGCGTGATCCAGCTCGTGCAGTCCGCGCCGGCCGTGTCGATCGCCGGTGAGCCGGGGTTCGGAGCGGCGTGCTTCCGGCGCATCCGCCGGCCCGCGGCCGGCCAGCCGGTGCGCATCGACCCCGACGAGACGTGCGGCTACAAGGTGCCGCTGACGAGCCGGAGCGGCGCGTACCGGTTCGGCCCGCACCCCGAGCCGACGCTGTTCACGCGCTACACCGGCGAGCGCCCCGGCCTCTTGCTCGTCGACGAGGCCGTCGCCGGGACCTACGACACCGTGTACGTCGACCTCGACAACGACCGCGACTTCACCGACGAGAAGCCGGTGACGCGGTCGTCGCCCCTGATCTATCGCGACATGGACGGCGACGGGCACGCCGACATCTCGGGCGGGCTCTTGTACTGGATCAGCGACGGGCTGTACCCGCCGCCGGGGATGTACCTGTTCGCCGGCGACGGCGGGGTTCCGCCGCCGGCCCAGGGGACGGTCGTGGCCATCCTCGGCCCGTACGGCGGCAACCACGGCACGCTGTGCGCGTCCAACGTGGCCGGCCAGGGCGTGCTGCCGGTGCCGGCGGGCATCGACCTGCGCTTCGCGGACCTGCCGGGCGACGGCAAGCCCCCGTACATCCACAAGGGCGCCGCACCGGGCGCCGCCGTGGTCGGGATCTACCGCGGCGGCACGCTCACCTCGGAGGCGGCGTACGTCTACGCCGCGTACGGCCACGACAAGGACCGCCCCGGCGACGAGGTCCAGGTGCTGAGCAACAGCTACCCGCTGCGCAACGTGTTCGAGGAGGGCTGGGACAACGCCTCGCGGCTGATCGACCACCTGACGACCGTCAACCCCGAGCTGACCTTCGTGTTCTCGACCGGCAACGGCGGCCCGGGCTACGGCAGCCTGCGCGACCCGCACCCGCGCAACGCCATCAAGGTCGCGGCGTCGACGCAGATGGGGTCCACCGGCCACGATTCGATCACCGAGACGGCCCAGATCGTCTACGGCGACATCATCCCCTTCTCGTCGATGGGCCCCGCCGCCGACGGCACGCAGGGGCCGCACGTCGCCGCCGACGGCGCCTTCGCCTCGGGCGCGACCCTCGTCAACGGCAGCGCCAACGGCACGCGCACCGTGGTGACGTGGGGCGGCACGAGCCGCTCGACGCCGGTGGCCGCCGGCAACCTGGCGCTGATCTACCAGGCGTACAAGGCGCGCACCGGCCGCTGGCCGACGTGGCGCGAGGCCCGGTCGCTCCTCATGGCGGGCGCGCAGCCCAACGGCCACGACGCGTTCCAGACCGGCGCGGGCTACGTCGACGGCGCGCGGTCGGCGTTCATCGCCGGCGGGCTCGACGGGCTGTACGCGCAGCCCGACGTCGTCACGCCCGGCGACTACCGCGGCACGGCGTACGCCGGGTTCCCGAGCCTGGTCCGGGCCGGCGCGCCGCATCGGACCACCGTGACGCTCACCAACCCGAGCCCGCGCCCGATCGCGGTCACGCTCGCCGCGAAGGCCCCGCGGCGCATCGGGGTCCACGCCTTCAACTGGACGTCGCAGAACATCGGCCGCGAGACCCCGTACACCGCCAACCTGCCGGACTACCTGATCCCCGTCCCGGAGCACCTCATCCCGCCGGGCACCGAGCTCATGGCGGTGCGGGTGCAGGTGCCCCTCGAGGACTCCGACCTCGGCCTGAACTATACGACGTCGACGGGCGGCGCCACCCCGGACAACCTGTGGCAGCTGTTCGTCTACAACCACACCGACCACGACGACGGCTGCGATCCCGAGACCGCCGGGATGTGGCACGATCGCGACGACGACGGCGTCGTCGACAAGGCGGTCCTGCAGTCGTCGCGCCAGATCGACGGCATCGCCGAGATCGACTGGGCCAACACCGAGCTGGACCGCGGCGAGTTCATCCGCTTCGGTCAGGACACCCGCGCCGTCAACAACCTCGTGGTGTGGGTGCACAGCCCGCTGGAGCGCATGGCCAGCGGCATCAACATCGGCCTGGTGCACCGCACCCGGCCGGCCGCCCGGCCGACCACCACGCTGAGCTTCCAGCTCGAGTTCTACGCGTACCAGGACTGGGACTGGGTGTCGTTCGAGGCCGACGCGGTGACCGTTCCCGCCGGCGGCACGCTCGACGTGCCGGTGACGGTGCGCGCCCCTGCAGACGCCGGGCCGGGCTACCACCAGGGCGCGATCTTCGCCACCTACCCGTGGACCGTGCCGTTCTCGCCCGCCGCCGACCCCACGGACGCGGGAAAGCGGCTGTTCGTGCCGCTGACGCTCCAGGGATTCGAGGTGGCGGCGGCGCCCGAGCCGACGCCGGTGCCGACGGCGACCGGTGGGGTGGTGTGCGGCATCCAACGCTGGCTGCGCCAGGCACGCCGGGCGGGCCGGTTCGCCGTCCCGCACCCGGCACGGCTGACGATCCCGGTCCACGTCAACGTCGCGGCGGATGTCGCCGCAGGCAGCGCGACGGGCCTGGCGGACGCCCGCGAGCAGGACAAGACGCAGCCGTACGCCAACGCCGTGGTGCGCGGCGGCAACTTCTGGGGCTACGGGTCCGAGTCCGGCGACTGGCGCTACTTCTTCGCCGACGTGGCCGACGACGTCGCCGCCGGCACGCGGCTGGTCCTGCGCAGCCGGTGGGAGGACGGCTTCGCGACCGACGACGCGACCGGCGCCGACGTGCCGCGCACCGACATCGACACCCTGCTCTACGGCCCGGCGCCCGACCGCTGGACCGACCCCGCCGACCCCGCGAACGCGACCGTCAACCTGGCCGACCCGACGGTGTTCGGCCCGTACGGCCTCGCCGCGATCGGCGGCAGCACCAGCACGACCACCGGCTCCGGCGTCTGGCCGTTCCAGACCGCCACCGGCGGCTACGAGGAGTGGGTCAACGGCCCGGCGCGGCCCGGCCTCAACCTCGTGATGGCGCACAACGTGCTCGTCTCGGGCCGGAGCTTCGACGTGCCGTTCGAGCTGAGCCTCGACCAGGCGCGCCTGGCGCCGGAAGCCGTGGCCGCTGCGGCCGCGGGCTGCACCCCCGTCGCGTTCACGCCGAGCTTTGCGGTCGAGGCGCTGTCGGCCGAGGGCTTCGGCCTCTCGCCCGCGGAATCCATGGCCGACCAGCCGGTGACGCAGGACGACGCCGCCAACGAGCTGACCGCCAAGTGGCGCAAGGCGTTCACGGTCCGCCATGCCGCGTCGATCGACATCGTGCTCGACGGCCAGGCCGGCACCGATCTCGACCTTTACCTCTACCGCGACGCCAACGGGGACGGGGTGCCGACGCGCGACGAGCAGGTGGCGGTGTCCGGGAGCCCCGAGCCCGACGAGGCCATCCACGCCGTCGCCCCGGCCGACGGCCCGTACATCGCGACGGTGCACGGCTGGTCGGTGCCGTCGCCGTCGACGTTCGACGTCGACCTGCTGGTGGTCCAAGGCGACGGCGTGCGGGCCGAGGGGTTGCCTGACGGCGGCGTCGCCGCGGGCGGCACGGCGACGCTCCGCGTGTGCTACGACCCCCCGGACGGCGCCGTGCCCGGCACGGCCTACCACGGCACGGTGTTCTTCGGGCCGGCGCAGGCGGCGCGGCTCTTCGCCATCCCGGTGACCGTCACGCTGCCGTAGCGCGGGCGCCGCGGCCGTGGGAGCGGGGCTGCCGCCCGCTCCCACGGCCGTCACCGGACGACTCGGCCGCCGTTGGCGCGGGCGTACGCGACGACGAGCGCGGCGCTCCGCCCGTAGGCGCCGACGCCGTCGGGCATGCCGTTGAGCTTGAGGTAGGCGTCGTTGGTCCGGGTTTGCACGCGCCGGACCGGGCCGTCGAACCGGGCCCAGAAGGCACGGCTGGCGTCGACGTCGCGCTGTACGCCCGGCAGCCGGCGCGCGACGAGCTCCGCAGCGCGGTCTGCATCCAGCCGGCCGAGCTCGTGCAGGAGCTGGCGCTGCGCGAACAGGTGGCCGGCGTAGCGGACGTAGGCGTCGGGGCTGGCGTCGCACGCCAGGTAGCCGGCGAAGTTGGCCTCGTCCTCGCGGGCGATGCCGCGCTGGTGGGCCTTCTCGTGGGCGATGGCGTGCGGCACCTCGTGGCCGGGCGCGAGCCGGTTGAAGTTCGCCTCGCCTGTCCACGGCGCGTAGACGCCGACGAGCCCCTGGTAGCTCAGGACGAGCGACGCCGCGAGCGGCTTGGCCGGCCCGCGCGGACGGGTGAACGCGACCGACTCCCGCAGCACCGGCGCCACGGCCGCCAGGCCCGCGTCGACGGCGCGGTCGATCTCGGCCAGCCGGTCCCGGGCGTCGCTGGGCGCGCCGATGTCGGCCGACCCGAAGGCTGTCCGGTAGTCGTGGTTGGCAGCGTCGACGAGCTCGGACGCAAGCACCGTCAGCTCCGCCGTCGCGGCGGCGACGGACACGGGCGGCGCGGCGTGGGCCTGCCATCCCGCGCGCATCACGAGGTCGGCGCGGGCGTACTGCAAGCCCCAGAGCGCGTAGAAGAGCGCGACCGCCGCGAGGCCGGTCGCGCCGGTGCGGCGCACGGCCGCGGCAAGGGCGCGGCGCAGCG
>QEVT01000016.1 GCA_003576755.1 bacterium | reverse complement strand
GCAGCGGTCGGCGGGGCGACGCTGCCGGGCGGCGTGGGGGCGCCGGTCGCGCAGGCCGTCGCCAGCAGGCCCGACGCGATCACGAGGCTGGCGCGGGTCCGGCGCCGCGGCGAACACGGGTGCATCACACGACTCTCCATGGGGTGCGGTGTCTGGCAGGCCGTCAAGGATATCCGCCGGGGCGCCGCGCGGCCAGAATCAGCCGCCGGCGGCGAGGCCGGGTGCGCGCGTGCGGGCAAGGGCGTGCGCCGCGACGGCCGTGTAGCCGAGCAAGCGGGCCGCGTCGGCGGCCGTCTGGCGGGGCATGAGCCGGCCGCGGACGACGCCGTCGGCACCGCGCTCGAGGATCAGCTCGATCGCCTCGAGCAGCCCGCAGTGGTGGGCCCCCCGCACGCCGGCCAGGATCTCCTGATACGCACCGACGCCCTGGATCACCACGTAGTTGTCGCCGGGCACGTCCGGCAGCCAGATGCCGGGCTCGTCGGCAAACGCCTTGGGCGGGTAGCGGCCGTCGGAATCGCAGGTGAGGTCGCCGAGCCGGACGCGCGTCGCCGGCGCATGCGCGTGCCGCACCGACAGGATCCGAAAGGGCTTGTGGATGAGGAGCATGTCCGGGATGGCGGCCATCAACCCGCCGTCGATCAGCGCCCACGTGCTCACCCCGTCGGGCGCGGGGGTGTGATTGACGCGGCGCTGGAGGACCTTGAACACGTGGAAGCCCGACTCGGCGGCGATGAGGTTGCCGAGCTCGAACGTCACGTCCGGCGGCGGCACCCCCACCGCGCCGCTGGCTTCCGCGAGGGCACGGAACAGGCCCGCGAGAAACCCGCGGTGGTCGTAGGCGTCGCCGAGCGGCGGCATCCCGCCGCCGGTGTTGAGCTCCGTCAGCGTCGGGTGGGCGAGGCGCAGGTCCGCCCAGATCCGCCCGGCCAGCGCAAACGCGGCCACGTACGCGTCGATCGGGATGCCTTCGGCCGAGCCGACCATCGCGTGCAGCGTGGTGAAGGTCAGGTGGCCGGAAGCGGCGATCCGCCCGGCCGTCTCGGCCACCGCGGCCGGCGACATTCCGAAGCGGCTGACGAGGGCATCGAGGGCCGCTTCGCTGGTCGCCGGCCCGAACTTGAGCCGCACGCCGACGTTCATCGGGGGCACGGTCGGATCGAGAAACGTGTCGAGCTCTCCGGCGTCCAGCACCGGGGTGATGTCCCACCCGGCACGGGCGAGCGCCACGATCTTCTCGGCGTACGTCATGCCGCGCACCGGAGCATCGTCTCCGGGCGGAAGCAGCAGCTCGGTGCGGGCATCGGGGGCCGGGACGGGATCGACGGCGCTGCCGGGCGCGGGCGTGGCGTCCGAGACCGTCGACGGCCACCCGAAACACCCCGCCGGAAGCTTGAAGCCGTTGCATACGACACGGATGTCGCGGGACACGAGGCCGTGTTCGACCATCCACTCCAGGTGCTCGAGGTCTTGGATGGCGCTGGTCTCGGCCCCCCACCCGCTGCGGTAGGCGGCGTGCGTGATCTCGCTGGCCAGGTTGGCCTTGGCGGCGTAGACGTAGCGGAGCTGGCCCGGGTAGCCCGCCTCGCCCGCGACGGCCTGCGTCAGCGCCACCCACTCGGCCGCGCGGCGCTCGACGACGGTGGTGTCGACGATCTCGAGCGGCGTGCCGTAGCGCCGTGCCGCGTCGCGGACACGCAGCCCGTTGACCCACAGCTCGCCGTCGTCGTCGTAACGGAGGTAGTCCCACATGCCGAGGCCGGCCCAGTCGTGCCGGACGCGCTCGAGATAGGTCGGTTCGCCCGCAGGCGTACGGCGCGGTTGTGTGGTCACGCTTGCTATTATATGGGTGATCGCCGCGCAGGAGCGATCATGTGGACGAGGGACGGAATTGACGGGCGCCGATTTCTCTCATAACATGCCGGCGTCGCCCCGCTGCGACGGCCACCGCGCGACCGGGCGCTCCAACTCGGCGTATGCCATCATCGATCTCGACGGAGCAGTGCCCGATGGCGGTTCTCGGCTGCGTCGAAGCGCCTCTGACTCGAGACACGCCCGGCACGAGCCGTCGCGCGCAAGCCCCCACCCGCAAGGAGGGTTGGAATGAACATCTTCCGTCGGATCATCGAGTTCTTCCGGATGCTGCTGTCCGGCTTCGTCGACAGCGCCGAAGACAGCGTGCCCGTCGAGCGCCGACTGGCCTACGACCGCCTCAAGCGGGCCGAGAACCTCAAGAAGCAGATGGGTGCGGCCGAGGACGTCGGCGTCGCCGCCGAGATGATGGTCCAACAGCTGGCCGAGGCCCGGATCGTGTCGGCCAACGTGCGGCAGGAGACCAAGGCGCACCTTCAGGCGGCGGCGGCCGCCGCCGCGCGCGGCGACGCGGTGACCCAACAGCAGGAGGAGGCGCGGGCGGCCGCGCTGGCCGAAGAGCTGGCCGACGCGGAGGGCGAGGTGCTGGGGCTCGAACAGCTCGTGGAGGAGGCGCTGTCCGACAAGAAGGAAGCCATCGCCATGGTGCTCGACCAGTCCAAGGAGCTCGAGAAGCTGGCCCGGCACGACTCGCGTCTGGTGGCGCGCGCCCGCATGACCGACATGCGGCGCCAGCAGCTCGAGCTGCGCGAGCAGATGATGGACCTCGTGCCCGGCGACCAGAGCAACATGCGCGCCCGTATCCAGGAGCACGTGGTCAAGGACGAAGCGCGCTACCGGGCGCGCCGCGACGTGGTGGACGCGCTGTGGGACCAGAAGCGCCGCGCCGCCACCGAGCGTGTGGTGACCAGCGCCGCCGGTGCGGCCAAGCTCGATGAGCTGCGCCGCGAGATGGGGATCGCCACGGCGCCGCCGGCGGCGGCCCAGGCCGCGCCAGCGGCTCAACCCGCCGAGCAGCAAGCCGAGGCGGGCGGCGGACAGGGCTGACGCCGGCTCGGGCGGATAGGGCGACGCGCGTCGATCGGGTCAACCTGGCATCGGCCAATCGGAAAGGACGTGCACCATGCGGATCCGTTGGGGACGGGTGATTCTCGCGCTCTTGATCGTGCTCGGCCTGTGCGGGTTGGGCACGTGGTTCGCCTTCCAGCGTGCCGGGCTCCAGGTGACGGGCATCGATCCGGGCCTCGGGGGGGTCGTCGCGCCGACGGCCACCCGCGCAAGGGGCTTCGTACCCGCAACCGGCGAAGGCAGCGCCGCAGCGACGGCGCCGCGGGCCGCAGGGACGCGGGCGGTGACCGGCGCGGCGGGAGCGCGCGACGACAGCGGGCTGCCGCCGTTCCGTGTGCTGACGTTGCAGTACACCCCGTACATGGCGACGCTGGTGCACATGGAGGCCGGCGGGTACCTCGAGGCGCTCGGCCACGACTTGCAGCTCTTCGACGTCTACAGCGACGCGATCGCCCTCGACGAGGCCGGGCAGTGCGAGGCCGTCCGGAGCGGCGAGTACCAGGCGCTCGCAACGACGGTCGACGCCACCCGCAAGTGCGGTGAAGGCGTGGCGGTGGGCATTCCCATCGGCCAGAGCGCTGGCAACGACGCGATCGTCGTCAAGGCCGGGGTCGACACCTGGAACGACATCTTCGAGCACGCGGTGGCATTCACCGGCTACAGCGTCAGCGAGTACATGGCGTGCTTCGCGAGCCACAGCGCCAACCAGCCGATCCAGCTTCCGATCCGCATGGACGACGCGGCGGCGGCGGTGGACGACTGGATCAATGCCGGCGCCGAGCAAAACATCCTCTCCGTGGTGGCTTGGGAGCCCGAGGTGTCGCGGGCGCTGGCCGCCGTGCCCGGCAGCCAGGTCATCCTGTCGTCGAAGGATGTGCGCATCCTCTGGGACATCGTCGAGTTTTCGTCCACGGCCGTCGAGCGCGAGCCCGCGGCGTTCGAGGCCTTCACGCGCGCCTACTACGCTGCGTTGCGCGACCTCACCCGCGACCCCGACTCGGCGCTGGCCGCCATGGTGGCATGGGCCGGCGACGACCCTGGCCGTCAGGCGCTGCTCACCACCACCGACGCGGCCGAGTTCCGGCAACAGCTCGACAGCGAGGCGTTCGCGACGCTGCGCGACGCCGCCCAGCTGATGGACAGCCGGCAGACGCTGCTCAACCGCTTGGACGAGGCGGCGTTCTACTGGGGGTACTGTGGGGTCGACGTGCCGCCCGTGACGGCCGTCGAGACGCTGATCGCCCCGCAGTTCGTCCAGGCCGTCAAGGCCGATCCCGAGCTGCTCGGCCAGCCCAACGAGCGGCCGAGCGCCGAGATCTTCCAGGTGACCGACTTCACCAACGCGGCGGCGGTGACCGACGCCCAGATCCAACAGGCGCAGGTGCTGTTCCAGAAGGGCGTGCAGATCGAGTTCATGGCCAACCGGACCGATTTCCGGGACCCGGCCGCGGCGCTTGCGACCTTGGGCGAGGCCGTGCGGTTCCTGCGCACGTGCCAGGACTGCGTGCTGCAGGTCCAGGGAGGCGCCGCCTACCCTGGCCCGCGCATCTGCCCGACCTGCACCGCAGCCGAGTCCGATCGGCTGGCTGCGGCACGCGGTCGACGCGTGTTCGACGAGCTCAAGAGCCAGTTCGACGTGCCCGAGGCGCAGCTCTACCTGGTCGAGCAGCCCCACGCCCCGCAGTATCCCGGCAGCAACGACGAGGCCCAGCTGCGCCAAGATCGGCAGACGTTCCTGACAGGGTACCAGCTCGGCGGGCGGTGATCCGACCATGGAGCACACCGCGGCGCCTTCGGTCCCTCCTGCCGGCGCGAACGGTTCCCCGCCCTCTGAGACGGGCGGTATGCAACCCGAGGACGCGGGTGCCGCCGCCCGGGATGCCGGCGCACCACCGGCCGACGCCGCGCCGGACCCGACAGAATCCGGGAGCCCCGCGGGGCCGAGCCCATCTCCGGAAACGACCGGTGCGGCCTATGCGCTCCTGGCCCTCGCGCTGACCGCCACGGGCCAGCTCTTCCTGGCCCGCGATCGGGCCATGGCGCTTGGCCTGTTCGACTACCTGGCGGGCGCGTTGTGCATCGCCGCCCTTGCCTGGTCGGCCAAGGCTCGTGACCTCCCTGCGTTGGTGAGGTCGATGGCCGCTCGCGAGACCCCTCCCGGTGCACGTGGGTGGCGGGAAGCCCTCGGCGGTCTGGCCGTCGAGCCCTTGGTGCTCGCGCGGCGCTGGGTGGTGGCGGTTGCGGCATCCCCGCTGCGCGCCGCCGCCGTGGCCGTCTCGCTGACGCTGGCCGTCTCGATCTACGCCGTGCTCGTGCTGCGCGCCGATGGCCCGGTGTCATACTGGGACGTGTTCGGCCTGTGGCTGGCCTCGATCGGCCTGTACCTCGCCGCCATGGGGTGGGGCGAGCGCGTGGTGCGCCCCAATTGGTGGCGGCAAGCGCTCCGCCGCCATCGGACGGCGCTCCTGGACGTTGCCGCGCTCCTGGCCCTGGCGCTCACGCTGCGCGTGTGGCGCCTCGGAACCCTGCCGGACATCATCGACGGCGACGAGGGCATGATCGGCGACATCGGCCGCGACCTGGCGGTGACCGCGACCGGCAACATCTTCGGGTCGGCCTGGGGGCACGGCAACCTGTACTACTACCTCGTCAGCGTGCCCTATGCCTGGCTGGACGATGCGGTGTTGGCCCTCCGCCTGCCGAGCGCGCTGGGCGGCGCGCTGGCGGTTCCGGCGACCTACCTCGTCGCCCGGCAGCTCTTCGGGCGCCGGGTGGGCATGTTGGCAGGGTTCCTCCTCGCGGTGTCGCACGCCCACATCCATTTCAGCCGCATCGCGTTCTGTCATGGGTGCGACAGCTTGACGGCGATGGTGGCCATGTTCGGGCTCCTGCGCGGGCTCGACCGCCGCGATGCGGGCTGGATGGCGGTGTCGGGGGTGGCCCTCGGCCTGGCGCAGTACGGCTACGTCGGCGGCCGGTTGATCGACGTCGTCGTGGCCGTCTATCTCGTCGCGATCGCGCTCATCGACCCCGGCTACCTCCGCTCCCGCCTCGGGCTCGTGGCCGCCTCGTTCGGCGCCGCGTTGGTCACGGCGGCGCCGATCCTGTACTGGGCCCGTTACCGAACGGGCGACTACATGTCGCGCCTGGGGATGGTGGGGCTGGTGCAGCATCGGGCCGAGCTCGGCGAGCCGCCGCCCGACCTCGCGGTGCTCGCGACACAGCTCCGCGACGCCTTCCTGGCGCTCGGGACCTATCCCGTCGACATGTACTATTCCGCGCGGATCCCCATGCTCGACGCCGTTTCGGCGACGCTCCTGGTGCTGGGGTTGGCCGTGGCGCTGACGAGGTGGCGCGGCCTGAGGCCGCTGCTGCCGGTGCTGCACGTCGTGGGCGCCGTCGCCGCGCTGGCCTTGGTGCTCCTGCCCAACGCATCGGCATACCGTATCACCGGCGTGCTGGCGTCGTGCGCCATCCTGGTGACCCTGGCCATGGTGGTGCTGGCGGACGGCGGCTTGCGGGGGTTGGGTCTCGGTGCGCGTGCGCCGTGGGTGGCGACAACGATCGCAGCGCTCGGGATAGGGGCCTACAACGTGAACTACTACTTCCGGGACCACCTCGTCAACTGCCGCTACGGCGATCCGCGCTCCGCCTCCGCGGCGCTCGTGGGACGCCTCTTCCGCGACCGCGGCGGGACCGACACCGCCTTCGCGGCGACCGAGCCCGACTTTGCGCTCGCACCGTTTCTGAACCAGGTGTTTCTCTCGAACCGCGAGCCGCGCGACCTGGCAACCCTGCCGCCGGAGGTCCCACGCCCCGGGGCGCCGGGGAGCTCGGGGTTTGTCTACACGGTCCCCGGCGACACGCTCGACCTCGCTGCGGCCATTGGCGACGTTCGGCCGGCGTGGGTGGTGGTGGGCCCGGCGAACGCGGCGAAGCTCGACGCGCTGGCGGCGGCGGCGCCGGGTGGAGAGCGCGTCGAGCTCGCGCGCTGCGGCACCGTTCTGGTGGAGGCCTATCGCGTGCCCTGAAGCCCTGGCGGCAACCTGCCGCTCGAGCGGGGCATCAAGGGATTCGCGCGCCGGTCGTGCCGGCGCCTGCGTCACCCGCCGAGGTGCCGACGTGCGACCTCGTACATCTCGCCGGCCATGTCGATCATCTGGTCGAGCTCGAGCGGATCGACATCGTAGTGCGGACGCGGGTCGGAGAGCTCGTCGAGCAGTTCGTCGCTGACCTCGACCATCCCGAGGGCGCGCATCAGCCGGATGAACCGGCCCTGGTTCCTGCGCCCGGTGGCCCGCATCTGCTGCAGCCAAGGGTCGTCGAAGTCCATCAGCCCCATCTTGCGCATCCACACCAGCGTCTGGAGGAATCCGCCCGTGGGCGGCTTGCCGGCGCGTCGGCCCGCGACGTCGAGGTAGCCCTTGCGGGAGGCTGCCGGTTGCGACTCGTCGAGGACGAGGAGCCGGCCTACCGTGTGGCGAACGAACGAGCGGAACGCCGGGCTGTTGGTGCTGCCGGCGATGGTGGGGTCGAACAGGACCGCCAGCCCGGTGTCGGCACGGATGCCGGGCAAGGTGGTGAAGAGGGTGTACAACGGCACCGTGTCGACCGCCAGGCCGAGGTTGGTGCCCGGCTGGACTGCCTGCCAAGGCTCGCGGGCCGACACAATGGACCCCAGGGCCGCCAGCTCACCAAGGGCGATCTCGCGGCGTTGCCCCCGGGCGTCGAGCACGGTGTACCCCACCTGGTCCTCGGCGCGCCGGCCGGGGGTGTCGGCAAAGTCGATCGCGGATCCGGTCATGACGTACGTCACCGGGATCACGGTGGCGAACGGCACCTTGCGGGGTTCGAGCCGTGCCCCACGACCGGCCGTCAGCGCCTGTCGCGCTCCGTCCGACAGCTGCTCGAGCGCCGTCGCCGCCGCGGGCAGCCGGTCCGCCGTCCACCCCACGAAAATCCAGCGCCCGCGCACGCCCCGGGCGGTGCTGACGACCGCGCCGCTGAGCTGATCGATGAGCGGCGCGCCGGGGTCGCCGGCGGGCGGCGGACCGCCGGCCGGGCCACCGGACGCGCCGGCGGCGGCGCTGGCGGTCGAGGCGCCTGGCCCGGCGTCGGGCGGGGGGGGCGGCGTAGGATCGTGTTCGGCCCGGCCGTCGGGATCGCGGTCGCTCATCGACGGCTATTCTGGCCTTCGCTCGGAGCGTTGTCAATCCGGGTGCAGGTGCGGCTGCGCCGGCCTCATCGCGCCGAACGCACGTGAGCGGCGGGTGTCAATCGGGGCGCGCCGCCTGCTCGAGGGCGCGCAGGCGCTCCCAGGCCTCAATCAAGCTGGCGTCGGCCGCGACCACCACCGCGCGCAGCGTCTCGGTGCAGGCGTGAAGGGCGGGGGTCGCGGAGGTCGCCGGGACGTTCTCGACAAGCGCCTTGACGGTGTGGCTGAGGTGCCGGAGGAGCAGCCCCTCGCTGCGCTGAAGACCGTAGCGCTTGACGTAGCCGGCGAAGTCGAGCCCGCGCTCGAGGAGGTCGCGGGCGATCGACTTCGGCCGCACCTCGTCGGCGCGGACCCACGGGTGGTGGGCGGCGAAGGCCGCGAAGCGGCGCTCGACGAAGTCCGCCAGGGGGCGCGGGTGCGTGACGTCGGCCACTTGGGCCACGCGCTCCTCGAACGGGATGCCCTCGGCCTTCAGCGCGGCGACGATCGCGGCCCGGGCCTGGTGCTGCTGCTGCCGCAGGATGGCGACGGGGTCTTCGAGGATCGCCTCGACGACGCTCACGACGTCGAGCGCGTGGTTGGCGGACGTTCGGTCGAGGTGGTCGACGGCGTCGATCAGGAACAGCGACAGCGTGCGGCGCATCGCGAATCGGGGCTGGAGCTCGGCGGCGACGCCGACCCGGCGCCAGGGCGGTGCGCCCGTGCTTCCGACCTCGGACACGCGGCTGACCTCGATCAGTCCGGCACGCCGCAGCGACCGGAACAGCACGGCGGCGTCGCGCAGCAGACGCGCATGCGTCGCGGGGGGTTGATGACTGTGACGAACCAGCGCCACCACCGCGGCATAGCCGAACGGCTCGGCCGTGCGGCGAAGGGCGTCGACGATCAGGCCGTGGTCGAGCCGGAGGTGCGGCGTGAGCGGTTCGACGGGGCGGCGGACGAGGTCGTCGAAGGTCGCCTGGCTCCACTGGACGGCCCCGGGCGGGGCCTTCTTTCGCCGCACGTTCTTGCGCCCGCCCGCGGCCAACCGTGCCAACCGCGCGTTCTCGACGACGTGAGGCGGCGCCTGCGCCACGACGTGGCCGAGGTCGTCGAACCCCTTGCGTCCGGAGCGGCCGGCGATTTGCCGGAAGTCGCGCACGCTGAGCACCCGGCTCTGTCGGCCGTCGAACTTGGCCAACGCGGTGAAGACCACGGTGCGCAGCGGGATGTTCACGCCGACGCCGAGCGTGTCGGTGCCACAGATCACCTTCAGCAGGCCGGCCTGCGCGAGCTGCTCGACGATGAGGCGGTACTTCGGCAGCATCCCGGCGTGGTGGACGCCGATCGCGTGGCCGAGGAATCGCCGCAGGTCGCGCCCGAAGGGGGTGTCGAGTCGGGTCTCGGCGAGACGGTTCGCGATCCGCGCGCGATCGGCGCGGGAGGCCACCGTCAGGCTGGTGAGGCGCTGCGCCAGCTCGCCGCATTCACGGTGCGAGAAGCAGACGAGATAGGCCGGCACCCAGTCGCGTTCGACCAGCCACTGGACCGTTTCGTGCATCGGCGTCTCGCGCCACGTGTGGTCCAGCGGGACGGGCCGGGAGTCGGAGCGGACGACCGCGACCTCGCGGCCCGACCGAACGCGCAGGTGCCCGGCGACGACCTCGACGTCGCCGAGCGTCGCCGACATCAGCAGGAAGCGCGTCGCCGGCATCATCGCCAACGGCACCTGCCAGGCCGAGCCGCGATCGGGATCGCCGTAGAAGTGGAACTCGTCCATGACCACGTGCGGCGGCAGGCGGCCGGGGTCGTCGCGAAGCGCCATGCTCGCCAGAACCTCCGCCGTGCAGCAGATCACCGGTGCCGCAGGGTTGACGCTGGCGTCGCCCGTGAGCATGCCGACGCGCGCCGGGCCGAGGATGTCGCAGAGCTGGAAGAACTTCTCGTTGGCCAGTGCCTTGGTGGGGCTGGTGTAGAACGACCGCTGCCCGGCGGCGAGCGCCAGCGTGTGCAGGCCGAGCGCGACGAGCGACTTGCCGGAGCCGGTCGGCGTGCCGAGGACGACGTGCCGGCCGGCGGCCAGCTCGAGCAGCGCCGACACCTGGTGGTCGTACGGCGTGCGGCCCCCCGCGGCGACCCACTCGAGGAAGCGGACGACGACGTCGGCGGGGTCGGGCGCAGGCACCGCGGCGTGCCCGGCGAGGTGCGGGCCCCACGCGGTTGGGGCCGGCGCCGGGGCTGAAGCATGGGCGACGGTCATGGTCCAATGATACGGCGGGCGGCGCGGCGCCGATGAATCCGGAGGCGCGCGTCACCGCCTCGATCCGCTTCAGGGCGACCTTGGTGCCGTGGCGTGACCCTTTGGGGTTCCCGGGGCATGATCTTGTCGACCCGCGGCGGCCATCGCCCGAACGCCGCCGGCCGACGCCGCACCCGAACCGCATCCTGCGAAGAGGTCACCATGCGCCGCTCGACGCTGATCGCCACCGCCCCGCTCGTGCTCGCCCTCGCCGGTCAGGCCCGCGCCGCCGACCCGGTCGGCGATCGCGCCTTCAAGAGCGGCCCGATCCAGGTCACCGCCGACGGTCGATGGGTTTGGGCTGCCAACGCCCACGCCGACACCGTGTTCCGCATCGACACGCGTGACCAAAGCGTGTCCGCCTTCCTCCTGCCCGAGCCGGCCGTGGTCGACAGCCCCCGCGGGCTGTCGGTGCTCGAAGACGGCAGCGAGGTGTGGGTGGCGTGCCACGACACCGATCGCGTGTACGTGCTGGACGGCGCGTCGGGCGCCGTCAAGGCCACCGTCGCGCTGCCGTGGGGGAGCGGGCCGTACTCGATCGCGTTATCGCGTCCGGATGCCGCGTCCGGCAAGCAGAAGTGGGCGCTGGTGACGCTGCATCGGTCCAACAAGCTGGCCATCATCGACACCGCGACGCGCGCGGTGATCCCGCTCGGGGACGTGTTCGTGTCGCCGCACGGCATCGTGTGGACCGAGGACGGGACGTCGGCCTGGGTCAGCCACCTCTTGGTGACCGACGAGCACGCACAGCTCACGCGTGTGGACGTCTCGGGCCCAGCGCCGAAGGTCGCGACGCGCGTCACCGCCTTCGCGGCGACCCCGCAGAACAACCCGCAGCTCACCAACCCCGACGCGGCCAAGAACGTCGCCGAGGGCGGCTACCTGAACTTCCGCGGCCATCCGGCGCAGATCCCGTCGTCGACCGGGCTGCAGCAGGTCTGGCTGCCGACGCAGTACCACAACATGCACGCCGACGGGTTCACGCCGGACAGCACGGTGCAGGTCTCGCTGCGGCGGCTCGACCTGGCGACCCGTCGGGTGCTGGCCGGCGACAAGGCGGTCCTCACCGCGGTCAGCGTGCACAACCCCAGCCAGGGGCACAACAATCCGGCGTGGCTGGGGTGGGGCTGGGACGCGTCGATCTCGGGCGCCGTCGACATCGGCTTTGCGCGCTTGGGTGGCAAGGTCTACGCCGCGGTGTTGGCCGAGCAGAGCAACGAGCTGGTGGTGCTGCCGTGGGACATCGCGCCGTTCCGCTCCGCCGACAGCCGCGGCACACCCAAGCTGCCCGAGGTGCGCGTCGGCGATCGCCCGATGGGCGTGGCCCTGTCGCCCACCGAGCCCGTGGCCTACGTCTACAACGACCTGTCGCTCGACGTGTCGGTCGTCGACTTGAGCGATCCCGCGCGCCCGCGCGAGACGCGGCGGCTGGCCACGGGCCTGCCGCCCCGCCTGGAGCGCTACCCCGTGTCTGATCCGGTGCTGTTGCGTGGCGCGAAGCTGTTCTACACCAGCGCCGACCCGCGCCTCTCGAGCAATGAGAAGGTCGCCTGCGCCACGTGCCACATCAACGGCGAGAGCGACGGCCGGGCCTGGGGCATGCACAAGACGCCGGCCGGCACGGCGGGGCAGCGCCACGGCCCGCGCGTGACGCTGGACCTCCTCGGGCTTGGGCGCACGCTCACCGCCGGGCAGCGGCACCCGTCGCTTGGCTGGGGCCAGATCCACGCCAGCGGCGATCGCGACGAGGTGCAGGACTTCGAGTGGACCGCACAGAGCCCCCAGATGGGCGGCACCGGCTTCCTCGGCGACCGGGCGCAGCCGGAGCTCGGACCGCCGAACGCCGGCCAAGACGCCGACCTCGACGCGCTGGCGGCCTACGTCATGTCCGTTCCGCCGCTGGCCAGGAGCCCGCACCGCGCCGCCGATGGATCCCTGACCGAAGCGGCGGTGCGGGGCGCCACCTTCTTCAACGGCAGCCCGCACGTGAGGCCGGCCGACGCGGCGTGCGCGGGCTGCCACGTGCCCGCGACGGCGTTCCTGGACCACGGCTTCCACGACGTCGGCGCGCGCCGTCCCGGCGAGGAGCTCGAGCTGAACGACAGCGCCAAGCGCGGTGAGTGCCTCTGGTGCACGGGCACCCCGAGCCTCGTCGGCGCCTTTGCCCGGCCGCACCTGCGCAGCGCCTACCGATGGGCCACCGACATCATGGGCCTCATGGACGACTTCGTCGAGCCCGGCCGTCCGAAGCCCCACGGCCACATCCATGACCTCACCGTTCGACAGCGGCTGGACCTGGCCGCGTTCGTCCTGTCCATCGACGGCAACCTCGATGGCAAGGCCGCGGCTCAACTGCGTGACACAGCGCCACCGCGCATCGAACGCGTGTCGCCCACCTCGCGGACGCGCATCGAAGTGTGGTTCAACGAGACGGTGGACGGCGAGAGCGCCGGCAACCCGGCCCACTACCGGCTGGTCGCCCTGCCGTCGGGTGCCGTGCAGCCCATCGTCGCAGCCCGGTTCGACGCCCAAAACGGCGACCGCGTCACGTTGACGACGGCGCTGGCCGCCTCGGCCGCGGGTCTGCGCTATCGGCTCGAGCCGGCCGGCCCCATCCGCGACGCCGCCGCGAGCGCCACGGGCGGCACGGCCAACGTCATCGCCCAGGACGACCCGCGCAACGCCCACGAGCTCACGCTGGGCGATCGGCTCACGATCACGCTGGGCGCTTCGGGCTACGAGAACCTGACCGTGCCGGTGCTCGACGCCTCGCCCATCGGGCCCGGGCTGGCCGGCTGGGGCAACGACAGCCCCTGGGTCTACCGCACCGAGGGCGGGCCCAACCCCGGCTTCGTGCGCTTCGAGTGGCAGGAGGCGTTCCGGGCGGCGACGGGCGTCACGCGCGAGGACGACGTGCTCGACGCCAGCTTCTCGCTCCTGCCGCGCGACGGCGACGCACAGGCCATCGAGCTGCGTCGTGTGCTGCAGGGCTGGGACGACCCTGCCGGGCGCCAGGACTACAACTCCAACCCCACCGGCGGCCCGACGTGGAACCACCACCGGCATCCCAACCAGGCGTGGAACCGGCCCGGCGCACAGGCGCTTGGGGGCCGCGGCGACCGGGAGGCCGACTACGACGGCGCCAACGACCTCGCCGAGCGCGTCGACGCGGTGGTGACGCTGTCGGCCATCAACGCGCGTGCCGACTTCGGCGGGCCGCTGGTCACCGAGGCCTTCCGCTTCTGGCTCGCGCACCCAAGGCAGGACTACGGCTATGCGCTGCGCCTGGTCGGTACGCCGGGCACCGCGACATCGGTCATCTTCTACGGTGCCGACACCGACCTCCGCCAAAAGGGCCCGGTGCTGACGTTGACGTACCGCCTGGCGGACGGGGCGGCGCCGACGGTGCCGCCCACGCCCACGCCGGGCATCGAGCGCACCGCGACGCCGACGGCGACGCGCAGGTCTTGTGGCGAGGACTGCACGCCGACCCCGACCCGCACGCCGGGGCGCGACGCCACCGCGACGCCCACGCGGCGAAGCTGCGGCGACGACTGCACCCCCACCCCGACGCCGACTCGGCGCGGCCCGGACCGACCGCTCTCCGCCAAGCTGCACTTGCCATGGGCCGCCCGGAACGCGCCCGCAGAGGGGGAGCGCGTCGCGCCTGGCAGCTGGTTCGGGCGGGGCACGCGCGGGCTGGAGTACGTGCACTTCATCGTCTCGGCGGCCGGGGGCGAGGTCTGCACGCTGAGCGCCCGCGTCACCGATTGCGGCACGTTCTTCCTCGACGCGTGCGTCCCGGTCGTCGGTGGGGGCTTCACCACCGTCGACAGCGCCGGCCGATCGTTCCGAGGGCAGTTCACGTCGGCGACGACGGCCGAGGGCACCTGGGAGGCGCCGGGCTGCGGCGCCTCCGGACGCTGGATCGCCGACGCGCCGTAGCGGCCGGAGGCGCGCCGTGTCGTGGCGGGCAAGACATGGCGGCCGTGCAGCAGGTGGCAGCGGAGGGCCGGACTGGCCTGCGGGATGGCCGCGCGGTATACTCGTGCCGCATCCGCCCCCGCGGCCTCCGAACGAGCAGACGGTGGCCCGGTGCCACCCGCCACCCCGCCATGACCCCCAGGGGGAGTTCGCCTGCCATGTACGGCATCGTCGCCAGCGCGATCACCGCCACGATCGCCTTCGCCGCGCTCTACTACCCGCTTTCCGGCACGCGTCTCGGTTGGCTCGCCGCGCTCGTCGGCGGCCTCGTGGCCGGGTTGGGCGTCTATTTCGGCATCGCGATCTTCGTCAACCGCCGGCTGCGGGCGCTCCTGCCCGAGGTCGAGCGGGCGCTCGGGAGCCAGCGGGTGGATGCGGCCATCGAGCTGCTCGAGCGGGCGCGCCGCTACGCGGCCTGGCAGCTCATGCTGGACCGCCTCATCGACGGGCAGGTCGGCGTGATCCTCTACACCGCCAAGCAGGACCACGAGCGCGCACGGCCGCTGCTCGAGCGCGCGCTGCCCAACAACTGGCAGGCCAAGGCCATGTTGGCCGCGTACCACTTCGAGCGCAAGGACGACGAGAAGGCCAGGCAGATCTTCGAGGAGTCCGTCAAGGCCAACAAGGACGCCGGGATGTTGTGGAGCGCCTATGCCTGGTGCGAGTGGCGGCGAGGGCGGAACCAGTCGGCCATCGACATCCTGCAGCGAGCGCAGAAGCACATGCCGGGCGACGACGCGATCACGCGCAACCTGCAGGCGCTGCACACCGGCAAGAAGATGAAGATGAGCGCCTACGAGCCCGAGTGGTGGGCCTTGCAGCTCCAGCGGCCACCGGTGCAGATGGTCATGCCGGGCCGACGCGGGGGGATGCCTTCCGGCCCGGTGCCGCCGCGCATCGGCGGCGGTCGGCGCTTCCGCGGGCGGTGATGGCGGCGGTGGAGCGGCGCCGCGTCGTCGTCGTCGGCGGAGGTCCGGCGGGAGCCGCTGCGGCGCTGACGCTTGCCCGCGGCGGCGTCGACGTGCTCGTTCTGGACGCCGCCAAGATCGAACGTACTTGTTCAGCCTGGCCAGCTGACGGTTTGCGAATCCGGCGGGACGGAGGTACCCTGACGCCATGCTGAAGCGGTTGAGAGTGCGCGGAAACCGCACGACGGTGGAGTTGGAGGTCGAGCGGCTCCAAGCCGAGAACCTCCGGTTGCGGGTCCTCGTCGCCGAACTCCGAGCCGAGAATGCCGAGATGCAGCAGCGAATCGCTGTGCTTGAGTCGAAGCTGGCGACCAACAGCCGGAACTCGTCGAAGCCGCCGTCGTCAGACGGCCCCCAAGTGCCGCTGCGGAAGCGCGAGCCCGGCAGTCGCGGCCGGGGCGGCCAGCCTGGTCACGAAGGCACGAGCCGACGCTTGGTGCCCGCCGAGCAAGTCGACGAGATCGTGGACTGCCGGCCGACGAGCTGTGAGTCGTGCGGAGCGCTGCTGGAGGGCGACAATCCGGCGCCTGAGCGGCATCAGGTGGTCGACATTCCGACGCCGAAGGTGATCGTTCGGGAGTACCGACGCCTCAGACTGAGTTGCCGAGCCTGCGGGAGCACGACGACCGGCGCGTTGCCGGCAGGGGTATCGGATAGCGCCTTCGGGGTTGGACTGCACACGCTGGCAGCGATCCTGGTCGGGCGCTTCCGGCAGAGTAAACGCTTGGTGGTTGAGCTGTTCGGAATGCTCCATGGTCTGTCGATCAGCCCCGGGAGCATCTGCGCGATGGAACAGCGGGTCGAGGTGGCGCTGGAAGGGCCGGTGACCGAGGCGCGCAAGGTGCGGAAGAGTGCACCGGTTGTCGGCAAGGACGAGATCAGCTGGCGGCACCTCAAGAGCCGGGCTTGGCTTTGGGTAACGGCGACGGAGTGCCTGGCTGTCGTTACCATCACCCGTCGCCGTGGCAGTGTTATCGTCAAGGAGATCTTGGGCGAGTCGTTTGGCGGCGTGGTGTGCAGCGATCGCTGGAGTGCCTACGCTCACCTCGAGCGGCGCCAACTGTGCTGGGCGCGCCTGCTGCGTGACTTCACCGCGATGGTCGAGCATTTCGGCAGCCCGTGGCATGGGCAGCGACGCGTCGACTGCGCCCGTCAGGTGATGGACGCCGACGCCGCCCTGCGGGCCGGCGAGATCGACCACGCGGATATGGTCAGCCGACTCGAGCCCGTGCGCCGGAGAACCCTTGACCGGCTGACGTGGGCAGCCAAGAGCGCTCCAGGGCCCAAGGCTCGGGCGAAAGCTCAGGAGATCCTCAAGATCGAGGACCATCTGTGGGCCTTCCCCGTCGACGCGACCATCCCGGTCACCAACAACCTCTGCGAGCGGCTGCTGCGCTACGCCGTTATCTGGCGCAAGCTCAGCTACCGCACCGAGTCGGACATGGGCGCACGGTTCGTCAAGCGCATCCTGACCGTCACCGCCAGCATCGAACTCCAGCACCGCGACGTCTTCGGCTACCTCTCGTCTGCCATCGATGCCCACTTCCACGGTCAGACCGCTCCCTCGATGCTGCCCGTTACGTCAGACGCGGGCTGAACAAGTACGATCGAACTACTCGAGCCCGATTACCGAGGCATAGGCGGAGAGGTGTAATCGTGACATCACCAGAATCTGCGACCACTTGCCCTCGAAGAGAACTCGCTGAGTTCTTCGAGCCTGATCACGGTGCGATTGGAAACCTGAGTCCAATAACCTATATTCTGCACACTTTGTCACAACGGGTATTTCGACGATTTCCTGGTATCGATACAGACTACATTGCGTCATCGATACTGCTCGGACTGCTGTTGTACTCCTGTATGGTGGTCGTCAATATTTCACTCACAGATGAATCGTCGATTATTCTAGTACCGCAGTTACTCCTCACGGTCTTCGGTATTTTGTGCATCGTGATTTCCGTGCGGGAACGTCGGATGGGATTCTCTACTCTTGTAAGGAATTTGGCGAAGTTGATGACTGATGCCGATGAGATAGTTGCGATGCTGGATTGGCTGCGAAGTGTGTTTTGCCTGAGAATCCAAGCCGCATTCCAGTTGGGATCTGCTGCTATCATATTTTTTGCCTCATTTGCTTTGGTAGATAGAGATGATCATGGGTTGCGACTGTCAATGTCATTCTCTCTCTCTCTTATGTGGCTGGTGGCGTCAAATCTTCTCTATGGTGGAGTCATGTACCCCAGACTATGGAACCGTATGAGTCAAGCTGCGGTTGAACTTCATTGGGTGAGACCCGATTTAACTCCTTGTCTAAGGGAAATTGCATCAATGGCTACTCGTCTGAGCATGAGATCGACTCTTGTTGCGGCACTATCCGTAATAGGGATCAACGTATTCATTGGTTCTGTTGTTAGTAGGTATGATGTGTTGCTTATGCTGTCTGCGACGGTAATGTTGGTGGCGATTGCGACATTTATCGGCCCTCATCGACAGTTGCGCCGTATGGTAATTAAGGGTAAGCATCGGTCGATAAGTGACATTGAGCAAATGATTGCCGCGCTTAGAGGATCTAGCGCGACTCCTGATGCGGCGACGGTTGATACCATTGAGAAACTTGCCGGTCTACAGAGGACAATATCCAGTGGACCCAATTCGATGATTACATTGGGAAGCCTGACATCTCTGGGTGCATCGCTCACGATACCGATACTAACGTATGCATCTGATCTGATCGGCAAACGAATAGCGGACTACCTCGCAGGCTGACCTCCCGTGTTCAGTATATATGAAGCGTTGATTAGTAAGATATGAGATCCAAGAGCGTCGACATATTGGTGATCGGTGCTGGCCCAAGTGGTTGCGCGGCAGCCTCATATCTTGCCATGCATGGACATCGTGTTGTGATTGCAGATAGCGCACAATTCCCGCGCGATAAGACGTGCGGTGATGGCATATCGCCACTTGCGGTTCGCATGTTGATCAGGCTAAATGTCTTGTCGCAAGTGGAGTCCGAAGGTGCATTCCGAATCGAGAATGTGTTGATTCAATCTCCGATGGGCAAGATGAATCGCTCACGATTCGACGAGTCATTGGGAGCCAATGAGTACGCACTAGCAATGCCTCGCATTGACCTTGACAGTATCCTTCTAAAGTACGCATTATCATCTGGCGCTGAAGCGATGCTGCACACGCGAATCGAAGAGGTGCAAACGGATGGCGATTTGATCACATCTCTGACGGCGAAGCACCTGGACTCCAATGTCAGAGTGAAGATTCAGCCCAGACATGTGATCTTCGCTGTTGGTGCCAACATAGGGTTTTTGCGGCGTTGTGGTTTCACCGTGAACACTCAGAATGTTTCCTTGGCGACTCGATCCTATTATTCGACATCAATCCCACTCCCCAAGGATTATGCATTGTATTTTGACGAAGAGCTGATTCCCGGTTACGGATGGGTCTTCCCAGTGGCAAATCAGAGGGCGAACATCGGAATCGGAGTGGTGAGAGGGCGACACCGTGCAACATCTAACATTGAGATGCTTGATGCATTTATTAACCGCCGAGTGAATCAGGAAGTCTTGTGTGGAGTCACGAGAGAGGACGATGTCAAGGGTTATCCCATTCGATCGGACTATGGCACGCAGCGGATCGCTGGGGCAAATTGGATGCTTGTTGGAGAGGCGGCCGGACTTGTGAATCCGCTTACTGGAGAAGGGATTGACCTTGCGCTTTACAGTGGAATTCTTGCGTCTGAGTGCTTGCATGCTGGCATTGGCTTGTCCCAACCATACTCACGACTGTATGAAGCAGAACTGTCTCGCCGCTTCCGACTCCTTTTTGTTGGTTGGAGGATTTGTAGAAATCTTCTTCTTCGGCGACATATCATGGATCGGATCGTGCATACAATGAGTGTTGATTCAGAGCTTCGGAGTCTGATTGTCAAAATGGGCCTAGGGCTGGAGTCTCCAATAAGTTTGGCGCATCCAAAATGGTTATATCGAGTCATTCGATCACGATGAACTCCCGGCACGAGTTTCAGAGTGGTTCTCATGGAGCCATCACAAGGATAACTCATGTAGGTAATCATGACTAAGCTATGACTGTGCAGAGCCACTTTCCCCATAGCTCAGGTCCGTGCTATACTGTATAATCTAGACAAGCATACGTTCCCCACTGAACAACTCCAAAGCTCTTTCAGCGGACTTCACTCTTCGAGGCATTGAACTCCATGAAGATCATCGTCGTCGGCACCGGATTCGTCGGCCTCACCCACGCCGCCGTCATGGCCGAGTACGGCCACGAGGTGCACGCCTACGACATCGACGCCACGCGCATGGCCGCCTACCGCAGCGGCGACCCCGCGCAGATCGAGCGCTACGTCAACGAGCCGGGCCTGGCGGCGTCGATCGCCGAGTCGATCGACCGGTACCTCTTCTTCACCACCGACATCACCGGCCTCGTGGAGGGTGCCGAGGCGTTCTTCCTGTGCCTCAACACGCCGCCCAACCGCGACGGCTCGTCCGACCTGACCCACTACCTCAGCGCGGCCAACCACGTCGGCGAGCTCCTGGCCCGGCGGGCCGACAAGCGGCGCGTGGTCGTGGTCAACAAGAGCACCGTGCCCATCGGCACCGCGCGCCTCCTCAGGCAGATCCTGGCGGAGCACGGCGTCGACAATGCCGGCGTCGCGTCGAACCCCGAGTTCCTCGCCCAGGGCAACGCGGTCAACGACTCGCGCAGCCCCGACCGCGTGGTGGTCGGCGCCGACACCGAGGCGGACTACGAGATCCTGCGGCGGGTGTACCCGCAGTTCGTCAACCACGTGCGCATCCGCTACCTCGAGACCACGCCCGAGACGGCCGAGGCGATCAAGTACATCGGCAACACCCTTCTGCTCACCTACATCTCGTTTTGGAACGGCGTCGGCGCGCGGCTGGCCGAGGCCATGCCCAACATCCGCATGGAAGACCTCAAGCTCGGCGTCACCGCCGACAGTCGGATCAGCACGTGGGGGTCGTACGTCAGCAACGGCGCGGGCGGCAGCTGCTTCGGCAAGGACATCCAGAGCCTGATCTACCAGCTCAACCGCGCCGGCCGCGCCACCGACCTGCTGCAGGCGGTCTACAACATCAACGAGTTCCAGAAGACCTACCTCGTCGACCGCGCCATCCACGAGACCGGCTTCAGCTTCAACCAGAAGACCATCGCCCTCATGGGCCTGGCCTTCAAGAAGCGCACCAACGACATGCGCGACTCGGCCGCGCTCAAGGTCGTCGAATCGCTCCTCGGCCGAGGCGTCAAGGCGATCCGGGCCTACGACCCGCTCGCGGCCGAGGAGGCGCGCCGGACGTGGTTCAACCCCGAGACCAACCACCTGTTCGAGCGCATCTCGTATCACGACTCGGCCGCCGACGCGATCCGCGGCAGCGACGGGCTGTTCATCTCGACGGACTGGGAGGAGTTCCGCGGCCTGTCGCACACCATCGTCGAGAACGCGCCGCCGCCCTACCTCGTCATCGACGGCCGGCGGATGATCCACGACTTCGACACGCTCGTGGCCAAGGGGTACGACTACCTCGCGGTGGGCGGCCCCTGTCACCGGGGGCATGCCGACATGGTGCCCAGCCCGAACGGCGCGGCCTCCACGCGGGCGGTGACCCCCGCACAAGCGCAGGCGTAGGCCCGGCCGCAACGCACGTGCCGCGCGCCGCGTAAGGCGCTGCGGTAACAGGCTGTCCGACCGATGGGTCGACATCGAGCCGGGCGGTGGTCGACGGAAGCGATGAGGGCGACGATGGAAACCAACGAATCGGCCTTGAACCGATCTCCGGCGCCTCCCGAGGCGACGCCGCTGCGCTGCCCGCGCTGCGACCGCCCCGTGCAGGCCGGCCAGGTGTTCGTCGGCGCGGCCGGCCTGGCCGGCGCCGCCGTGTGCGAGGCTTGCGGCGCCCCGCTCGAGCTCGAGCCGGTCGGGGCGCCGGCCGAGCCGGCCGCGCCGACCGTGTACGAGGAGAAGGCGGTGTCGTGCGCGCCGATGGACGTCGACCGGATCGCGCGTGCCGAGGCGGTCGACGGCTGGGCGCTTCACGACACCACGGTGGACGACCGTGCGCCGGATCGCATCGTGGCCCACTTCCGCCGCCCGCTCCGGGTCCGGCCGCAGCCCGGCCCGGCGGCATCGCCGGCGACCGAGCCGCGCAAGACCGCTGCCGGCATGACGGGCCGCGCACCGACGCCCGCGAAGCCGGCGGAGCGAACGGCGGCCCCCCAACCCATCGCTCCCGCGCCCCATCCCGCCGTGCCCCCGCCCGAGCTGCGCCTGGTGTTTGCGGTCGTGTGGATCGTCGGCGTGGTCGTGTTGACCCGTTTGATGGGCGCGCCCGGCTTCTTCATCGGCATGTTCGTGCTGCCCGGCATCCTGCGTGGCTTCCTGGGTCTTCCCGAGCGGCGCGAGCGCCGGCGGCGCTAGGCACCCGACGGCGCCGCGCCTTGGCGGCAGCGTCGGCATGGGCGACGGTCGGCCGCCCGCTGCGCCCGGGGGTTGACCCGCCGGTCCGGGGCGCGCATGATACGCGTCGATGACCACCAATCCACCCTCCTACCCACAGGTCCGGCTCAAGCACGGCCGCGACAAGGCCGCACGCAACCGCCACCCGTGGGTCTTCTCCGGGGCCATCGAGCGTATCGAGGGCGAGCCGGCTCCCGGTGCGGCCGTCGACGTCGTGACGTCGCGCGGGGACTTCATCGCCCGCGGCCTCTTCAACCCTGCCTCACAGATCGCCGTGCGGCTGCATGCCTGGGACCCGAGCGAGCACCTCGACGACGCCTACTGGCGTCGTGCGCTGGCTTGCGCGATCGCCGCCCGCTGCGACCCCGGCGGCGACGACCCGTGGTTGCCGACCGGAGGGCGGCGCCTCGTCAACGCCGAGTCCGACGGACTGCCCGGGCTGGTCGTCGACGCCTACGGCGAGTGGGTGGTGCTCCAGGCCTTGACGCTCGGCATCGACGTCCGCAAGGCAGCGATCGTCGCGGCGCTGGTCGACGTCCTCGCGGCGGCCGGCCGCGCTCCGGCGGGCATCTACGAACGCAGCGACGTCGACGTGCGCGCCAAGGAGGCGCTGGCGCCCACGGTGGGCGTGCGGTACGGCGAGGCGCCGCCGGACCGCGTCGTGATCGATGAGCCAGGGCCTGCGGATCAGGCGCTGCGGTTCGAGGTCGATGTCCGCGCGGGCCACAAGACCGGCTTCTACCTCGACCAACGGCTCAACCGGCGCCGCGTGGCCGCGTGGTGCCGCGGGCGGACCGTGCTCAACGTGTTCAGCTACACCGGCGGCTTCGCCGTGCAAGCGCTCGCGGCCGGTGCGCGGCGGGTGGTCAACGTCGACACCTCCGAGGCGGTGCTCGACGGGGCGCGGCGCAACCTCGAGGCCAACGGGCTCGCGTGCGAGCCCGCCGACTTGGTCGAGGCCGATGGCTTCAGCCACCTGCGGCGGTGCCGGGCGCTGGGCGAGTCGTTCGACGCGGTCATCCTCGACCCTCCGAAGCTGGCCGCATCGGCGGGGCAGGTCGAACGCGCGGCCCGGGCCTACAAGGATGCCAACCGCGTGGCGCTGCAAATCCTCCGGCCGGGCGGGATCCTCGCGACGTTCTCGTGCTCGGGCCGAGTGTCGGCCGACCTCTTCCAGAAGATCGTGTTCGCGGCCGCCGTCGATGCCGGCCGGGACCCCCAGATCGTGGCGCGCTTGGGACAGCCGCCGGACCATCCCGTCCGGCTCGGCTTCCCCGAAGGCGAGTACCTGACCGGGCTGATCTGTCGCGACACGCCGCCGGTCGCCGGGGCCGGCGGCTGATCGCCATGCGAGAAAGGGCCTGTCATGGCTGAGTCGCCCCCCGCCCCCCACCAGCACCTTCGCTGGCAGGATGCCACGAAGATCGTGGTCGGCCTGGTGTTCGCCGCGATCATCGGCGGCTTCTTCATCGCGTTCAGCGATGTCATCAGCTCGGTCATCCTCAGCCTGATTCTCGCCTATGTCACGTTCCCGCTCGCCGGCTGGCTGCACCGGCGGGTGCGCCTGCCATGGAGCGCGGCGTCGGTGGTCGTGTTCGTCGTGTTGGCCCTCGGCATGACGGTGGTGCTGGCCGTCGCGGGCATCTCGGTCGGCAACGAGCTCGTCGACGTGGCCGGGAAGGTCCAGGCCACGATCGAACGCGGCCCCGAGATCCTCGCCGGGCTCCCGGCCGCGGTCGACATCGGCCCGTGGCACCTGCCGGTGGACCTGCCGGGCCTGGCCCGCAACGGCGACGGTCTCCGCACCGTGGCGCAGGAGATGGCGTCGCTGGTCGGCACCGTGGTCGCCACCATCATCGGCGGCAGCGTCGGCCTCCTGACCACCGGCGCGCTCACCTTCTTGGTGTCGCTGTTCATCCTCATCGATGTCGGGCCGCAGCCGGGCGCCGTCCTGGCCCGCATCACCGTGCCAGGCTACGAGGAGGACATCCTCCGCCTCCGGGTCGAGCTGCAGCGCATCTGGTCGGTCTACCTGCGCACCCAGTTCGTGCTGTTTCTCCTCACGGTGGTCGTCTATCTGGCTGCGATGCGGATGCTCGGCCTGCACTACGCGTTCGCCGTCGCGGTGCTGGCCGGGGTGGCCCGCTTCATCCCATACATCGGGCCCGTGGCGGTGTGGGGGGTGGCCTCGATCGTCGCCGTGGTCCAGGGGGACGGGAGCTTCGGCATGCACGGCTGGACCTATGCCGCGATCACGTTCGTCGTGGCCTTTGTCATCGATGCGGCCTTCGACTACGTCATCACGCCGCGCCTGGCCGGCGACGCGCTGGGGGTGCCGGTGTCCGCCCTGCTGCTGTCCGCGACGGTCCTCGGCAGCCTGCTCGGCTTCGTCGGGCTGCTGCTGTCTGCGCCGCTCTTGGCCACGCTGCTGCTGTTCATGGGCTACGCCTTCAAGCGGCTCACCGGTCAGGAGCCGTGGCCACCGCCGGGCGAGCCCGATACCGTGGCGGCGTGGTTTGCCGGACCGGAAGGCGACCGCGGTGGCGGCCCTCTGCCCGAGCTTTCGGCCGATGGGCCGGAACCTCCCGCCGCGCCATCCGTCCCGCTGGACGCCGCGGCGGGCGGCAAGGGCACGCTCGAACCAGGAGCGCTCGAATGAGATCCCCGACCACGTCCACCGACGTGCTCGTGCCGGAACCCGGCCTCCACGAACCTCCCGATCCGCGTGGCCCCGGCGGATTGGTCGCCCTCGCCGGCAGTGGCGAGCAACCGTTGCCGCTGGCATCGGTGCGCGTCCGGGCAGCGATCGTCGGCGACCGTTGCCGGACCGAGATCGAGCAGCGCTTCACGAACCCCTTGGACGTGGCGCTCGAGGCCGTCCATATCTTCCCGCTGCCCGCGGACGGCGCCGTCGTGGCGCTTTCGCTCGAGGCCGGCGACGTGACCGTTCGGGCCGAGTGCCGCGAACGCGATGCCGCCGAGCAGGCGTTTGCCGCGGCACGCCAGGCGGGCCACCGCGCGGCGCTCCTCACGGCCGAGCGGGCGGACGTGCACACGCTGCGCGTGACCAACTTGCCGCCGCGCACCGACGTGACGGTGCGGATCGTCGTCGTCGAGCGGTTGGTCACGATCGACGGGCGCACCCGATGGCGCTTCCCGACCGTCATCGCCCCGCGCTACCTGCCGGGCGCTCCGACCGGCTCGGCCGGGCCCGGGGCGCTCCCCGACACCGATCGCGTCCCCGACGCGTCCCACCTCCAGCCGCCCCTGCGCCTGTCAGGCGGGACGCTTCTCGACCTCGCGGTCGACGTCGCGGGCCCGGTCACCTCGCTGGCCTCGTCGCTGCACGCCGTGCGCGTCGACATCGACGCGCCGGGCGGTGCCGGCGGCCTGGCCGAGCACGCCGCCGGGTCATCGGTCGTGGCTGCACATGCGGGGACGACCGAGGTCGAGAGTGGCGCTGCCGTTCATGCGCCCGCCCACGTGCGCGTGGCGCCATCGTTCGCGGCCACGCTCGACCGCGACTTCGTCCTGGCGTTCTCGACGGCCGAGCCGGAGGCGACGACGGCCCGCGCCTGGACGGACGGCGCCTTCACGGTGGTGACCGTCGCGCCGCCTGCCGATCGGACGCCGCCGACCTTGCCGCGCGATGCGGTCTTCGTCATCGACGTGTCGGGGTCGATGACCGGCGTCAAGATCGACGCCGCACGGCGCGCGCTCTCCACGGCGTTGCACGGCCTCGTCCCCGGCGACCGGTTCCAGCTCATCGCCTTCAACGACCGCGCGCAGGCGCTGCACGACGGTTTCGTCGACTACACGCAGGCGACCCTCGAGGCGGCGGACGCCTGGATTCGCCGCCTGAACGCGACGGGCGGCACCGAGATGCTCCCGCCGATCCAGGCCGCGCTGGCGGGTGAGACGCCGGCCGGGCGGCTGCGCACCGTGCTGTTCATCACCGACGGCCAGGTCTGGAACGACGCCGAGCTCGTGGCGGCCGTGGCGGGGCGCCGCAATCGGGCCGTGTTCTTCACGATGGGCATCGACACCGCGGTCAACGCCCCGCTGCTGCGGCGCTTGGCGCGGATCGGCGGTGGGACTTGCACGTTGATGACGCCGCACGACGACATCGAAGGCGCGGCTGCCGGGCTCGAGAGCCGCTTCGGCAGCCCCGTGGCCACCGACGTCGTGGTCGAGGGCGTTGCGCCGGATGCGCTTGCGGCGGACGTCGCGCCGCGGCTGTTCGCGGGTCATCCCGCCAGCGTCTTGTTCGAGGGGGCGCCGGCCGCGCTGCGTGTGACCGCGCGCACGGCCGACGGCGAGGCAGCGTGGACGGCGACGCCGGTGCGGGTCGACTTCCCGCTGGCCGCGCTCTGGGCGCGCGACCGCGTGGCGGCGCTCGAAGACCGGTGGGCCGTGCAGCCCGCCGACGCCGAGGCCGAGGCCGTGCGGTCGTCGATCGTCCGGATCGCCCTGGCTCACGGCATCGCCTCGCGCTTCACGGCGTTCGTCGCGGTCGACAACTCGGTGGTCCAACACGGAGAGCGGGTCGAGATCGTCCAGCCGGCAGAGCTGCCGATGGGTTGGGATCCCGCGTTCCTGGAGGCTGCCGGCGACGCCTCCGCCGTGTTTGCGCCCGGCGGGTTGCCGGGCATGGCGGATCTGACGGGAGGCGCCGGCGCGCTCACCGGGTTCAGGGCGATGTCGTCGGATGCCGCCCTGCCCGACGCGGGCGGCGTGTCGGCCCGTCTGCGCCGCCGACTGGCCGGCGACGCCGCCAAACCGGCACCGGCGCGGGAAAGCACACCCGGCGCGGGCGCGCGACCCGACGAGGTCGACCTCGCCGGGCGGCTGGCGCGCCTGCAAGGGGCCGACGGCAGCTTCGGCGGTGGACATGTCGCGCGCAGCGCCGCGGCACTGGTGGCCTTGGTGCTCCTCGGCCACACCCGCCGGGCCGGCATCCGTCAACGCGTGGTGGCCAAGGTGGCCGCATGGCTGGAACGGGCGGCCGGGGCCGATGCGACGGCACGGGCAGTGCTCGGCCTGCTGGCGGCGGTCGAGTCCGGGGCATCGCCCGACGCGGCGACGGACAGCCTCGGCACGCTGCTCGCGACGATCGAGGGGGCCGCAGAAGAGGGGCGTGTCCTGACAGAGGTCAGAACCGGGCGCCGGGCGCGCTGAACGCGCGCCGATCTTGCGTCGCTGCGGCGGCCGTCTCGCGCCGATCGCCCGGCTCGCCCCGCGCCGTCAGCGGTCCGGGGCGTAGTTCCATTCCGTCATCGTGGCGACGATGGCGTCGAGCGTCGCGGGCGCGTCGAACGTGATCGTGACGGTCTTCGTCTCGTGATCACCGCTGACCGTGGCCACGCCCGGCACTTCGTCCAGCACGACACGCTGAATGGTCTTGACGCAGTGCCCGCAGCTGATGTTGGGCACGCGCAGGGTCACGCTCTCCACGGAATCGCTCCTGTGCGAAGGGTCTCTGACGGTGATCGATGGGAGCCGGCGAGCGGCAGATCAAGGCGGCGCGCGATCGACGGATGCGCATGGTCGCGCGCGTGCCCGACGGCACGCCAATTGTACGGCCCTTGGGGACGATGGCCAACGCCTGTCCGCTATCGGCCGGCCGAGACGCGCTCCGCGGCGGCCACCAGGCGTGAGCCGCCGGCGTGCCACCAGGCCTCGAACGTCGGCGACGTCGCCGACGCGCGTTCACGCCACATGCCGCCGACCCAGCGCTGGTAGCGCACGGTCTCGTCCGGCAGCGAGCCGCCGGCCCGCATCCGCTGCACGCTGCCAGGGCCGCCGTTGTACGCGGCTGCCGCCGCCTCTACGGACGCTTGCCAGTCGGGGTCGTTCGCGATGCCGAAGGCGCCGAGCTGTTGTGCGAGGTACCATGCCCCGAAGTCGAGGTTGGTCGCGGGGTCCGCGAGCATGTCCGGCTCGAACCCGGAGATGTCCCGGCGCCGCGCGATATCCGCCCCGGTGCCGGGCATGACCTGCATGAGGCCGCGGGCCCCGCTCGGGCTGAGCGCCGTCGGATCGCCGCCGGACTCGACGAGCATGACGATCGCTGCGAGCTTGGGATCGATGCCGTGCGCCGCCGCCGCGGCGACGATGTCGGGCTGCCAGCGCGCCACCGTCTCGGGCAGCCAGGCGATGCCGATGTCGGCGGCGGCGCCGATCCCGGGCGCATCGGCGGCGCCCGGCACGGGCGCATGTGCGGCTTCGGAGGGGTCCGGAGCAGCGGCCAAGGTCGGCACGGCACCGGACGGAACGTGAACGTCGGCGGTGATCTGGGCCCTGCCTTCTCCGCCGGCGTACTGGATGGCCGATGCCGGTGACGCCAACGACGCGCGTGTGACCGCGTCGATGCCGAGCCGGAGCGGCGTGCCCGCCGTGACCGCGACGGTGTCTGCGGGCACGAAGCCGTACGCTGCGGTTGTCGCCGCGTCGGGCTTCGTTCCGGAAGCGCTCAGGCGGACCCACAGCACATCGCGGTTCCACAGCCCTGCGGGCACCAGGATGCGGCCGCCGATCGCGACCGGCGCTCCCTGCGGCAGCACCGCGCTCACCACCCCTCCGGCGGGGGCATCGTACACGTCGACGGCGCCGAGGGTGACGCCGGTGGCTTGCGCGACGAACGTGACCGCTGGCGCCGTGTTCGTCTCCGGGCTGGTCGGGGCCGCGACGGCCGCGGCGATCGGTCCGGAGAGGCGATCGCCGAGCTGGGGTGCGGCCCACCCGAGGCCGACGAACAACCCGGCAGCCGCGACGTTGCGCCACGGCGCAGAAGCCATCGGCGCGACGGGCACGCGGGGGACGCGGCTGGACTGACGACCGTAGGGTGTCATGGCGCTGCTCCTTGGGTGCAGGCGGACCGGTGCCGGCCTCACGACCGTTCGCGCCCGGTGTTTCGGAGGGGTTGGGCTGGCGGCGATCGAGACCAGAACAGAACATGCGTTCTGCTGCCGCTGAGTGTACCAGAACGCATGTCCTGCTGCAACCGCAACGCGGTTCCGGCCGTATGCGGTGTCGGCACACCGGAACGCACAGTGGGGGCGTTTCTCGACGCGCATCGCGTGCGGGTCGCGTGACAGTCCCCGCCGGAGCGGCTATCATCGCGCCGCGAGTCCCATTTCCGGCACGCGGGCAAGGAGGCCTGATCGATGAACCACACAGCCATTCTCAGCCGAGCCTTCACCATCACCCGGCGTCACCGTTCCCTTTGGGTGATCGGGTTCCTCCTGGCCCTGACCGGCGGAGGGGGGGGCGCCAGCAGCGGCATGCAGTTCCAGGGGGATGGAAGCGGCGCTCGAGGGAGCCAGGGTCGCGCCATGGACTTGCCGCCGGCGCTCCAAGCCTATGCCGAGCGCCTCCGCGACGATGTCGCGCGGATCGACTGGGGCGCGCTGCGCGATGCCGCCATCCCGCTCATCCTCGCCGCGGCGTGCCTGGCGCTCGCCTTCATGGTGGTCGTGGTCGTGGTTCAGTACGTCGCCCGCGCCGCGCTGGTCCGCATGGTCGATCAGATCGAGGCCACCGGCACGGCCCCGACGTGGCGCGAGGGCCTTCGAATGGGTCGCGGCCTGCGCACCTTTCGGCTCTTCCTGCTCGAGGTGCTCGTCGGGCTGGTCTTCCTCTTTGCCGTGATCAGCGTCGGCGCTGTGGCGCTCATCGCCGTCGCCGTGGTGTTTGGCGGTGCCTCGGCGGCCGGAGCGCCCACCCCGGCCCTCGTCTTCCTCGGCATCGGGCTCATCCTGACGATCCTCCCGCTACTCATCGTTCTCGGCATCGCCTTCAGCATCCTCGGCGAGCTGTGGACCCGCGAGATCCTCCTGGCCGACCGCGACATCGGGGCGGCGTTCATGGAGAGCGTGCGGCTGGCGCGCGCCCGGCTGGTCGATGTCGTCCTGATCACCGTGCTGCTGTTCCTGGCCGGGCTGCTCTTCGTGGCGATCTTCATCCCGATCCTCGTCGTCGCGCTCCTGCTGGCCGGTGGCGTCGGCGCGGCGGTCGGCGCGGCGGCGTATGCGGTGGCCGGACACGCCCTCGGCGCGCTGGTGCTCGGTGGACTCGTCGGCATCTTCTGCCTCGTCGTGCCGCTGACGTTCGTCGCGGGGCTGTTCCAGGTTTTCCAGTCCGCGGCGTGGACGCTGGTGTGGCGCGAGTGCTCACCCGCGGCGATGCCGCCCGAGGGCGAGCCGGGTGCGTTCGGCATGGGCCTGTCGACGGCACCGGCCGTGGCCGACGAGCGCGGGCTGGGCTCCGAGAGCTTCGACGATGGACACGGTGGCGAGGGCGGTTCTGGTGACGGCGGCACCACCGATGACCTCACGGCCTCCGGCGACGT
>QEVT01000273.1 GCA_003576755.1 bacterium | reverse complement strand
GGCGCCGGGCGGACCGGCCCCCAATCCCGCCAGACGAGGGCGGGACGGGGGGCCGGTCCGCGTGCCGCGCACCGCCGCCGGCGCTGCCCGGGGCGTGGTATCATTCGCGCGCACGGCCGCGGAGGCCGCCCGCACCGGCGGGCGCCGCCGAGCGCGACGTGCCGCCGAGGCACGACCACCATGCAATGGCGAGCGATCCCGTGACGTCCGCGCCGACGCCCCTCGAGGCCGTCGCGGCACGCTGCGCCGGCGGCGACGACCCGGCGTGCTACGAGCTGTTCCGCCGGGCGCTCGCGCTGCGCGACGACCGGGCGTGGGACGCGCTCGTCCGGCAGTACGACCGGCTCGTGGCCGCCTGGGCCCGTCGGCATCCCCGCATGCCGGGCTGCGGCAGCGACGTCGACGACATCGTCACCGACGTCTACCGGCGCCTGTGGCGCGCCGTCGCGCCAGAGCGCTTCGCCGACTTCGCGCACGTCGGCCAGCTCTTGCGCTTTCTCAAGCGCGCCGTCCACAGCGCGGTCGTCGACTGCGCCGACCGCCATCCGCGGGGCGACGAGACCGACGTCGACGACGAGACCGACCGGCCCGCCGCCGACCCGGATGCCGGCGCGTCGGCGGGCGCGCTGCTCTGGGCCTGCCTCGAGCCCCGGCTCAAGACCGACAAGGAACGGCTGGTGTGCCTCGGCTGCTTCGTGTACGACCTCAAGCCGCGCGAGATGGCCGCGGAATGGCCCGGCCACTTCGCCGACGCCGCCGAGGCGAGCTACGTGCGCGCCAACCTGTTCGAACGGCTCCAGCGGGACCCCGATCTGCGCGCGTGCCTCGAGGATGCCGGTGAATGAGCCCGTCGGCGCGTTGAGAGAGGTGAGGCGCGTGCCGCGCCCACAGCGCGGGCCGACCGTCGGCCCACGCGCCCTACCCGGCAGCCGGACGGCCGCGCCGGATAGACAGGAGGCAGCATGTCGAACTGCATCGCCCCGCCGGCCTTGACCACCGCCGCCCTGCTGGCGCACCTCGACGGCGACGCCGATCCGGAGACCGACGCCCACGTCGCGCAATGCGGCCATTGCCGCGCCAACGCCGCCGCGCTCGCCGCTCAGGACCTCCGGCTGAGGACGAGGCTCCACCGCGCCCTGTGCCCGCCGTCCGATCGGTTGACGGCGTTCCACGACCGCGCGCTGGCGGCGGACGCGCAGGCCGACGTCGCCCGCCACGTGGCCGAGTGCCCCCGGTGCCGCGACGAGCTCGTCGTGCTCGACCGGTTCCTCCGGCAGCCGGATCCCGTGCTCGAACCGGCAGGCGCGTCGCCTCGGGCCCGGTTGAAGACATGGATCGTCGACCTCGTGAGCGGGCCGGCCGGATCGGCCGGACGGGCGGCGGTGGGCGCGGGCATCCGCGGCGGCGGATCGGGCGGGACATGGATGTACCTCCACCCCGAGTCGAACATCGCGCTGTCCATCCAGGTCCGTCCCGACGAAGACGCCGCGGGGGACGACCGCGCCGTCGTCAGCGGCCGCCTGGTGGTGCCGGGGATGCCGGACTGCAGCGGCCTGGAAGCCCAGCTTCACGCAGCCGGCGGCGCCGTCGCCCGCGCGCCGGTGTCCGCCGACGGCCTCTTCGAGCTTCACGGCATCGCCCCGGGCCGCTACGACGCCGTGATCGTCGGGCCGGACGGCCCCATCCGCACGCCCGGCCCGTTCACGGTCTAGGCCGTTGCGCCCTGCCGACCCGTCCCACACGGCTGCGGTGGCCGCCGTCGCGGCGGCCGCGGATCCGGCCACGCTCGCCGCGGCGATCGACGCGGCGCTCGCGGCGCCGGACGTCGACGCCCGGCTGCTCGCGCTCAAGGAAGCGTCCGAACGGCAGCGGGGCATCAACCCTTTGGCTGCCCTGCGGCTGGCGGAGGCGCTCGTGGCCGGGGCGGAGCAGGCGGGCCGGCCATCGCTCGTGGCGCTCGGCCTCATGGCCAAGGGCGACGCCCTGCGCCTGGTCGACGACCATGCCGCGGCCGAGGCCGCGCTCGATCGAGCGGCCGCGCTGTACCGCGATCTCGACGACCCCGTGGGCTGGGCGCGCACCCGGATCGGCTGGGTGGCGGCGCGCCGGCACACCGCGCGCACCGACGCCGAGGTCCGCGGCGCCGTCGCCGCCGCCGCCGAGGCGTACGCAGTCCTCGCCGCCGCCGGCGAGTGGCGGCGCGCCGCGACGCTCGACCTCAACGTCGGCGCCGTGCTCACCGACATCGGCGGCTATGCCGAGGCCGCGACCCACTACGACCGCGCGCTCATGGTCGCCGCGCGGCTGCCGCCCGGCGACGAGGCACGCCACCTGTCGGCCCAGATCCTGGCCAACCAGGCGGTCAACCTGGCGTTCCTCGGCGCGCTCGGGGCGGCGCTCAATCAACACCAGGCCGCCCGCGCGATCTTCGCCGACCTCGGGCACACCGCGTCGGTGATCGTGCAAGACCTGAACACGGCCGACGTGTACATCGGGATGGGCGACCTGGCGCGGGCGCTCGCGCTCCTGCTGGATGTCGAGGCGGCGGCGGCCGACGCCGGCGACCTGTCGTCGGCCGCGGTGGCCGCGCTCGACGCGGCGCGCTGCTACCTGCACCTGAGCTGCCCGCGGGAATCGCTCGACGAGTCCGATCGCGCCCATGGGTGGTTCGAGGCGCGCGGGATGCCGCTCGAGGCGGCGACGGCGCTGCTGTACGGCGGGATCGCGCACGCGACGCTCGGGCACATGCGGGTGGCCACCGAGCGCCTGCGCACCGCGGCGGGCGCCTTCGAGTCCCTGGGCAACGGCCCGTTCCGCGGGCTGGCGGCGCTGCAGTTGGCGGGGGTGCACCTGGCGGCGGGAGACACCGCCGCCGCGATCCAGGCCGCCGAGCAGGCACGCGCGCTGCTCGGCGCGGCCGGCCGCCAGGTGCACGCGGCCCGGGCCGGCATCGTGCTGGCACACGCGTGGCTCGACGACGGCCACGCCGAACGCGCGGCCCCGCTCGCCGCGCGGGCACTGGCCGTGGCCGGAGCCTGCGGCGTGCCTCAGCTCGCCGCCGAGGGCCACCACGTCCGGGCAAGGGTGGCGCGCGCGAACCGGCGGCCGCGCACCGCCCTCGCGGCGTGCGAGGCCGCGGTGCGGACCATCGAACGGCTGCGTTCGCGCCTGCCGTTCGGGCTGCGCACGCACTTCCTCGGCCGTCACCTCGGGCCGTACCACGAGGCCATCGACCTCACCCTCGAGACGGGCGACGCGGCGCGCGCGCTGGCCTACCTCGAGCGGGCGAAGTCGCGCGCACTGGTCGACTTCGTCGCCGACGCCGCGTTCGGCGCGGTCGCGGAGGGCGATGGCGAGCGCCGACCCGGGGCGGGCGGCGCCGCCGACATCGCCGGCGCGCGCGACGCGCTCGCGGCGCTGTCGCGCGAGCACCAGTGGTGCGCCGGCCAGCTCCACGCCGCCGAGGCCGGCGACGGCGCCGCGGACGAGATGCACGCGGCGCACCTCCGGAAGCAGATGCGCGACGTCGAACGCCGGATCGACGCCATTCGCCGGCGGCTCGACCTCGCCGCCGTCGGCGGCGAGCTGCCGCTCGCGCGCCGGCCGGACATCGCCGCCGTCCGCAAGCAGCTCGATGCCGGCACGGCGATGGTGGCCTACTACCTCCGCGCGGGCGACGGCACGGCCTTCGTCGTCACGCCGGGCGGGGTCGAGGCCGTGCCGCTGGCCACCGGCGCCGACGCGGTCGAGGCGTCGGTGCGGACGCTCCGCGACCTGTGGTCGATGACGGCGGGGCTGGTTGCCGGCGGCCGGGCGGGCGCGGCGGCCGCCCTCGACGCCAGCGCCCGCGAGCGCCTGAGAACGTTGTATGACGGGCTCGTCGCCCCCATCGCCGCGCGGCTCGCCGGGGCCGAGCGCGTGATCGTGGTGCCGCATGGCCCGGCGCACGCCGTCCCGTTCCAGGCCCTCTTCGACGGGCGCCGGCACTGGCTCGAGCGGATCGAGCCCGTCACGTGCCCGTCGGCCGAGCTGTGGCGCCTGGGCGCGGCCCGGCCGGCGCCGGCCGCGAGCAGCGCGCTGGTGATGGCCTGCAGCGACGGCGGACGGCTGCCGTTCGCGGTGGACGAGGCGCGGGCGGTGGCGGAGCTGCTCCCGGGCGTGTGCGTGGTCGAGGACGCCGCCACCGCCGCGGTCCTGCGGTCGGAGGGCCCGCGCCACGCGGTGGTGCACGTGGCCGCGCACGGCGAGGCGCGCTTCGACCACCCGCAGTTCGCCCACCTCGCGCTCGGCGACGGGCGCTTCACGACGGGCGACGCGTTCAACCTGCGGCTCGACGGCGCGCTGGTGACGCTGAGCGCGTGTGAGAGCGGCTGCAGCACGATCACCGGCGGCGACGAGCTGATCGGGCTGAGCCGCGGGTTTCTGTACGCCGGCGCCGCGACGGTCATCCAGAGCCTGTGGCGGGTGGAAGACCGGACCACGGCGCGGCTGATGGTGGACCTGTGCCGCGGCTTGCGCGATGGGCTCCGGGCCAGCGCCGCGCTGCGCCGGGCAGCGCGGTCGATCGAGGCGGAGGGGCTGGGGGTGTTCTATTGGGGCGCGTTCCAGGCCGTTGGCACGGGCCGGGCGGCCATCGCGCCCGGCGGCGCGGATCGCGCGACAAACCGCTCTGACGAAAGGGGTGAAACCCGTGTATGACCAAGCACCGCTGCCGCCGACCCCGCTCATGCGGTGGGTTCCCGGCGAGATCTGCGTGCTGGCCTCGCTGCCCGTCGGCGCGGCCGAGCGCGGCCTGGGCGACGCGTTGGCCCCGCTGCCCGAGCGGCTCGGCGCCTACATCGCCGGCCGTGTCGCCGCCGCGGACGCCGACGCCCACGCGGGCGGCGCGCTG
>QEVT01000272.1 GCA_003576755.1 bacterium | reverse complement strand
CGCGCGCCGCACCGCCGGCGCCGTCCTGGGCGGCGGGCGCGCGGCGGCGCGGCTGGCCCTGGTCGCCGCCGACGCCACGGCGCTGCCGCTGGCCGACGGGAGCGCCGACCGCGTGCTGATGCTCGACGTCGTCGAGCACCTCCACCCCTGGCAGCTCGCAGCCGCCCTGGCCGAAGTCCGCCGTATCGTCCGTTCGGACGGCTACGTCATCATTCATACGTTGCCCAACCGTTGGGCCCTTGCCATCGCCTACCCTTGGCTGCGACTCGCGCGGCCCGACCTGCCGGCCCAGCCCCGCTCGGACTACGAGCGCGCCGTGCACGTCAACGAGCAGGATCCCTGGCGCCTGCACCGGGCCCTCGGGTCGGCGGGCCTCGCGTCGCGGGTGTGGGTGGAAGACTGGACGACGCGCCACGCCGCGCGGGCCGGGGGCCGGCGCTACCCCGATCCGGCACGCGACCGGGGCTACGCCGTCGCCGGCCGGCCGCTCGCACGGCGGCTGATGCGGCTCGGGATGGCCACGCCCTTGCGTTGGGCGCTGGCCAATGATATCTTTGCGCTGGCATGGCCGGCGGGCGCGTCCGGGCCCGGGCGCGGCGCCAAGCTCGGGCGCGTGCGGTAGTGTGCGTTGACCCAGAGGCCTACGATGGGGTAAGATTAAGGCATATTAAGCCGGCGCGTGCCCCGCTCACCCAAAATTAATCGCGCCGGCCGTATCTTCGCCGCGATTCTCCCGTTATTACACTGTGAAGGAACCGCCCGTGCATGACGAGCACGAACTGATCCGCCGGGCGCAGGAGTACGACCCTGCTGCGTTCGGTGAGATTTACGAGCGGTACTACATCGGAGTATACAAGTACGTCTACTACCGGATCGGGGACCAGACGGCCGCGGAGGACATGACCATGGAGGTCTTCCTCAAGGCCATGGAAGCCATCGACGGCTTCACCTTCCGCGGGATCCCGTTCTCGGCATGGCTGTACCGCATCGCGAGCAACCTCGTGGTGGACTTCTTCCGGAGGCAACCGGTCCAACCGTCGTTGTCGCTCGAGGAGAAGCTGGTGGCCAACACCGAGCACCCGCTCCATTCCCTGGACGTACAATTCTCGCATCAGGCGCTGCGGGAGGCGTTGGCGGACCTGACGGATGAGCAGCAACAGGTGATCATCCTCAAGTTCGTGGACGGTCTGAGCAACATCGAGGTGGCCCAGGTCCTCGGCAAGACCGAGGGGGCCGTCAAGTCGCTTCAGCACCGGGCCTTGGCAGCGTTGGGACGCGTGTTGGGAGAGCAAGGTGAAGCCACCGCTTGAGCATCTCGTCGATGCTTGCCTCGCCCAATTGAATAGCGGGCAGGACCTCGAGGCGGTGCTGGCCATGCACCCCGAGGAAGCCGACGAGCTGCGTCCCGCCCTCGCCGCGGCGGCATGGGTCCGGATGGACATCCCGGGCCCGTCGCGCCGGCTGGAGGGCAAGCAGGCGCTCCTCGACGCGGTCGTCCAGCGGCGCCGCGAGGTCGAGGTCACCCAGGGCTACATCAACGAGCTCAAGGCGGGCGTGCCGCTCGCCAGCATGCTCGAGACGGCGGCGCCGGCCATGCGGCCGCTCCTGATCGCCGCCTGGCGGATGCACACCACCGAGGTCCCGGGTCCGGCGCCCGAGCGCGTGGCCGAAGGCAAGCAGCTCGTGATGGCGATGGCGGCGCGCAAGCGCGCGGCGGCGCTGCAGTCGCGACAGGCCGCGTTGCGGTGGCCGGCCCGGACGCTCCTCACCGCCGTGGCCAACTGGCCGCGCGCTCGGCTGGCCCGGCGCGCGTGGTCCGGCGCGTTCTCGGCGATCGCGGCCACGATGGTCCTGGCCGTCGGCGTCACCCGGGTCTCGACCGCCGCCGCCGACAGCCTGCCGGGCGATGCGTTCTACCAGGTCAAACGCCTGGGCGAGAGCGCGCAGATGTTGTTCGCGTTCGACCCCGCGCGCAAGGCCGAGCTCGAGGTCAGGTTCATGGCGCACCGGAAGGCCGAGCTCGCGCGCCTGCTCGAGCCGGGCCAGCCGATCGCCGAGTCGGCCATCCGCGACTGGTTCGCGGGCCAGGACAACGCGATGATCGAGATCCGGCGGCTGCCGCGCGCGTCGCAGGAGCGCCTGGGCGAGGGGCTGCGCAGCTTGGTCGACCGGGGCGTGCCGGTGGAGGCCTGGGTGGACGACGCGGCGCGCACGGCGCTCCGCGACTGGCTGGCCGAGGTCGCGCCGCCGGTCAACGCCCTGGCCGTGCCGACGGCGGCGCCCGCGGCGTCCGAAGCCCCGTCGCTGTCCGTGCCGATGCCGGTCGAGCGGCCGTTGCCGCCGGACGACCGGGCGCGGTCGACGCAGCCGACGGGCGTCGAGGCGCAGCGCCCGGCCGTGGTGGCGCCGGTGCCGGCGGATCCCAACGCCTCGGGCGGCGACCCCGCCTCGGCGCAGCCGCCGCTGCCGGTGGACTTCTTCGCCCAGAGCGGCAGCGAGCCGCGGCGCGACGACGACGACGACGACCGCAACGCGGACCGCGGCAACGCGGCGCCGGGCGCGGCGGATCCGGCCGCGCCGGCCACGGCCACCGCGGAGCCGCCGGAGATCATCATGGTCCCGATGGGTCCGACGGCCACGCCGGCGCCGGGCGGCGGCACCGAGGAGCCGGGCGGCGGGGGAGCCGCGCCGGGCGCGTCGGAACCGGTGGCCCCGCCGAGCCAGCCCTGACGCGACTGCCACACCGGGCCCGGGATCGGCAAGGCGCCGACCCCGCGCACGTGGGCGAAACAAGAAGCATCGGCATCGAGCGAAGGCTCGATGCCGATTGTCTTTTTCGGGGGCTGCGTGTGCGGGTCGGGGCAGGGCTTCCGGTCTGTCGCGAGGCCGCGAGTTTTCAACTCGGCGGCCTGCGCCCGTATCTTCGGCTACCTGTCAACCGTTAACAATGCGACTAGGGTGAGGGCCGCGCCGTATTTGTTTGGGAGGCGCGGCACGCTTGCAGGTCGAACGGTACGCAGCCAATCGACTTGCTAGAACGGACCGAGAAGCCAAGTCTGCCCACGGGACAGGGGGGAACGGGCGTGGACGAGGCTTCTTGGTCCGTTCTGCGTATGGCCATTATACGAAGGTGCCCATGGCTTTGTCAAGGCCCGCGGCCGCACGCCAACTCCACCTCTGCGGATTCGGTGGTGCAACGCGCCACGAGCCGGCGCGGCGGGAATCGATGGACCCGAGACGATCTCCGTGAGCGAAAGGGTCTTCGTCGACACGAACGTGCTGGTGTACATGTTCGACCAGGATGCGCCGCCGAAAGGGTGACGCGGGATCAATCCAACCCCCGGATCGCCGGGTGCGCCAGCGCCGTGAGCGCGACCAGGGCCGCGGCGCAGCCGCCGACGAGGAACACCGGGCCCGGCCCGAAGCGCTCGGTGGCCACGCCGGCGGCGGCGAAGGCGACCGGCGTCGCGCCCCAGGCCAGGAGCTGGTCGAGGCTCGCCACCCGCCCCAGCCGGTCGGCGGGCACGCGCGTCTGCATCACATGCGCCCACACCAGGCCCGCCAGCTCCAGCCCGAACCCGTTGACGACGGCCGCGGCGGCGAGCACCGCCAGCACCGTCGTCGTCCCCAGCGCGGCGGGTGCGAGCGGCAGGCCGAAGACGGCGAGCATCAGCCCCGCCGCCACCATGCCGCCGTAGGCCAGGAGCCCGCGGCGCGGCAGCTCCGTCCGCCGCCCGCCCCACAGGCTGCCCAGGATGAAGCCCACCGGGAACATCGCCAGGATGTACCCCAGCATGCGCGGGTCGTCGCCGAACCGCTCCTTGACCAGGAACGGCATCGAGACGAGGAAGGGGCCGACGAGCAGAGCGCCGATCAGCGAGCCGGCGGCGATGCCGATCCACAGCACCGGGTCGCCCCGCACCGTGGCCACGCCCTCGCGCGTGTCGGCGACGAGGCGCGCCAGCACGCCTTCGCCCGCCTCGTCCGCAACCCGTTGCGGGGCGCGCGAGCCGGCCAGGAGCGGCACGAGCAGCAGCCCCGAGGCCAGGAACGACAGGCCGTTGATGACGAACCCCGGCCCCACCCCGGCGCCGGCGACGATGATGCCGCCCAGCGCCGGGCCGGCCACCCGCCCGAGCTGGAAGCTCATGCTGGTCAGGGCGTTGGCGCTGGGCAAGTCCTCCTCCGGCACCAGCTCCGGCACCAACGCGAAGTAGGCCGGCTGGAAGAACGCGTCGGCCACGCCGAAGACCAGGCTCAGCGCGAACACCATCCACAGCTCCAGCCGGTCGCCCGCCGCCAGCGCGGCCACGGCCAGCACGGCGGCGCCGCGCACGGCGTCGGACGCCAGCAGCACCGGCACGCGCCGCACGCGGTCGACGACGGCGCCGCCCAGCAGCGTCAACACGGCGACGGGCACGAACGTGACGATCAGCACCGACCCCATCGCCACCGCCGACCCCGTCTCCTGCAGCACCCACCACGCCAGCACGACCTCGTACACGAAGTCCCCGATGCGCGACACGGTCTGTCCGGCCCAGAGCAGGGCGAACGGTCGGATGCGAAGGGCGCGGAAGGCGTGCATGGCGGGCGGGATGATACTACTTGGGGCATCGTGGCGCGCGTTCGAACGCGCGCCGGCCACGCAAGGTTCCGGCGTCACGCACCGGTCACCGCCGTCACCTCCGCCGCCACGTCGCCCCCTTCCGTCGCGACGACCGCCCCCTTCCCGTCCACCCAGCGCGCCGGCACCAACGCCAGCGCCCACCAGGTCGCTCCCACACCGACCGCCGTCGTGACGCGGCCGGCCCGCGCGCGCTCGCCGGCGGCCGACGGCTGCGACACGGCGTCGCCCGCGGCGACGCGCGCCCGGCAGCGCAGGCGGACGAGCCGCCGCTGC
>QEVT01000271.1 GCA_003576755.1 bacterium | reverse complement strand
GTCGGGACGTACGCGGGCGCCTGCAAGCCCTGGACGCGGGTCAGCAACGGGGCGTTCGACCTCGGCGTCGCGCCGTACACCTCCGAAGAGGGCTTCGAGCTCGTGGTTCACGGCGGCCAGCTCTACGTCGGCATGGAGGCCGACAACACGCTCGGGGCGCGGGTGTGGCGGACACGCGGCGGCGTGGCGATCGCCACCGGGCAGGCGGACTGGGAGCAGGTGGTGCCCGACGCGTTCGGCGACGTGGCCAACAACGACCACATCGACAGCCTGGCCGGCTTCGGCGGGTTCCTGTACGCCTCCACCGCGGTGCAGAACGCGCTGCACGACGGCTCCGAGGTGTGGCGCAGCGCCAGCGGCGCGGCCGGAACGTGGACGCAGGTCAACCACAGCGGCTTCCCGACGCCGGCCCCGACGGCCAACCCCGACAACCAGAACTTCAAGGACATGCTCGTCTTCGACGGTGCCGACACCCCGCCCGAGTTGTGCGCCGGCACCGGCAACGCCGCGGCCGGCACCCAGGTGTTCTGCACCGACGGCACGACGCTCGACGGCGGCGGGCCGCGCCTGGCCTGGAAGCAGCGCAACCTCGACGGCTTCGACGGCGCCGGCACCGAGATCACCAGCCAGTCGGCCGACGTGTGGGGCGGCCGGCTGTACATCGGGACGGCGCGCTTCGCGGGCTTCCCGGGCAGCGTCTGGCGCACCGACGGCACCCTCGACGGCGGCACCGGCGCGGCGCACGACTGGGCGTGGGAGAACGTGTTCACGGCGCCGGTCAACAACCGCGTCGACGTCGTCGGCCCGTACGCCGGCCACCTCTACATCGCGTTCGACGGCGGCAGCGGCACCGAGGTGTGGCGCAGCGCCACGGGTGCCGGCGGGTCGTGGGCGCAGGTCAACCTCGACGGCTTCGACGGCGACGCGTCGAACGGACGCGCCATCGTCGACGGCCAGACCGTCTACAACGGGCTGCTCTACGTCGCGCCGACCAGCGGCGGCACCGGCGTCGAGGTGTGGCGCACCGACGGGACGCTGTCGGGAGGCGGACCCGCGCTGGTGTGGACGCGCGCCAACCCCGACGGGTTCGGCTTCGCCAGCACGTTCGCCGCCGAGCTGGCCGAGTTCAACGGCTACCTGTACGCCTGGACCAGCGACTACACGCGCGGCCAGGAAGTCCTGCGCACGCGTTGCCCGATCTGCCAGACGCTCGCGATCGGCGGCACCGGGACGTACGACTTCGACGGCGTCGGCGCCACGCTGGACTTCGCGAGCGAAGCCGTCGACAGCGTCGAGGTCTGCGTGTACCCCGACGCCTTCCCGGAGGTCGCGCCGCTCGAGCGGCCGATCAAGCGGCACTTCGAGATCACGCCGAGCGGCGGGACGGGGGCCTACGTGGCCGACCTGACGCTGGCCTACGACCCGGTCGACGCCAACGAGCTGGGGCCGAGCGACATCGCGGACGAGGGCACGACGTACCTGCGGCGGTGGACGGGCGGCGGCTGGGCGGACTGCCCGGCCGGCGACCGCAGCCGCGACACCGGCGCCAACACCGTGACCTGTGCGGGGGTCACGGGCCTCGCGGGGCTCTGGTCGCTTGGCGGCACGCCGAACGGGCCTCCGATGGCCGTCGAGATCGACCGCCTCGCCGCGCGCCGGATCGGGCGGCCCGTCGAGGTGTCGTGGCGGACCGCGTCGGAGATCGGCCACGCGGGGTTCCGGGTGCTGCGCGACGCCGGCGACGGGCGGACGGTCGACCTGACGCCGCGCCTCGTCCCGCCGCGCGGGTCACAGCTCGGCGGCGCCGACTACGCGTTCGTCGACCGCGCGGCGCCGGCCCGCGCGGTGCGGTACTGGGTCGAGGACGTCGACGCGCGCGGCGTCGCGACGCGGCACGGGCCGGCGTGGGCGCCGCGGGTGGGGCGGTAGGGGACGCGCCCGGCCCCCAGTCCTCGGCGACGCCGCAGGCGAATTGGACACCGCCGCGCCCCCACCCCTACAGTATCCCTCCCGTGCATGGCCGAGTCGGCCCCCACGCGGCCGGGATCGCGGCGCTCCTGGTCGTGACGCTGCTCTGGGGCACCACCTTCGCCGTCATCAAGGGGGCCGTGACGCACGTGGCCCCCTTGCACCTGACCCTGGCCCGCTTCGCGATCGCCGGGTCGATCTTCCTGCCGTGGGTGGTGCGCTCCAGGCACGCCTGGGGAGCCGGGCTCGAGCTCGGCGGGTGGCTGTTCCTCGGCTATGCCACGCAGGCCGTGGGGCTGCGCTACACCACCGCCAGCCGCAGCGCCTTCATCACGGCGGCGAGCGTCGTGCTCGTGCCGCTGCTGATCACCGCCGCCGGCCGCCGCGTCCCGCGCTCCGTCTCGGTCGCCGCCCTCGTCGCGCTCGCCGGCGTCGGTCTCTTGTCGTGGGACGGATCCCCTCCCAACGTCGGCGACGCATGGACGCTCGTCACGGCCGCCGCGTATGCCGTCTATGTCGTGCGGCTCGAAGCGCACGCCCTGGCCGTCGACACGCGGCGCCTGACCGCGGTGCAGCTGTGGAGCGTGGCGATGTTCGCCGCGCTGGGGGTGCTGGCCGGCCGCGCGGTCGGCGGCCCTTCCGCCGTCGGCGCGCCGCCCGCGATCCCGCCGTCCGCCTGGGCCGCCGTGGCGTACCTCGCGCTGGCGGCCACCGCCGTCACGACGTGGCTGCAGGCCGCCGGCCAGCGGCGCGTGACCGCGCCCGAGGCGGCGCTGATCTACACCCTGGAACCGCTCTGGGCGGCGCTCTTCGCCTACTGGTGGCTCGGCGAGTCGCTCGGGCGGCGCGGGCTGGCCGGCGCCGCCCTGGTCGTCGCCGCCATGCTGCTCAGCCAGTGGCCGATCCGCCGGCCCTGAGGGTGCCGCCGCGCGTGCCGCGTTGACGCCGGCGCGGCCATGCCCTACACTGGCGCGATCCGACGAACGAGGACGGGAGGCCGACGTGCGCGTTGTCTCGACGAGGGTGGGCGATAGGGCCGGGCGCGTCGCCGCGGTGTTGGCGGCGGCCGGCGCGGTCGCGCTCGGCGCCGCCGCGCCCGACCGCGCCGCCGCCCAACCCTCGTCGCCGGATCGGCTGGAGCTCGTCGGGCAAGTCGGCGGGCTCACCGCCGACGTCGTCATGGCCGGGGTGCACGCGTGGGTGGGCGTCGGCCCGCGCATCGTGGCCTACGACGTGACGGTCCCGTCGGCGCCGCGCCGCGCCGGCGAGAGCCCGATCCTGTCCGGCGTCGTGCTGGACATCGCCATCGCCGACGGCACGCAGGCGCCCATCGCGTTCGTGGTCACGGGCGAGGGCGGCATCGAGGTCGTCGACGTCGCGGAGCCTGCGCGCCCGCGCCGCGCCGGGTACGTCGACGTGCCCGACGGCGCCACGGTCGTCGCCGCCGGCGACGGCGTGGCGTGCGCCGCCGTCGCGTCGGACCCCCCCGCCGTCTGGGTCGTCGACGTGTCCGTCCCGACCGCGCCCCGCGTGGCCAGTCGGATCGAGCTGCCGGCCGAGGCCATCGGCCTGGTCGTCGCCGAGCGCCGGGTGCACATGCTGGTCGACGAGGAGGGCCTGCGCGTCTACGACATCGCCGTCCCGGCCGCGCCGCGCCTGCTCGGCAAGGCCGCCACGCCCGACCGCGAGAGCGGGCTGGGCGGGCGGATGCACCTGGCCAGCGGGTACGCGTTCGTGGCCGACGGGCCGAACGGGCTGCGGATCTTCGACGTCGTCGACCCTACCGCCCCGCGCGAGGTCGGCCGGCTGCCCGATGTCGACGACGCGCGCGCCGTGCACGTGGCCAACGGCCTGGCCTATGTCGCCGACGGGGCGCGCGGCCTGGCCGTGGTCGACGTGGCGTCGCCGCGCCGCCCCCGGCTCCTGGGCCGGCACGTCGCCGACGGCGCCGCCAGCAGCGTCTACGCCGTCGACGACCAGGTCGTCGTCGCCGACGAGCGGGGCGCACGCGTCGTCGACGCCACCAACCCCAACCTGCCGCGGCGCGTCGCGGACATCGACCCGCCGGGCTATGTCGTGGCGGTGGCCGCCGAGGACGAGCGGTGGTTCGCGTTCGACGGCACGCACGCGCGGCTGTGGTCGTTCGTCGGCGACGGCGTGCGCGCGGCACGGGCGGTCGCCGGCGTCGAGTCGCCCGTGACGGGCTCCGACGGCGGCGCGCTCGCGGCGCACGGCGGCTTCGTCTACGTCGCGGGCGGCCGCGAAGGGCTGGGGGTGGTCGATGCGCGGACGTCCGACGCGCTCGTCGCCGTCGGCGTGGTCACCGGCACGACGGCGATGGACGTCGATGCCGCGGGCCGGCACGTCTACGTCGCCGCCGGCGGCGAGGGGCTCGCGGTGCTCGACGCCGGCGACCCCGGCCGGCCGCGGCGCGTGTCGGCGCTGCCGACCGAGGGCTTCGCCAGCTCGGTGTACGCGCAGATCGGCCGCACGCTGCTCATGGACGGGCGGCTGCAGGTGATCGACACCACCGATCCCGCACAGCCGGGCCCCGCCGTCTCGCTCGCGATGGACGGCGACCTCCCCGGCACGGTCACGGCGCACCTCGAGCGCGCCTTCGTGGCCACCGACCGCTTGCACGTGTTCGACATCGGCGCTCCGGGCGGCCCGGCGCACGCCGGGGGGTGGGTGCCGACGGGCGGCGCCCTGGTGTCGCCGCGGGTCGCGGCCGCGCCCGGCGCCGTCTACGTGTCGGATGCGTTCGACGGCAGCCTGTGGGTGCTCGACGCCGACGGCGACGCGCCGCGCGAGCGCGCGCACGCCGTGCTGCCGGACGGCGGCCAGCCGCTCGACCTGGCCGTGGCCCGCGCGCGCGGCGCGGAGGTCGTACTCGCCGCCTCCGGTGGGCGACGAAGCGCTCGAACAGCTGAAAGAGATTTCGGAGAAGATCACTGCCGACGAGGTGAACGAAACCGTTCGCGCTGAAGCGCTGAAGCCGTCTCGGCGGCGCGGGATCGATGGAGGGATGAGATGCAGCCGACAGGGTTGAGCGAGGCGTGCCGCTGGCTTCGCCGCGCGGCCGTGCGGGCGGCGGGATGGCCGGCGCTCTTGGTCTTCGCCTCGGTGTGGACGACCGGCGCGCAAGGGGCCCCCGGGATCGCCGGCGCGGCGCCCGGCGCAGACGACGCCGGCATCGCGGGCGCGCCGGGGACCGGGGGACACGCGGGATGGGCGGGATCGCCACCCGCCTCCGAGTCCGAGGACGTCGTCGTCGACCTGCGCGCCGTGCCCGCCGGCGATCGCCGTGCGCTGGCGGAGGCCGTGCCCCAGTGGGAGGAGTCGATCGCCGCCGGGACCGAGCGGATCACCGTCCCGCGCGCGCTGGCCGACGACCTGCGGGCAAAGGGCTTCGACGTGGACGTCGTGGCGGCCGCGCCGGTGCGGCTCCCCGCGTGGCCCGGCTGCTACGCCCGGCTGGCCGAGGTCCACGGCTGGGCCGCGACGGCCGCGGCCGCGCGCCCCGACATCCTCGAGGTGTTCGACGTCGGCGACAGCGGCTGCAAGGCGGCCGGCGGCTGCACCACGCCCGGCGGCGACGCGATCCCCGGGGCCGACATCCTCGTCGTGCGCGTGACCCGCGAGTCCGCGACTAGCCCCAAGGAGGGCCGCCTGTGGATCGACGGCGGGCTGCACGCGCGCGAGATCCCCACGGTGGCGCTGGCGCAGGCGTTCATCCGGCACCTCGTCGACGGCTACGGGCGCGACGCGCAGATCACGTACCTCCTCGACCATCGCGAGGTGTACGTCGGGCTGGCGAGCAACCCCGACGGGCGCCAGCTCGTCGAGCTCGGCGCCAGCGCGCCGTACGACGCCGCGCCGTGGATGTGGCGCAAGAACGGGCGCGACGTCGCCGCCTCGACGTGCGGGTGGCCCCCGCGGGGCGGGGGGCATGCCGGCGTCGACCTCAACCGCAACCATGCGTTCAAGTGGGATGCCGAGGGCGGCAGCGAGCAGGCCTGTGCCGAGACCTACCGGGGGCCCGCGCCGGGGTCCGAGCCCGAGGTCCAGGCCTACGCGGCCTTCGTGCGCTCGATCATCCCCGACCAGCGCGGCCCCGAGGACGGCGACGAGGCGCCGCTCGACACGACGGGCTTCCTCATCAACTTCCACAACGCGACGTTTCCGGGCACGATGCTCGTCCCGTGGGGCTGGACGACCGCGCGCGCGCCCAACGCCGACGACCTGTACGCCATCGCACGGCGCTACACGGCGTTCAACGGCTATCGGGTCCAGAGCGCGCTCTACCCGGTCAGCGGCAACACGCGCGACTGGGGGTACGGCGAGCTCGGGATCCCGAGCTACGTCATCGAGCTGCAGGGCAGCGACTTCGTCGCTCCGTGCGCCGAGCTCGAGGCCGTGATCCGGCAGAACCTCGAGGCCCTGGTGATGACCCTCGGCCTGTCCGACCGCCCGTACCAGCGCATCAACGGCCCCGAGGTGACCCGCCTCGCGCTGCGCCCGGCGCTCGCGCCCGCGGGGACGTCGGTGGCGGTGTCGGCGCGCGCCACCGACCTGCGCGCCGGCGGACAGCGTGTCGCGGCGGTGGAGATGACCGTGGGCCGGCCCGGGGGCGG
>QEVT01000015.1 GCA_003576755.1 bacterium | reverse complement strand
TCACGCCCGTCGCGTCCGCCGGCCCCAGGTTCTCGACCTCGATGTGGTACCGCTTCTGCTCCCCGGCGTTGACCTTCTCCGGCTCGCTCGTCTTCGTCAGCTTCAGGTCCGCCGTCGCGCACACGTCCTGCGACTCGACGGCTTCGTTGTTGTCGTCGTCCGGATCCTTCGTCGCCGCCGACACCTTCGCCGCGTTCCGGGTGCCCACGCACTGGTTTGCGTCGTTGGCCGGCACGATGTCCTCGGCCACCTTCACCCGCACCAGGATCGTCCGTCGGTCCCCGACCTCGAGGTCCCCGAGCTCGCACGTCACGCGCTCCCGGCCCGTCGACGACCCCGGCACCGGTCCGATCGAGCAGCGCTCGTCGGTCACGCCGATCACGTCGACGCTCGTCCCGTCGATCCCCGTCGGCAGGTCGTCCACCACCACGACGTCGCGCGACACGCTCGGCCCGTGGTTCATCACGTTCAGCGTGTACGTCGCCTCGCCGCCGGCCGCGAACGCCGGGTCCGGGTCGTCGGCCTTGGTGATCCCGACGTCCGCCACCGCGATGACGTCCGTCCGCGCCCGCGTCCGGTTGTCGTCGTTGTCGGGCTCCACGGCGTCGCCCGTCACCCACGCCTCGTTCCACAGGATCGTCCCGTGCGGCACGTCCGACGGCACCCGCGCGTAGATGTCGATCCGCACCTTGTCGCCCTCGGCGACGGTGCCGAGGTTGCACGTGACGACCTGCTGGCCCTGGGCGCCCTGCACCGTCGAGCACGCCCCCTGGTCGGGCTCCTTGCGGATGCGCGTGACCTCGACCTCCTTCGGCAGGTTGTCGGTCACCACCACGTTGGATGCCTCGCTCGGGCCCTCGTTCTCGATCTGGCCACGGTGTCGCCGTTGCCCATCATGTCGCAGAAGTTGCCCGGCCAGGCGTCGCCCGGGTCGCAGTCCGGCAGGTCGGTCTTGCTGATCGACAGGTTCGCCACGTCGACGAAGCGCCGCTGGACGACCGGCGACTGGTTGTTGGATGCATCGGGATCCGTCGCCTGCCCGGTCTGCACCGAGGCGACGTTGTTGAGATCCTGGCTCGCGTCGGCCGTGACCGTGACCGTGAGGATCCACCGCCCGGTATCCGGCGGGCCGTCGGCCGCCAGCACCCCGAGCGGTTCGTCGAGCGTGCAGTCGAGCTGGTAGCGCCGGTCGACCCCCGTGACGGCACCGCCGGTCGGGGCGAACGGGTCGCCGCCGTCGGCATCGGGCAGCGAGCCGCACGTCGCCGGCCGGTTGCTCGCGACGGACAGGACGTCGAACGTGCCGCTGGACTGCAGGAGGTCGTGGATGGCCACGCCGGGCGCCACGCTCGGCCCCAAGTTGTCGACCGTGATCGTGTACTCCAGCACCTTGCCGGCCGACACGTCACCGTCGGGCTTGGCGATCTTGACGACGCGGAGGTCGCTCTCACACTTGATCAGGGTATCGGCGACGTCGGACACCGGCGCGGCGGTCGTGGACCGCGCCTCGGCGACGTTGCGCAGCACGGTGCCGCAGGTGACGTCCGCGGCGATGCGCACCAGGACCTCCACGCGGATCACCGCGCCGGGCGCCATGTCGCCCAAGGCGCAGCCCGCGCCAACCAGGTTGGGGCCGCAGCCGTGGCTGTCCAGCACGTAGCTCATGCCGGCCGGCAGCGTGTCGTCGAGCACCACGGCACGGGCCACCGACGGCCCGCGGTTGCGCACGGTGAGCGCGTAGATCAGGTCGCCACCGGCCACCGGGGCGTACGTCGCGGCCACCTTCGAAAGCTCGAGCTCGGCACGGCATGCGACGTCCGTCGTCGTCGCCGCGCTGTTCCCATGCGGATCGACGGCCGGCTCGGCGGTCGTGCTCGACACGGTCACCCGGTTGACGAGGCTGGTCGCGCAGCTCGCGGCCGGGTCGACCATGCCGGTGACCACGATCTCCTCGCTGCCGTCGGGCGCCAGGCCGTCGAAGTGGCACGTGACGAAGCCGGCCGGCTGAGCCTGGCAGATGCCGCGCCCGCTGAGCGTCACCGCCGACACCGCGGCAACCCCGTCGGGCAGGTCGTCGCTGACGACGACGTCGCGCGCGGTCGACGGGCCGTAGTTCGTGACCACGATCCGATACTCGACCGTCTGGCCGGCCGTGACCGGGTCCGGCGTGTCGGACTTCGTCACCCCGAGATCGGCTTCACCGACGATCGTCGAGCGCACCCGCGACACGTTGTCCTGGTTGTCGGGGTCGAACATGTCGCTGACGACGATCGCCTGGTTCCAGAAGACGGTCCCGTCGGCCACGTTCGGCGCGCTGCGGACGGTGATCGTGATGTCGCGCTCGTCGCCGTCGGCCAGCGTGCCGAGGTTGCAGGTGACCACGACGTTCTCGGTCACCTCCTGCACCGCGCTGCACGAGCCCGGGACCGGCTCGGCGATGTCGACCACGCTGAGGCCGAGGGGCAAGGTATCGACCACGACGACGTTCTCGGCCGTCGACGGGCCACGGTTGGCGACCGCGATGCGGTACTCGAACGCCGTGCCTGCCCGGAACGGCCCGCCGCTGTCGGTCTTCGCGATCTCGAGGTCCGCCACGTCGGTGACGGCGTGCTCGACCCGCGCGCGGTTGTTGGACGCGTCGGGGTCGGCGGCGGCCGACGTCGCGTCGGCCACGTTGTTGATGCTCTGGCCCTCGCGCGCGCGGACCGTCATCGTCAGCGTCCACCGTCCGGGGTTCGGGAAGCCGTCGGCGCGCAGGACTCCCAAGGGCTCGTCGAGCGTGCAGTCGATGTTGACGGCCCCGATGGCGTTGGGCAGCCACGGGTCCAGCGGGCCGCCCCCACCGGTGGCCACCGGATCCGCCAGGCACGTGTGATCGCGGTCGCTGCTGATCGACAGCACGTCGAAGCCACCGCTGGCACGCAGCACGTCCTTGATCGCCACGCCTGGCGCGTAGCTCGGGCCGAGGTTGTCGACGACGACGGTGTACGTCAGCACCTCGCCGGCGCGCGCGGCGCCGTCGGGCTTGCCGAACTTCAGCACGCGCAGATCGGCGGCACAGTCCACCCGCGTGTCGGCCGCGACCGTCACCGGGTCCGCCGTGGCAGACGTGAAGCGCGCCACGTTGGTCACCACGGCGCCGCACGCCGCATCCGGGGCCACGTGGACCACGACGTCGAATGCGACCGCGTCGCCCGGAGCGAGGTCGCCCAGCGCACAGCCGGCGCCGAACAGGTCGGCCCCGCACCCGCGCGTGTCGAACACGTACGTCATCCCGGCCGGCAGCGTATCGGTCACCGTCACCGAGCGGGCGACCGACGGGCCGAGGTTGCGAACCGAGAGGGTGTATACCAGGTCACCGCCGGCCACCGGAGTGTAGGTCGAGGCCACCTTGGCGGCGACCAGGCGTCCGCGGCACACCACGCTCGTCACGGCGCTGGCCGTGTTCGGGTGCGGATCGGCCTGCGGCTCGGCGGACGCGCTGGCGGCGGAGACGACGTTGACGAGGTCCACCCCGCACGCTGCCGCCGGAGAGACCTCGGCAACGACCACGACGGTCTCGCTCGCGCCCGGCGCCAGCGTGTCGAAGTGGCACGTGGCGTGCCCGATCGGCAGCGGCTGGCACGTGCCGTGGCCGCCGAGCGGCACCACCGACACCACCGTCACCCCGGCGGGCATGTCATCCGTCAGCACGACGTCGCGCGCCAGCGACGGGCCGTGGTTCGTCACCCTGATCTGATACTGCAGCTGCGCCCCTGCCGTCACCGGGTCGGGATCGTCGACCTTGGTGACCTCGAGGTCGGCCACGGCGCCGATGCGCGACGGCGTCTGCGCGATGTTGTCGCGATTGTCGGGATCGAACACGTCGCTGTACACGATGGCCCGGTTCCACAGGACCGTGCCGTCGGCGACATCGGGTGCCACCCGCACTTCGAGCGTGATCACCGGCTCGGCGCCCGGGTCCAGCGTGCCGAGGTTGCAGGTGACCTTGCGGGCGCCGGTCGGCAGCGTCGTCGCGGCACAACCGTCCGCGAGATCCACGATGTCCAGGCCGATCGGCAGCGTGTCGACCACCACGACGTTGTCGGCAGCGGACGGCCCGTCGTTCTTGACCGTGATGTCGTACGTGAAGGTCGTGCCGGCGCTGAACGGCTCGCCGGCGTCGTAGTCCGTCTTGGTGATCGACAGGTCGGCCACGTCGGTGATGGCGTGCTCGACGACGGCGCGGTTGTTGCCCCGGTCGGGGTCATGCGCCAACCTGGCGGCGGCGTCGACCACGTTGTTGATGCTCTGCGCCTCGTTCGCCATCACGGTCATGCTGACGATCCACCGCCCCGGGTTCGGGAACGAGCCGTTCTCGTCGAGCACGCCGAGCGGGTCGTCGAGCGTGCACCCGATCTCGAGGTGGCCGGTGATGTCGGCCCAGCCGGCGGGGTCGGTGACGCAGGCCGCGTCGCGGTCCGAGGTGATGTTCAGGACGGTGAACGTTCCCGACGACTGCATGATGTCCTTGATGAAGACGCCCTCGGCGAAGCTCGGGCCAAGGTTGTCGACGACCACGGTGTACGACAGGATCTCGCCCGCCCGAACCATGTTGTCGGGCTTGCCGAACTTGAGAACCCGGAGGTCGGCATCGCAGGCGACCGCAACGTCGGCGCGTGCGACGACGCTGCTGGCGGTGGCCGACGTGACCAGCATGGTGTTGGTCAGCACCGTCCGACAGCCAGCGTCCGGCGCGAGGCGCACGACCACGTCGAAGGTGACCGTTTGCCCAGGCGCCAGATCGCCGAGGTCGCAGCCCACGCCCAGGAGGTCGACGCCACAGCCACGGGTGTCGAGCACGTAGGTCATCGACGGTGGCAGGATGTCCTTCACGACGACGTCGGCCGCGACCGACGGGCCGGCGTTGTGCACCGACAGCGTGTAAGCGAACTCGGTGCCGGCGGCCGGCGTGCGGGTCGAGGCCGTCTTCGAGGCCCGGAGCACCGCCCGGCAGTCGACGGTCGTCGTCTGGCTGGCCGTGCTCGGCGACACGTCGGGTGCTGGCTCGGCGGTGTCGCTGCCGGCGCGCACGGTGTTGACCAGCGCGGTCCCACAGGCCAAGGCCGGGTCGACGACGCCCTCGACGACGATCTGGTGGCCCGCGCCGGCGGGCAGGCTCCCGAGGTCGCACGTCACGAAGCCGGCCGGCAAGGCCTGACACACGCCGTCGCCGGTCAACACGGCCGCGGATGTCACCCTGAAGCCGTCCGGCACGTCGTCGGTCACGACGACGTTGCGGGCCCGCGACGGGCCGTGGTTGACCACGCTCACACGGTAGGTCAGGCGCTCGCCGGCCACCACGGGGTCGGGATCGTCGACCTTCTGCACCTCGAGGTCGGCCTCGGCCACCACCCGCGTGCGGGTGCGGTCGAGGTTGTCGCCGCGCTCGGGGTCGAGCACGTCGCTGTCGACGGTGGCCGCGTTCCAGAGCGTGCTCCCGTCCTCGAAGGAATCCGGAACCTCGACCTCGATGGTGATGTTGTGCTGCTCGTTCGGGTCGAGGTCGCCCAGGCGACAGACCACGCTGGCCGCGCCGTCCGCAGGCTGGTCGAGGCCGCACGACCCGCCCACCGGGCTGCTCAGGCCGGTCACCCGCAGCCCGAGCGGGAGGGTGTCGCGGACGACGACGTTCTCTGCCGGCGACGGTCCGTGGTTGACGATGTTGAGGTTGTAGTCGAACGATGTGCCAGCGGTGACCGGGTCGTCGCTGTCGCTCTTGACGATCGACAGGTCGGCCACGTCGGTGATGGCATGCGCCACCTCGGCATGGTCGTTGGCACGGTTGGGATCCAGCGATCGGGCGTGGAACACGTCGGCCGTGTTGTTCAGCGTCTGGGCCTGGTCGGCCGTCACGTCGATCTCGACCATCCACTGCGCGTTCGGGTTGAGGTCGTCGGCCAGCGTGCAGACGATCTCGAGGTCCTGGTTGCCTTGGATCGCGCCGTTGAACGGCAGCGGGAACGCCGGCCCGTTGTCGGGGTCGCACGTCGCAGCGTGGTCGCTGGCGATGCGCGTGACGGTGAACGACCCATCCGAGGCCAGGAGGTCGCGGAAGAAGACCTCGCCCGGCACGGTGTCGCTCGGCCCGAGGTTGGTGACGGCGACGTAGTACGTGAGCTCCTCGCCGGCCTGGACGGTGTCGTCGGGCTTGCCGAACTTCCGGATCCACAGGTCGGACGCGCAGTCGACGACGATGTCCGCGGCGGCGTCGACGCGTGCGGCATTGTCGGCGTCCACCGAGGCCACGTTCGTCAGCGTCGTGCCGCACGTCGCGTCGGCCTCCAGGGCGACGATGACGTCGAAACGGACGGTCTGGCCGACCGCGAGGTCGCCGAGGGCGCAGCCGGCGCCGAAGAGGCTCGCGCCGCAGCCGAACGTGTCGAGCCGGTACACGACGTCGGACGGGAGGTCGTCGGTCACGCGCACGTCGAGCGCCCGTGACGGGCCGTTGTTGGTGACCGCGATCGTGTAGCGGTACTCCGATCCCGCCACCGGGGTCTGGTCCGAGACGGTCTTGGTGATCGCGAGCACGGCATCGCAGTTGACGCGGGTCCGGCGCTGGTCGGCGTTGGCGGTGGGGTCGGGCGACACCTCGTCGGTGGTGCTCTCGATCGTCACGTCGTTGACGATGTCGGTGCCGCACGGGGCGTCCTCGTTCACGCGCACCTTGACCGCGATCTCGACGACCTGGCCGACGCCGAGCTTGCCGAGCTGACAGGTGACGTAGCCCATCGGGGCCGGCAGGCACACGCCGGGCCCGCTGACCACATTCGCCGACACGAAGGTGACGTCGGCCGGCAGGGCATCGCGCACCACGACGTCCCGGGCGTTGGACGGCCCCTTGTTGACGGCGGTGATGCGGTACTCGAGCACCTGCCCGGCGAGGACCGGGTCGGGGTCGTCGACCTTGGTCACGCCGAGGTCGACCCGGGCGATGATGACGGAGCGCGCCCGCGTGATGTTGTCGTGGTTGGTCGGGTCGAAGATGTCGCTGGTCACCACGGCCTGGTTGAACAGGATGGTGCCGTCGGGGATGTCGGGGTCGGCCTTGACGCGGATCGTGATCCGCTCGTCCTCGTCGGCGCCGATGTTGCCGAGGTTGCACTGCACCCGGAGGTTGCCGTCGGTGCCCTGCACCGTCGCGCACGAGCCCGCGCCGGGCTGCGAGATGCTGACGACCGACACCTCGAGCGGCAGCGTGTCGACGACGACGACGTTCTGCGCCACCGACGGACCGTCGTTGTGGACGTCGATGTAGTACTCGAACTCGGTGCCGGCCACGAACGGGTCGCCGGAGTCGGTCTTGCTGATCTCGAGGTCGGCCACGTCGGTGATCTCGTGCTCGACCTCGTCGTGGTTGTTCGCGCGGTCGGGGTCGGCCGCCACCGGGCTGAGGACGTCGACGACGTTGTTGATGCTCTGGGTGTCGCGCGCCCGGACGCGCAGCGTCACGATCCAGCGGCCGCTGTTGGGCGGGCCGTCCGCCGCCAGCACCTCGAGGCGGTTCTCCATCGTGTTTTCGGACGCCATCTCGTCGCCCTCGGGCGTGTCGGGGTCGTCGACGAGCGTGCAGTCAAGCTCAAGGCGCTGCTTGATGTCTTCGACGCCGGTGTCGTTGTCGACGCCGAAGGCCGGCGGCGGCTCGTCGAGCGGCCACTTGCTGGGGCGGATGAGCTCGTTGCGCGGGCCCGGCAGGCCGTTGCACACCGCACGGCGGTCGGAGTGGATGTCGATGAGGTCGAAGTTCTTCGACGCCTGCAGCACGTCCTTGATCGCGACGTCGTCGGCCCAGCTCGGGCCGTAGTTGTCGACGACGATGGTGTACGTCAGCACCTCGCCGGCACGCACGGCGCTGTCGGGCTTGCCGAACTTCGTCACCCGCAGGTCGGCTTTCTGGAGCACCAGGTTCTTGGTGTCGCCCGTGTTGTTGCCGCCGAACGGGTAGAAGTTGTCGGGCATCGTCATCGTCGTCGGGTCGCCGAGCGTGGTGTAGCCGGTGATGACCGCCGTGTTGGTGATGAGCGTGCCCGGCTTGATCGACGGGTCGACGAGCCCCTGAACCTCGATCGTGCGCATCTCCCCCGGCTTCATGACGTGCGTTACGGTCGAGCCGTCCCGGAAGGCGAAGATCTTGTCGTTGGTGACCTGGAAGTTGTCGAAGGGCAGGCTCAGGTCGAGCAACCCGGCGATGCAGCCCATGTTCGGGTAGCCGGTGAACGCCCCGTCGATGTAGGCCGGCACGCTGCCGGGCTTGACCCGCTCGCCGACCCGGCAGATCAGCTCGTCGCCCGCCGGCAGGTCGGGGGTGAACGCGATCACCTGGTTCTCGTCCAGGAACGGCGCCGACGGGTTCGCATCGTCGCCGCAGCCGAAGGTCACGCCGCCGCCCGCGTCGGCGAGCTCCATGCGCGGCTCGATGCCCACCGTCGCCGACGCGCCGCCGGCGGCGGCGCTGGCGTCGACGCCGGGGCCGTAGACGATGCGGACCTGGTTGGTGCCTTGGAAGAGCTGCACCTGGAACGAGATCTGATCGCCCGAGCTCTTCACGGTCGCGTCGTTCCACTGCACGATGAAGACGTCGAGCGACGTGTCCTGCGGGTTGGTGACGACGCGGTACCGCACACTGCCGGTCGACACGTCGAGGTCGTCCCAAAACGCGTAGATGGCGCGGTTGGGCGTCGACTCGGTCAACGGGCAATCGTTGTTGGGGTCGGTCGTGTCGGGTCCGCCCGTGCCGAACTTGAGGTAGCCGTTGGTGCTGACCCAGACGCTGTTGACCACCTCGTCGTAGAACGTGAAGTCGAAGCCGATGGGCACGCTGGCCGACCCGTCGTCGGGGCCGCCGGCGAAGGCGCCGATCGCGGTGCCGGTCGTCGAGATGTCGAAGAACGGCGCGCCGGGATCGGACACGTCGTACGGCAGCGGCAGCGGCGGCGGGTCGCCGTTGTCGATGTCGTGGCCCTCTTGCGGGCCGTCGCGCCGCAGGAACGGGTCGCGGCCGCTGTCCTCGGTGAAGTAGCCGTACTTGTCGGGGCCCGCGGCGTTGCGGTCGCGCACAAGACAGGTGTCGTCGTCGACCTCGTAGTCGACGCCCTGCGGCAGCGTGTCCTTGACGATCGGGTTGAGCACGTCCGACGGGCCGTTGTTCGTGACCTTGATGGTGTACTTGTTCTGCTCGCCGGCGTTGACCTTGGAGGGCTCGACGCTCTTCTCGATGTCGAGGTCAGCCTCGGAGTTGACGGTGATCGGCAGGACGCTGACGTTGTTGAGGCACTTGAGCGCGCCGGTCAGCGACAGGCACGGCTCGGGCGTGAACGGGAACTCGAGGCCGAGGATCGGCACGATGCCCGCCGGGATCAGCGGGTTGATGCCGAGCGGCGGCGGCAGGCTGCCGCTGCCGACCGCGGTGAAGTTGAGGAAGTTCTTGCCGTCGGGGATGTCGGACGACGCGCACACCTTGACCTCGACGTAGCGCACGTCGCCGGTGATGATGTCGCCAAGGTCGCACAGCATGCCGGTGTTCTCGCCGAACGTGGTCTGCACGCTGCAGCTCGTCCCCTCGGTCTCGACCACCCGGGCCTCCTCGATCGTCAGCCCGCCGCGCGGGTCGAGGAGGAAGCTGTCGCCGACGAACACGTGGCGCGCCACCGAGGGGCCGTTGTTCTTGACGGCCAGCTTGAAGATGTCGCACGTGCCGGCCTTCATGTTGTTCGGGAAGAACGGGAACGGACAGCTCGGGCCGCTCTTGAGCACCGACAGGTCGGCCAGCGTCTCGACGCTCGTGAACGCATGGTCCTGGTTGTCGGCCTCGTTGGCATCGGTGCCGATCGGCGTCAGGTAGGCCCGCACGTCGTGGTCGAGCAGCGTCTCGCGGAGGACGGCGCGGTCGACGTAGTACTCGATCTGGATCGTGACCGCCCCCACCGCCGGCGGGAGCTGGCCGATCTCGCACGTGCTCGGCTCCGGCGGGTCGAGCTCGGTGCCGATCTCGCACGGGAGGTTGATGATCGGCCCGCTGGCGTTGATGCCGTTCATCTGCATGCCGGTGATCGTCACGCCTTGCGGGGCGCGGTACTCGAACACCACGGGCTCGGACGGCGGGTTCGTGACGTTGACGTCGGTGTTGCGCACCGTCACGATGAAGGCGTCTTCGGGGTTCTGGGCGGACGACCGGTTGGCCGGCAAGACCAGCGGGATGAGCGTCTGCGCGCCCGCGATGATCTTGTCGTCGGGGTGGAACGGGTCGGGCAGCGTCGGCGGGACGGCGGCGCACGACAGGCAGCTGTTGGGAACCGAGGGGCTGACGCCACCGATGTCGACCTTGAGGTCGCCGAAGGCGTGCACGGTCGCGCTGCGGCTGGTCAGCAGCGACGCCATGGCCACGCACGCGACGAGCACGGCTCGGCGCAAACGCCGACCCCAGCATCTGCGCGCTCTGCACGTCGCCGGCACGGCGCCGTCCGCGGCGGCGGTCGGGGCGGGCGTCGCGTGGATGGGGGCGTGGTCGTTCATGGCGTTTGTCCTCGAGAGGGTTGGGTGCGCGGCGGACGCGGGCGCCGGCCGGTCGATGGGCGAAGCAGAAGCGCGTGGTCGGGCAGTGCCGGTCGGGTCGTGGCTCATGGATGCCCGAACCTCTGCCCGCGGTGGTTGCCGGTATCGATGACGAAGACGTCGCTGCCGGTCCCGACGCTGTCGGGGTACGTCTCGGGCTGCAGGCGGTCCGCGGCCAGGCCGGCGAGGCTGTTGAAGAGGCCAAACGCGTCGCCGTAGCGGCCGAACACGGCCGTGAACGCGGTCAGCGGCGTCGAGCACGGGCGGGGCGGCGTGACCCCGCCGCACATCAGGTAGAAGACCCGGTGGTTGCCGGTGTCGGCGACGTAGAGGTCGACCTCCCGGCTGGCGGTGCCGCTGACGCTCTCGAGGCGGATCCCGACCTCGACGTCCTGCGGCGAGTGCAGCTCGACGACGTTGGTCAAGTCGGGGTAGTCGTCGCCGTAGCGGCCGAACGACTCGGTGGTCTGGAAGTTGCCGTCGAGGTCGGCGACCTTGATCCGGTGGTTGGTGCTGTCGGCCACGTAGACGCGGCCGGACCACGCCGGGATCGGCCTCCCGACCAGCGGGAGCTGGAAGAGCGGCGGCGCCAGGACGGTGGGCGCGTCGATGGGGTTGACGTCGATGCCGACCGGCTGGTTGAACTCCTCGTCGCCCACCCCGAACGAGCCGAACTCGCGCCATTCGAGGCTGACCAGGCGGCCGAACTTGTCGATCGCGAGGCGCTGGATCCGGTGGTTGCCGGTGTCGGCGACGTAAAGGTAGAAGTAGCGCGCGACGAGCCCCAACCCGGCGTTGAAGTAGTGCCAGCCGCTGGCTGCCACGCCCTTGGGCGAGTTGAACTCCGGCGAGCCGTCGAAGCCGGTGCCGGCGCCGTAGCTGCCATAGGCGTTGAGCGCGCCACCGCCGTGCAATCCGAGGTGCGGCGCCGGCTTGCCGCTCTGCTTGAAGCGCATGATGCGGTGGTTGCCGGTGTCGGCGACGTAGATGTAGCCGTCCGGCCCCACCACGACGTCGTGCGGGCTGTTGAGGTGCTCGTCGTCGTCGCCGTAGCTGCCGAACCAGTTGCGCGGCGGCGTCAGCGACACGTTGCAGGGCTGCGGATCCGGGATGTTCCGGTCGTGGTTGTAGCGGAACACCGAGATCCGGTGGTTGCCGGTGTCGGCGATGTAGATGCGCGGCTGCTCGAGCGGGGGCTGGATCCCCGTCGGCAAGAGCACCTCACCGAGGCATCGGAAGTCGAGGTGCTCCTTGAGCGGATCGGGCGGGAACGGCGGCGCGAGCGGCGGCGGGCCCGGCGGCTTGCCGATGCCGGGCCGCCGTGTGCCCATCCCGCCGCGGATCTCGATGTTGTCGACCACCCAGCCGTAGAAGTTGGTCGAGATGAACGGGTTGTTGTTGAGGAAGAACCACCGCAGCTGGATCACCGAGTAGGCGTAGTCCGAGAGGTCGATCTCTTCCTTCTGGTACACCGGCGGGATGCCTGAACGCGTGCCGAGGCCCCCGCCCGCGATGGCGGTGTAGTCCTTGAGGACGACGAACTCGCTGCCGTTGACCGAGATCTCCACCCGCGCCACGTGGATGCCGGGCATCTTGTCGATGAGGTTGGTGAACGTCAACGAGATCGGTGTCGGCACGTCGAACAAGCTGATGCGCGGCGACACGATGTTGCCGCACGTCGGCACCAGGCCGCCGCCTTCGGCCGTGCACAGGTCGCCCATCGGGTACTTGGGCGGGTACTTGGTGCCGAGCAGGCGGTCGCACGGCGGGGTCGGGCCCGGACCCTCCGGCGGCGGGATGTCGGGCTGCGGGTCGGCCAGCGGGGTCGTGCCGTACCACATCGCCGGCACCGTCATGAACGTCAGCTCGGGCTCCATCTCGGGGTCCGGCATCGTGCCGCGCGTCGTGGCCAGCCACGGGATGTTGGCCGGCGACCGCTCGAGGTGCCATTGGTTGAACACCGACACCGCGCAGTTGGTGATCTCCCAACCCGGAGGGAGCATGCCCCCGGTCACGCCGCCGGTGCTCGGCAGTCCCCCGCCCTGTCCGGGCATCGACGGCCGGGCATTGAGCTGCGAGAACGACTCGGAGTAGCGCACCACCGAAGACGTGTCGGCACCGCGCGGGAGGTGAAACTCCTCGTTGTCGTCGCCGTACTGCCCCCACTCGAGCTCGCGGTTGCGCAGGCTGTTGAAGTCCGGCGGCGACGGCTGCGCCCGGACCGGCTCGATCAGGGCGCCGTCGGCGTTCCTCAAGATCGATGCCAGCACGACCGCCACGGCCAGCCGCATCGCCCACGCGGCCGCCACCGTCGCCCTTCCGCCGCGACCGCCGCGCGGACGATGCATCATTCCGACCTCCCGGGAACGCGACGCCAGCGGTCCGGTCCGGCGCGGCCGCGGTTGGACGCCCGGGCCGCGTCCGGCGGCGCCCCGCCGCCGACCTGGATGACGAGCTGCGGGCGGTTGGTCGCCGCTTCGCGTGCGTTGAAGTAGATGCTGTTGGTCGACGAGGTGTGCAGACCGAACGACACCGTGCCGTTGCCGGAGACGGCCGCCGTCACGTCGTACTCCGCCCACGCGTTGTTGGCCACCGAGCCGACGGTGTCGAGCGGTGATCCCGAGATCGCGGGCGCGCTGTCCCACGTCAGCCCGGTTTCGAGCCACGGCGTCGAGGTCGAGCGGTAGTCGTTGGAGACGGCATAGACCGAGCCGCCCGTGTCGGCGCCGTCGTAGGCCCACAGCCGCAAGGTCGCCTGCTGCACCTGGCCCGTCACGCCCGTCACCTCGAACTTGAGGTAGCTGTCGTACGTCGGACCGGTCGACCGGAGCCGGAGGTAGTTCGATGTGCCGTAGCTCGTCGTCGGGCTGTCGCTCTTGACGCGACCGTCGTGCGCCGGCGCGAGCACCAGCGTTGCGGGCGTCGGCGTGGTCCCCGGCGTCGGCGTCCGGGTCGCCGTGTGGGTGGCGACCGCGGTCGCCGTGTGGGTCGGCGTCGCGGCCTGCGTGGGGGCGTTGGTCGGGGTGCTCGTCCTCGTCGCGGTCGCCGCCGTGGTGGCAGACGCGGCCGCGGTCTGGGTGGCCGCCGCCGTCGACGATGCGGCGGCCGTGGGCGTCGCCCCTGCCGTGCCCGGCGCCAGCTCGATCACGAGCTCGGGCCGGTTCGACGACGCTTCCTTGCTGTTGAAGTACACGCTGTTGGTCGAGCCCGTGCTCAGCCCGAAGCTGAACGTGCCGTCGCCCGCCACGGCCGCCGTCACGTCCCACGCCGCCCACTGGCCGTTGCCGACCGTGCCGATCGTCGCCAGCGGCGAGCCGGCGATGGCGGGAGCGTTGCCCCACGTGAGCCCGCTCTCGAGCCACGGATTCGACGTCCCGTCGTAGGTGTTGGAGACCGCGTACACCGACCCGCCGTCGTCGCCGCCGTCGGTGGCGTACAGCCGGAGCGTGGCGCGTTGCACCGTGCCCTGCAGCCCGGTCACCGTGAACTTGACGTACGTGCGGTAGGCCGGCGTGCCCGCGCGCAGGCGAAGGACGGCGTCGGCGCCGTAGTTGCCGGTCGGGCTGTCGCTCTTGACCCGGGCGTCATGCACGGGCGTCACCACCACGACGCTGGCCGGCGTCGCCGTCGCCGCCGCCGTCGCCGTCCGGGTCGCCGTCGCCGAGGCGGCGGTCGTCGGCACCGCCGTCGCCGTGCGCGTCGCCGTCGCGCTCGCGCCGGCGGTCGGCTGACCCGTGGCGGTCGGACCGGTGCCGGTCGGGGACGGCGTGGCCGATGGCCCGAGGTAGTCGATGACGAGCTCGGGGCGGTTGGCCGACGCCTCCTTGCTGTTGAAGTAGAGCGAGTTGGTCGACGTCGTCTTGATCGCGAAGCCGATCGGTCCGTTGCCGGTGATGGCCGCGGTCACGTCGTACTCCACCCAGGTGTTGTTGGCCACGGGGCCGCGCGTGTCGATCGGCGAGCCCGAGATCGCCGGCGCGTTGTTCCACGTGATCGTGGCCTCGCCCCAGTCGGTGGCGGTGGTGTACACCGATCCGCCGAGGTTGGAGCCGTCGTAGGCGAACAGCCGCAACCGGGCGCGGTAGACCGGGCCGAGGACGTCGACGACCTCGAAGCGCAGGTAGGTGTTGTACGTCGTCGTGCCACCGCGCACCCGGAGCTGGTTGGACGTGCCGTAGTTGGTGGTCGGGTTGCTGTTCTGGACGCGCGCGTCGGCGATCGGCGCCAGGATGACCGTCGGGTCCGGCGGATAGGGCGTGGGCGTGTTCGACGGCGTCAGCGTCGGCTGCGGCGTGAACGTGTTGGTCGCCGTCGGCGTCGGGGTGTAGGTCGGGGTCGACGTCGGCGTCGGCGTCGGCTTCTCCTCGACCTCGAGGCAGGCCGAGAGCTCCGACGTGTTGCCGTTCGGGTCGGTCGCCGTCGCGGTGATGAGCTCGCCGACCGGCACCTGGAGGTTCAGCGTGACCATGAACGGGCCCGCCGCCAGGCCGTTCTCGGCGCCGATGAAGACCGCCCCCTCGCCGAAGCCGCTCGGGTCGCACGCCGTGTTGCGGTAGAAGTCGAGCCTGAACGGCCCGCCGCTGCTCGGGATCGTGCCGGCGATCATCGTCTGCGGATCGAACGGCGCCCCGAGGCTCTGCGCGCTGGTGAGCACCGGGAAGTTCTGGAGGTTGTTGGCCCCGCCGTCGCCGTCGCCGGCGCCGTCGTTGGCCGTCACGCCGTCGTTGCCGAGGTCGATCCCGAGCTCGGCGTTGTCGGCGATCTCGTTGCCGACCATCGCGTTCCCGGTGCCGGTCGTGACCGTGATGCCGGCGGCGCCGTTCAGCACGATCCGGTTGAAGCCCGACTCGCCCGGAGGCGCCGGGCACGGCGCGAAGCCGGGCTCGGCGCCGATGCAGTTGCCGGAGGCGCCGCCGTCGACCAGGATGCCGCTGCCGGTGTTGCCGAGGCCGGTCGCCGTGCCCGATGGGTCGCTGCCGATGGTGTTCCCCTGGACGGCGTTGCCGGTCGCCCCGGCCCCGGCGATGTGGACCCCGTGCGCCCCGTTGCCGCCGATGGTGTTGTACGCGAGGTCCGCGAGCCCGCCCAACGTGTTGCCGGGGGCGCCGTTGACGTACACGCCGCTGCCCTGGTTGGGGATCGGGGTGTCGATGACGCTGCCGAAGCCCTCGTAGTTGAGGCCGATCACGTTGCCTTGGACGACGTTGCCCGTGGCCGCCGCCCCGCGGATCTCGATGCCGTGGCCGTCGCCGGGGAAGGCCGGCAGGCCGTTGCCGGAGATGACGTTGACGTCGGCCACGTTGCCGGTCGCGATCCCGACGGCGTTGCCGGGCGCGCCGTCGATCAGGATGCCGCTGCGGGTGTTCGAGATCGCAGTGCTCGCGCCGACGTCGACCCCGATGAAGTTGCCGCGCAGCGCGTTGCCGGTCGCGGAGGCTCCCGAGATCCGCACGCCGAAGCCGCCGACTCCCGAGACCGGATCGCCGTTCCCGGCGACATGGTTGCCGAAGATCGCCGTCTTGGAGGCCCCGGCGACGTCGATGCCGTTGCCGACGTTCGCCAAGGCCATCGTCCCGGCGCGGTTGGTGCCGATGGTGTTGCCTGCCAGCGTGTTGGACATGGCCGTGGCGCCGCGGACCTCGATCCCATGACCGATGCTCGGCGGCAGGCCGTTGCTCGAGATCAGGTTGCCCGTGACCTCGTTGAAGCTGCCGGCGTCGACAAGGACGCCCGAGAGCGTGTTGGTCACACCCGACGTCCCGGCCGCATTGGTGCCGATGGTGTTGCCGTCGATGACGTGGCCGCGCGCCAGCACGCCGACCACCGCCACCCCGTACCCGCCGTTGTCGCCGATGGTGTTGCCCTCGACCATCGTGCCCTCGACGGCCGGGTCGCCGGTCACGCCGTCGACCCGCTCGATGCGGACGCCGTCGAGCGTGTTCCCCACCGGATCGTCGCCGTCGTAGTCGACGCCGATCCGGTTGTCGATGACGCGGTTGTTGGTCGCCAGCGTTCCGGTGATGAGGACGCCGTGGCCCCCGCTCGCGGCGATCACGTTGCTGCCCGTGGTGGCCGTGACCACCGTGCCGATGCTGTTCTTGGAACCGTCCTCGACGACGACGCCGTGCCCCGCGTTGCCGAGCGCCACGAACGACAGCGGCACGGGCGGCGACGGCGGCAGGAGGTCGGGGGGTGAGGTCGTGTAGTCCCCGACGATGCCGATGAGGTTGTCGCGCAGCGTGTTGAACATCGCTCCCGCGCCGCGGATGGCCACGCCGTTGCCGGCGTTGCCGACGATGACGTTGCCGGCGAGCGAGTTGCTGATCACGCCTTGGATGTGGATCCCGTCGCCCCCGAGCCCCATGCCGCCCATGGCCGGGAGCATCGTGCCGATGACGTTCTCGACGAGGGAGTTGCACCCCCGGTCCACCACATGGATGCCGTGCCCGCTGTAGCTCACGAAGCCGAGCTCGCGCACCGTGCTGCTGCCGGACTCGATCCGCAGCGCGTCGCCCACGCCTCCCCCGCCGTCGAGGTAGATCTGGGGCTCGGGATGGAGCGATGTGCCGTTCGGCGGCGGCTGGGTGGTGCCGTCGATGGTGACCGGGTCCACGATGGTCAGGGTCGAGGTCGGCGCGATCGTGTGCTTGCCGGCCGGAAGAACGTCGAACGTGATGGTGTCGTACCCCGGCAGCGCGTTGGACTCGTCGATGGCGGCGCGGAGCGTGCACACGCCGCCGCCGACCACGATCTCGCAAAGGCCGTCGCCGGTGGCGGCGTCGCCGAGGAGCGCGGGGGTGAAGCGGATCGCGAGGTTGTCGGCGATGGCGCCGGACCGATCGCAGCCGTAGTTCACCGCCACCATGGCCGTGGCGTTCTCGGTGCCCGTCGTCGAGCCCGACCCGGCTTCGTTCCCGGCGTCCAGGATCTGGATCAGGAACGTGTGGTCGTCGAAGAGGATGATCTCGAAGGTCAGGTCGTCGGACGTGCCCTGGTGGACGACGTCGTTCCACTGAGCGATGAAGCACGCGCCGGGATACGCACCGTACGGGCAAGCGCCGGCGGCGAACGACTGGTAGAACACCCCGGCCCCCGCCACGCTCGCATCGAGGTCGTCCCACACCGCCGCGATCACGCCGTCGACGCCGGCCGCGTTGGGCAGCGGGCAGTCGTTGGTCGGGTCGGCGTCGCCCGCCGGGTCCGTGAACGCGAGCCAGCCGTTGGACGAGAGCCACACGTCGGTGTACGGCACGGCGAAGTGCTCGAACGTGAACGTGATCGGAAGCGTGCCGGTCACCGTGTCGTCGCCGGCGTCGACGTCGATGCCCGTGCCCGAGATGTCGACGAACGCGAACGTCGGCCCGCCCAGGTCGTTGCTGTCCTTGAACTCGTAGCTGTCGAGGAGCGGGTCGGTGTCGTCGTTCACCTCGAGCAGCGCCCCGAGCCGGAAGCCGACCTCGGACGTGTTGCCGTTGGCGTCCGTGGCCGTGATCGAGAGGTTCTCGGTGTCGGCGGGGGGCAGCGGGATCGTCGACGTTCCGGCGGGGACGGTTGCCGACTGGATGCGGTGCCGGGCCTCCGGACCGTCGGCGTAGGCGAACGTGCCCGTGGCGTTGCTGTAGATGTCGACGTCGTACAGCCCCGCCGGGGCGTCGAGCACGATCACCAGCTCGGTGGTGCCGGTCAGCGTGCAGTTGACCGACAGCCGGGTGATCTCCGGGAAGTTTTGGAGGTCGTTGGCGCCGCCGTCCGGGTCGCCGGCATCGTTGGGGGTCGGGCCGTCGGCGTCGAGGTCGATGGCCTGGCCGTCGTTGGTGTAGATGGCGTTGAACCGGACCGTGTTGCCCGTGCCGGCGGCCACGGCGACCCCGTCGCCGCCGTTGAAGGCGATGACGTTGCCGCTGGTGGGCAGCGAGGCATCGCCGGGGCAGCGCGGGTAGCCGGCGCTGCCCCCGACGCAGGTGTCGCTGGCCCCGCCCTCGATCCGCACGCCGTCGCCGCCGTTGCCGAGGTCGCCGCCCGGCCACACGGTGTCGTCGGCGCCGATCCGATTGCCGTAGACGGCGTTGCCGACGGCCAGCGTCCCGGTGATCGCGATGCCGTGCCCGCCGCTGCGCGTCACCGTGTTGCCGAGCACCCGATTGGCGCCGGCATCGGTGATCTGCACGCCCGCGCCGCCGTTCGGCAGGTCGGCGCCGAACGACCCGTCGAGCCCGACCGGCACCGTGCTGCCGATGGTGTTGGCCTTGACCACGTTGCTGACGGCCAGCGTGCCGCTGATGAGCACCCCGCTGCCCGCGTTGCCGCCGACGGTGTTGGCGTCCAGGGTGTTGCCGGGCGCGTCGATGATCGCGACGCCGTCGCCGCCGTTGCCGGGACGGGCGCCGTTCTGGTAGGCGGCCCCGATGGCGTTGTTCTGCAGCAGGTTCCCGTTCGCTCCGGCGCCGCTGATCCGCACGCCGGCGCCCCCATTGCCCGCCACCGTGTTGCCGCCCAGCGTGTTGCTCATCACCCCCACGACGCGGATCCCGTCGCCGGTGTTGGCCAGCGAGGCCGCCCCGTCGACGTCGGTGCCGACGGTGTTCTGGAGGATGAAGCTGCCGCCCGCGGTGTCGAACACGAGGCCGTGGCCGTCGAAGCCGTACACCATCAGGCCCTGGACCACGCTGCCGTCGGCGGCCGAGAAGTGGAGGCCGTCGGCCGTCAGGCCCGCACCGTTCAGCGCGACGACGGCCATGCCGGCGTAGTCGGGCTCGGAGAAGCCGTCGATGAAGACGGGGCCGGTGATCAGCGGCAACGCGGACGTCGGTGTGATGACGTGCCGCGGCGTGGCGCCGCCGTACGGGACGGTCAGCGACGCGGTGATGTCGAACGTGACGTAGTCGCGGGTGGCGAGCGTCGCGTTCGCCGCGTTGATGGCTTCACGGAGGCTGCAGTGCGCCGCGTCGCACGTCATGTCATCGGCGTCGTCGGTGGTGTTGACGGTGAACGTGGCGCCCGTGATCGGCAAGGCATCCGTCGCGTCGAGGTCGGCGCGAGGCGCTGCGTCGACCGGACGTGGGGCGAACGGGCGAGGGCCCGCGCCGACCTGGCGCGCCGCAGCAGGCGCGCCGACGGGCGCCGATGGTCCTCGATCGTCAGAGCCGGTCGTCTGCCAGGCCGGCACGCCGAGGGCGGCGAGCACGGAGATGACGCAGGCGGCCGCCACCCCGAGCGCCGTCGTAAAACGCAATTGCACCTGGCTTCCCCCTGCCGTCAGAGCCGCGCCACGCCCCCGGCACGTGCGTCCGTGGCTGCTGTTGGTCATGACCGGCGGCGGCGCGCAGCATGCCGCGCCACGCTTCCGACCAACTCGAGCGTCCAGTGTCGTCCAAATCGCCAATCGCGGCTGCGGGTGACCCCCGCTGCCCAGCAACCGCCGAACGGAACACATTAAGCGACGCTTAAGTGCCCGGATGTTTAAAACGAGAAAACGGCCCCCAGGATACTGGTCGTCGCAAAATCAGCGCGCCGTCGGGTGTCGCCGCGTCCTCGCGCGGGGTTGACTCGCCACCCCCGCGTGGCTATCGTGTCCGTCCATGACGTCGCCCGTCGACCAGCTTCTGAAGATCCTCGATCTCGAGGCCCGCCAGGGATTTGCCGACCGTGCCGTGATCGGCGGGCTGGAAGGCTTCGTGGCCCGTTGGCGGGCGCAACCCGGCCCCGGCCTCGCCGAGGATGCAGTGGATGCCGTCGCCGGCACCCTTGCGGGCTACGCCAACCTGGACGCCGCGGATCGCGCCGCCCGCATCGACGCCGTGCGCAGGCTCGTCGGTCGGGGTCGGCCGATGCCGGCGCAAGCGCCAGCCGCCGGGACGAACACGCCCGACGCTGGCCCGGCCACGGTCGCCGGCGACGCCGAGCCTCGCGGATCCGGCGCCCAGCGCAAGCGCTCGGGCGCCTGGGCGCGGACCGCTGCCGATCCAGGCAGTCGGCCGGGCGCACGGGCCTCCGCCGAGCGCCTCGACGACGCCGTGACGATCCTGCGCGGCATCGGGCCGCGCCAGGCCGAGCACCTGGCCGTGCTCGGCATCCGCACCGTGCGCGACCTCCTCTACCACGCGCCGAGCCGATACCGGGACTTCAGCCGGCTGTCGCGCATCAACCAGCTCCGCCCGGGTGAGGACGCCACGGTCGTCGGCACCGTATGGGACGTCAAGAAGCGACGCATCCCGGCCGGCAACCGCCACATGCTGACGGTGGTCGTGTCGGACACCACCGCCAACGTCCAGTGCACGTTCTTCAACCAGCCCTACCTCGAGCGCGAGTTCTCGATCGGTGATCAGCTGGTCGTCAGCGGCAAGGTCGACGTGTGGGCCGGGCGGCTGGTCTTCCGCGCGCCCGAGTGGGAACGCCTCGAGCGCGACCTGGTGCACACCGGCCGCCTCGTGCCGATCTACCCGCTGACGCAGGGCGTGACGCAGCGCTGGCTGCGCCGTCAGATCAAGCAGACCGTGGACGAGTGGGCGCCGCACGTCGAGGACCCGCTGCCGCGCGACCTCCGGCAGCGCGCCGGCGTCGTCGCGCTGCCCGCCGCGCTGCGCGACCTGCACTTCCCGGAGCACGCCGCGGCGCTCGACGCCGCGCGCGCACGTCTGGCGTTCGACGAGCTCCTCGTCCTGCAGCTCTGGCTGATGCGCCGTCGGCGAACCGCCCGTGCGCGGCCCGGGATCGACCTCTCGAACGGCCGGCCCGCCCTCGACGCCTTCGTCGCGGCGCTCCCGTTCACGCTGACCGGCGCCCAGGTGCGCGTCATCGACGAGATCGCGGCCGACCTTTCCCGGTCGGAACCGATGAGCCGGCTGCTCCAAGGCGACGTCGGCTGCGGGAAGACCGCCGTCGCCGGTGCGGCCATGGCCATGTGCGTCGGGGCGGGCCACCAGGCCGCCCTCATGGCGCCCACCGAGATCCTGGCCGAGCAGCACTTCGCCAATCTGTGCAGGCTGCTCGCCGCCGACGGCTTCACCGCATACGACCCGGCGTCCCCGGACACGGGCGGTCACCGCCTGGCGCGGCTGGTCGGCGGCATGAAGGCCGGCGACAAGGCAGCCGTGGCGGCCGCGCTGGCCGCCGGGAAGATCGACATCGTCGTCGGCACCCACGCCGTGATTCAGGACGCGGTCCGGTTCGAGCGTCTGGGGCTGGCGGTCGTCGACGAACAGCACCGATTCGGCGTGCTGCAGCGAGCCGAGCTGCAAGCCGGCACGTCGCCGGCCTCCGCGGCCGTGCCGCACATGCTGATCATGACCGCCACCCCCATCCCGCGCACGCTGGCGCAGGTCATCAACGCCGACCTCGACCAGTCGGTGATCGACGAGATGCCGCCCGGCCGCCAGTCGGTCAAGACCTATTGGCTCGGCCCGCAAGAGCGGGAGCGCGGCTACCAGTACATCCGTCACCGGGTGGGGCAGTCCGAGCAGGCCTACGTCGTGTGCCCGTTGGTCGAGGAGTCCGAGCGGCTGGCGTCCCCTTCCGCGATCGCGGAGTACGAGCGCCTCCGGACCGAGGTGTTCCCCGACCTTCGGCTCGGCCTCCTTCACGGCCGAATGCGGCCCGCGGAGAAGGAAGCCGTGATGGCGGACTTCCATGCCGGCCGGATCCAGGTGCTCGTGTCGACGACGGTCATCGAGGTCGGCGTCGACGTGCCGAACGCCACGGTGATGCTGATCGACGGCGCCGATCGCTTCGGATTGGCGCAGCTCCATCAGCTCCGGGGCCGCGTCGGCCGCGGCACGGCCGAGAGCGTCTGCCTCCTCATGGCCCACGATCCATCCGAGACGGCGGCGGCGCGCCTGCGCCTGATGACCGAGACCAGCGACGGGCTCGTGCTCGCCGAGAAGGATCTGGCCACCCGCGGGCCGGGCGACTACTTCGGTGTCCAGCAGTCCGGCATCGTCGACCGCTTCCGCTTCGCGCGGCTGGTGCCCGGCGACCCGTTGACCCGCGCCCAGCGCGTGGCCGGAACGCTGATGGCCGACGACCCCGAGCTCGCGCGCCCCGACCTCGCCGCCCTCCGCGCCGAGGTCGAAGCGTTCAGCGCGGGCGCGGGACGCATCTGAGCGGCATCTCGTCGTCCGTCTGATATAATCCCCTTCCAGCAGCCGACCCCATGAGCAGCATCGCGGTATTCCCAGCCACCTTCGACCCGATCACCAACGGCCACGTCGCCGTGGCCGAGCGCGCGGCCCGGTTGTTCGACCGGCTGGTCATCGGCGTGTACGCGCATGCCGGGTCGAGCAACAAGCAGCCGCTCTTCAGCGACGACGAGCGCGTGTCGCTCGTGCGGGCGTCGATCGCGCACGTGGCCAACGCGAGCGTACGGGCTTTCGACAGCCTGGCGGTCGAGTTCGCCCGCACCGAAGGGGCACAGGCCATCGTGCGCGGGCTTCGCGTGGCGGACGACTTCGAGTTCGAGCGCCAGATGGCCATGATGAACCGCCACCTCGCTCCCGAGATCGAGACGCTGCTGCTCATCTCGGACCCGGCCCATGCGTTCGTCAGCGCGTCCATCGTGCGCGAGGTGGCGCTCATGGGCGGCGACGTCCGCGGCCTGGTCCCCCCCCCGGTGGCTGCCGCGCTGGTCGCCAAGGTCCATGAGATCAGCCTTGCCGGACGCGCCGTGCGCGCGCCGATGATCTGACCGCGAAGACAGAAGGAGCGTGCGCCATCGACCTCGAGTACCTGATCGAACGGCTGGAAGAGCTGCTCGACCGCGGGACCCGCGTCCCGATGACCACACGGATCGTCATCGACGAGAACGAGTACCTGCGGCTCATCGACCAGATGCGCATCAGCGTGCCGCAGGAGATCAAGAACGCCCGCCAGATCGAGACTGAGCGCGAGGCGCTTCTCGCCGCGGCCCAGGCGCAAGCCGAGGCCATGATCGAGGCCGCCCGGCAGAAGGCCGGCGAGCTGGCCGCGGAGCACGTGGTGCTGCGTCAAGCCGAGGAGCGTGCCAACGACGTGCTCGGCAACGCCTACCAGGAGGCTGCCCGGATCCGCGGCGAAGCGGACGCGTACGCGCTCGAGGTGCTGCAGCGCATCGCGGCGCAGCTCGACGGCTTCAACCGCACCGTGCGCAACGGGATCCGCCTCCTCGAGGCCGGCAGCCCGGTCGGCACGCCGGCCGACGAGAAGGCCGAGCCACGGGGCGGCGATGCCGACCGCCCCCGGGAAGCACCGCGCAGAGTTTGATCGCGGCTCCGATCGACAGTATAAATATATGGTTGGCGTTCGACCGCCAGCATGGCGCGCCGGCGCGGCGCTCGTCCAAGGGGGCGCCAGCATGCGTTACAACGTGGCAGGCTTGCTCAAGTCGAATACCGGTGCGGCACGGACCGTCGAGGTCGACGAGCCGTTCAAGCTCGGTGAGCCGGACCTGGCGCTCGTGGCTCCGGTCCGCGGCGTCCTGCGCCTGATCCGGGATCCCGGCGGGATCCTGGTCGATGGTCGCCTGACGACGGTGGCGCGCATGCCGTGCGCCCGGTGTCTCGAGCCGACGGACGTCGAGCTGACCGTGGCGCTGACGGAGCACTTTCGCCCGACGGTCGCGATCGAGAGCGGCCCGCCCATCGAGAAGGATCCGGAAGAAGAGGACGAGGCCGCCACCGAGATCGACATCCACCATATGCTCGACCTGTCGGACGTGCTGTGGCAGAACATCTTGTTGGCCGCGCCGATGCATCCGCTGTGCCGGCCGGACTGCGCGGGGTTGTGCCCGCATTGCGGCCGGAACCGAAACATCGAGGCCTGCGACTGCGCGCCGGCGCCCGATCCGCGCTGGCAGGCGCTTCTCGACCTCAAGCGGCCACGCTGACCCAATCAACCAACTGTCTCAGGAGGAGATGCCATGGGTGCCGTACCCAAGAGCAAGGTCGGACCGCGGCGCAAGCGACAGCGCCGCACGCACTACAAGCTCAGCCCGGTCGCGATCGTGCGCTGCGCAAACTGCAACGAGTACCGCCAGCCGCATCACGTCTGCCCTGCCTGCGGCACCTATCGGGGCATGCAGGTGGTGCGGGTCGATGAGGAAGACTGAGCGCGTCGGTGGCGCTTACCCGTCCGCGCCGCGCGACTGACCGGGAGGCTCGGGCGTGAGCACCGCTTGGCTGTTCCCCGGCCAGGGGTCGCAGTATGTCGGCATGGCCTCGGCATGGGCCCGGCGGTCCGACTGCGCGCGCAAGGCCCTCGCCGAGGCGGCGGACGTCCTCGACTTCGACCTGCCGCGCGTGATGGCGGACGGCCCCGAGGCCGTGCTGGCCGACACCTTCAACCAGCAGCCGGCGCTGCTGGCTGCCAGTGTGGCGATCCTGCGCGCGGCTTGGGACACGCTGCCGTCGCCGGCATACGTGGCCGGCCATTCCCTGGGCGAGTACAGCGCGCTCGTCGCCGCCGGTGCCATCGACTACCCGGCGGCGCTCCGCCTGGTGCGTGAGCGCGGGCGGCTGATGAAGCTCGCCGGCGAGCAGGCTCCCGGCCGTATGGCGGCCGTGCTCGGCCTCGACGACGACACCGTCATCGCGGCATGCGCCGCCATCGACGGTGTCCAGGTGGCGAACTTCAACTCCCCGGGCCAGGTCGTGATCTCGGGCACGCTCGAGGGGGTCGACGGGGCCACGGTGGCGCTCAAGGCCGCGGGGGCCAAGCGCATCATGCCGCTGCCGATCACCATCGCCGCCCATTCGCCGCTCATGGCATCCGTCACCGACAGGTTCGCGGCCGTCGTGCAGTCGGCCCCGATCTCCGACGCGCAGATCCCCATCGTCGCGAACATCACCGCCACGCCGATCAGCACGGCCAGCGCGATCCGCGACGAGCTCACCCACCAATTGACCGCATCCGTCCGATGGACGGCGAGCATCGAGGCCATGGCCGCCGCGGGAGTCGACACCTTCTACGAGGTCGGGTCCGGCAAGGTCCTGTGCGGCCTGGTCAAGCGCATCCTCGCCGCGCGGCCCGGCCCCGACCCGGTCGTCATCAGCCTCGACATGCCGCCGGCTGACGATGAAGCCGCCTGACATCACCGGGCCCGACCCTATCCTCCCCTGACCGACGAGAGGCCGCATGCGGAACCTGACCGACAAGGTGGCGCTGGTCACCGGAAGCTCGCGCGGCATCGGCCGCGCGATCGCCACGCGGCTGGCGGCCGACGGGGCCAAGGTCGTGGTCAACTACCGTTCCGACGCCGCTGCGGCCGAGGCCGTGCTGGCGGACATCCGATCCGCCGGCGGCGACGCGATCGCCGTCGGAGGCGACGCGGCTGACGGCACCGCGGCCGAACAGCTCGTCAAGGCGGCGATCGATCGCTTCGGGCGCCTCGACATCTTGGTCAACAACGCCGGCGTGACGCGCGACACGCTCCTGATGAAGATGCGCGACGAGGACTGGGACACCGTGCTGACCACCAACCTGCGCAGCGTGTTCGTGGTCTCGCGCGCCGCGACCCGGCTGATGGTCCGGCAGCGCTCCGGGCGCATCGTCAACATCACATCGATCGCCGGCCTGGGCGGCAACGCCGGCCAGACCAACTACGCCGCCGCCAAGGCCGGCATCGTCGGCTTCACCAAGAGCCTGGCCAAGGAAGTCGGCCCGCGCGGCATCACGGTCAATGCCGTGGCACCCGGCTACGTGCTCACCGACCTGACACGCGACCTCCCGGACAGCCTTCTCGACGATGTCCGCCGCCTCACCCCGCTCGGCCGCCTCGGCACGTGCGACGACGTCGCCGCCGCAGTCGCCTTCCTGGCCTCCGACGACGCCTCGTTCATCACCGGACAGGTCTTGCGCGTCGACGGCGGGATGATCATCTGACCGCCGATGAAAGGCCGACGGCGTGCGAGAGAGATGGCGCTTCAGGCGCTGTACGAGCTCGATCAGAGCACGCACACCGTGGACTGGGTGGTGGCGGGGCGGATCGTCGATCTGTACGAGGGCGCTGCCCGCGCCACGCTCGACCCGGCCGACCTCCCACTGGCGCTGTCGCTCGTCCGACGGTATGCGGCGAGCGGGCTGGAGGCGATCGACATCGCCGACGCGGCCCGCGAGCTCGCCGTCGACGCCAACCGCGTCGCGGACGTGCTGGCCCCGCTGCGAGGCTTGCGAAAACAGGCGGATTACGGCGCGGCCGTCATTCGGGGCGTGGTGGGCCATCGCGAGCGGCTCGACCAGGCGATCCGCCAGATCGCACCCGAGTGGCCGGTCGACCAGATGGCGCCGATCGACCGCAACGTGCTGCGCATCGCGCTGTGGGAGATCGGTCTCGGAGAGGTGCCGCTGCGGGTGGCGATCAACGAAGCCGTCGAATTGGCGCGGCGCTACAGCGGAGAGGGCGCACGGCGCATGGTCAACGGGGCGCTGGGCGCGTTCGTCAACGCCGGCCTACGGCTAGACATCACCGCGGCGCCGGGCGCTTGAGCACGACGGCGGCTCGGCTCGGCGCCGTGCGGTCGCGCATCGCCGCGGCCGCCGCTCGCGGATCGCGCGACCCCGGGGAGGTGACGGTGGTGGCCGTCACCAAGGGTGTGAGCGACGGCCGCGTGGCCGCGATGGTGGCGGCCGGCGTCCGGCACCTCGGCGAGAACCGAGTCCAGGCGGCCGAGGCGCGCGCCGCTGTCTTTCCCGACGTGTCGGCCGTTCCGATCTGGCACTTGATCGGCCATCTTCAGCGCAACAAGGTCCGACGCGCCGTCGCACGCTTCGATCGCGTCGACAGCGTCGACAGCCGGCGCCTGGCGGAGGCGCTGGACCGGGCGGCCGCCGAGGCGGCCCGCCGCCTGCCGGTGCTCATCGAGGTCGACTGGACCGGCGCCGCGGCCCGAACGGGCCTGCCCGCCGTCGAGGTCGTCGCGGCGGCGGAGTCCATCTCGGGGCTGGCGCACCTCGACCTCCTCGGCCTGATGACGCTGGCCCCCGACGCCGGACCGGACGCGGCACGGGCCGTGTTCCGCCAGACGCGCGCCCTGGCCGAGGCCGTGTGCCGCCGCGTGCCGGCGATGAATCGCCCTGTGCTCTCGATGGGCATGTCGGGCGACTTCGAGATCGCGGTGGAGGAGGGCGCGACCGAGATCCGCATCGGGCACGCCCTGTTCGGCGTCGACGCCTCACCCGCGCGACCCCAAGGACTAGGACAAGATCATGAGTGACCCGTTGGGAGGCATCGTCGTCGCGCTCATCCTGGTGCTCCGCCTGGTATGGTTCGCGATCCTGGCACGTGTCGTGCTGTCGTGGGTCGACCCCAACCCGTACCCCACGAACGCACTCAAGCGACTGCTCTTCACCATCACCGATCCCGTGCTCGAGCCGCTTCGACGCGTGATTCCCCCCATCGGCATGATCGACATCACACCCATCGCGGCGTTCATCATCCTCCAGCTGATCGAGCGGCTCCTCCTCCAGATGCAGGGCTACTGACGGTCCGACGGCGTGGCCAAGCCCTCGGGCGGGGCACCGTCGGGCCTGAAGACGTAGCCCACGCCGCGCACGGTGTGGATCATGTGGGGTGCACCGGTGCCGCTCTCGATCTTCTGGCGCAGCCAGTGGACGTGCACCTCGAGGGTCCGGGTGTCCTGGACGAAGTCGGTGTCCCAGACGAGCTTCATCAGGAACTGGCGCGAAAGCACCTGGCCTTGGTGCCGGAGGAACGCCTCGAGGAGCTGGCTCTCCTTGGGCGTGAGATGGTGCGGTCCATCCCGGCACGTCAACAGCCGCCGCTCGGTGTCGAGCACGATCGATCCGCACGTCAGGCGGGTGCCCGGCGCATCCGTCACGCCGCACCGCCCCGCTCAGCCGTGGAGCACACGCCCGCAACCCGAGCAGTACACGAGCGCGGTGCCTTCGGCAGCCCGATGCGCCTCCTCCACCGGGATCTCCATGCCGCATGTGCCGCATGCGCGCCCGTCGAGCTCGGCGACCGCACGCCCGGCCTTGGCACGCCGCAACCGCTCGTAGACCGCGTGGTCGGACGGCTGGATCGCGCCGAGCAAGACGGCGCGCCGGGCATCGACCTTGCGGACCACGGCAGACAGCTTGCCGCGCTCGTCGACGAGCTCGGCGTGCCGGGCGGCGCCGTCACGCGCGGCATCCGCCAGCGTCTGGCGTGCCTGCGTCAGCACGGCATCCGCCTCGTCGCGGGCCAGCATCGCCTCGAGCACGGCATCTTCCACCGTGGCCAGGCGCCGCTTGAGCGAATCGGTCTCCCGCTGGAGGTTCTGCACCTCCCGAGGGTTCTTGAACGCGCCACCGTACAGCTTCTGCTCCTCGGCGTGCACATGCGCCTGGAGGTCTTCGCGCTCCGCGGTGCGTGCGCGCAGGATGCGGTCCGCCTCCGCGAGCGCCGCCTCCGCCGAGCGGATCGCCGCCTCGGCCTCGGCGATGGCGGGGCTGGCGGCGAGCGCCGCGGCGACCCGGCTCAGGCGGGCGAGGGCGGCATCCCGAGTCAGGTCGAGCTTTTGGAGATCCAACAGGAGTCTGGTGCGCGACATGTTGCCTTCTCTCGGACCGGTCGGACGTTCCGCGGCGTGCGCCGCCATCTCGGCCGGCATGAACCGTGATTCTACCGACCGAAGGGCAATCCGACCAACGTGTTCGGCCCGGCGCCGCGGGCGAGCACATGCGGCATCTCGGGGCAAGCACCGTTGCGCCGATGATCATCGTTACCAGACATTTACCGATGGATACAGGGTCATGCCCGTGAAGTCAGCTATGCTCATTGCCGGCGGTGGTGCCAGCGCGCTGCAGCTGCGGGCGGCAGGCTTCTGGGATTCGCCGACCGCCGGGGCGGTTGCCCGGCATTCGACGATGTGGGAGATGGAGGAGCAGACAAGATGACACGCGCACGCGACACCGTATCCGAAAAGATCGATCACCTGTTCCGCACCGTCCGCCGGGCGGACGGTCGCGAGTTCACCTACGACGACGTCGAGCGCGGCACGGAGGGCCGGGTCTCGCGCTCGTACGTCTGGAAGCTGCGGCACGGCCGAAACCGCAACCCGAGCCTCGATGTCATCGAATCGATGAGCGAGTTCTTCCGGGTGCCGCCCGAGTACTTTTTCGAAAAGGGCGATTCGGGGCAGGGCCGTGCGGCCGAGCTCGCCGCGGCCGCGGCCCTGCTGCAGGACCCGTCGGCCCGGCTGGTCAGCGAGAAGATCCGTGGGCTGAGCCCGACCTCGATGGAAGCCGTGCAGGGCCTGATCGACAACCTGCACGCCATCGAGGAGTCGCGCGGGCGTGCAGCACCGCATCGCAACGGCCATACGCCGGAGGCCGAAGGGCAGGCGCGCGGGAGCTGAGCGTTGGAGGTGCCGGCCGGCCCGTGGTAACATCCGCCCGCGATGCCAACGGATGCTGCCCGGGAGGACCGGCACGATCTCTGACACCTTGCGGCGCCAGGCAGCCCACCCGTGCGGCTCCCGCGCGCGGGCCCGATGCGGGTGACGGGCGCACCGCCGGGGACGCTGGCCGCCTCGGCCACGCCGGACGCGCGGGGGACGGCCCCCGCGCAGCGCGCCGGCCTGGCATGGCCCGTCGTGCCGCTTGTGCTGACCGCCTCCTACGTCGCCCAGCCGCAGGTCATCCCGTGGATCGGCGCCGCGATCGCGGGGATCGGCGTGTTGGGCGCTGTCGCCCTGGCGCTCGACGCGCGGGCCGGCTGGCGCGCCCACGCCGCGCTGGCCTCCGGCACGGGCGCCCTCGCCTTCGCCGTCTACGCGCGGACGCTGTCGCCGACCACCGACGTGGCCGACAGCCTGGAGCTCCAGGTGGTGGCGCATCTGCTGCGGTTCGCCCATCCCCCCGGCTATCCGCTGTACACCCTGCTGGGAAGGGGCTTCACCGCGATCCCGATCGGCGACATCGCGGTTCGGATGAACCTCTTGTCGGCCGTGGCGGCGGGCGCCGCCGTGGCCGTGCTCTACCTCGTGGCGGCTCGGCTCACGGGCCGGGCGCCGGCGGCCCTTGCCGGCGCGCTGGCGTTCGCGTTCTCGCCGGCGTTCTGGTCGCAAGCGGTCATCACCGAGGTCTACGCCCTCAACGTCCTCATCGTGACCGCGGTCTTCGCGGGCCTGACGTGGTGGGCCGCGCCCGCGCCCTGCGTCCGGCGGTGCGACGGACGGCTCGCCCTCGCGGCCTTCGCGGCCGGCCTGGGCGCCTGCCACCACGTGACGATCGTCTTCACGGCCCCGCTCGCCGCCGGCACCGTGCTGTGGCGCGATCCCGGCCTCGTGCGCCAGCCGCGCCGCGTCGCCCGCCTGGCGGCGGCGTTCGGGCTCGGGCTCACGCCGCTCTTGTACTTCTTCGTGCGCTGGCCGGCCGTGTACGGCCGGCCAGCGACGGTCGGCGAAGTGTTGCGTTATGTCACCGCGAGTGACTACGGCGGGCTCTTCGACCCGGCGTGGCCGTGGCGCGACGCGTCGCGGCTGTGGATGGTGGCGATCGACGTCGTCACACAGTATGGTCCGATCGGGATCGTCCTGGCGGCGGTGGGCGTGGCGTGGCTGGGCCGACGCAGCGCGGGCTGGGCCGCCGCGTGGGCGGCGACGTGGCTGGCGTATGCCGCGTTCCGAGCCGGCTACCACGCGTGGGATGGCTGGGTCGTCCTGCTCCCGGCGCAAGCGATCCTCGGCGTGTGGATCGCGGCCGGCCTCGCGGCCGTGGCCGGCGCGGCGGAACGGGCGACGTCGCGTCTCGCCGCCACGGCACACGCGGCCGGCGTCGCGCTCGCGTGGACGGCCGCGCTGGCGGTGCCGGTCGCCCAGCTCTGGTCGCACGGTCAGGAGCTGGACCGCAGCGCCGGGTGGTCCGGATCGGCGATCGTGGTCGACCCGCAGCTTGGCTCGGCCCTGCTGTACCCCCAGCTGATCGAAGGCGTGCGGCCCGATGTCGCCGTGGCCTACCTCGACACGCCGTCCGGCCGCGAGACGCTCGCGGCCGCGGCCACGCGCGCGGCGCCGGTGTTCCTCCTGGGCGTTCGGCCGCCTGCGGAGGGCGCCTACCACTTGCGCAGCTGGGGGCCGCTCGTCGAGCTCGGGCAATCGCCCTGGCAGGCCCCCGGCACGGTGCCGCACCCGGTCGGGCACCCGCTGCCCGGCGGCCCGGCCGTCACGCTGGTGGGCTTCGCGCTGGATCCCGGACGCGGTCTCGTGGCCGGCGCCGACGTCGACGTCACGCTGGTGTGGCAGCGCCACGCGCCGGGGGCCGGCGGCGGAACGCCGGCCCCGCGCGCCGGCGATCGCGTGTGGCTGGCCCTGACCGCCGCGGGCGGCGTGCCCGTGGCGCTCGACGCGGGCGAACCGGTGGATGGCCTCTTCCCGTTCGCGCGCTGGGGCCCCGGGGAGGTCGTGTCGGACCGCCGCCGCCTGACGGTGGACGTGACGGCGCCGCCGGGCCGCTACGACCTCGTGGCGGCGGTGGCGGCGCCGGGGGAGGCCGACGATGCCGTGCGGACGCGCGCGACCCGGATCGGCACGGTGACGGTCGGGCCGGCCGGCAGCGGTCTGGCGGCACGGGTCGGCCGCCCGGTCGTGGCGGATTGGGATGGGCGGGTGCGGCTCTTGGGCTGCGACGCGCCCGCAGCGGTCCGGCCGGGCGATCCGGTCGAGGTCGTCTTGTACTGGCAGCGGCTGGCCCACGCCGGGACCGCCGACCGCGACACGGCGGCGGCCATGACCGCCGCGGTCGGCGCCGGCACGGCCGGTCGCGTCGAGGTCGGCCTGCCGGGCACGGAGGGTTGGCCGACCGGGGCCGTGACCGCGACCCGGCACCGCTTCGTCGTCCCGCCCGGCGTCCGGGCGGGCCGGCTGCCGATCACGCTGACGGTGTCGGCGGGCGGCACGCGGCTGCCTCGGCGGGGCCTGCACGGGTTGATCTGGCGCACGTCGCCGCTGCCGATCGGCAGCGTGACGGTGCGCACGGGCTCGCCCGGGCTGGACGCCCCGCGGGCGTTCGCCGACGGCATCCGCCTCGTCGGGCTCCGCGCCGATCGCGTGCTCACGCCGGGCCGGCGCGCATGGATCGGGTTGACGTGGGAGGCCCGCCAGGCGCCGCAGGGGCGCTACAAGCTCTCCGTCCAGCTTCTCGGCGCCGACCACGGGCGCCTCGTCAACGTCGATCGCGAGCTCCTGCACGGGGCCCGCCCGACCAACACCTGGCGGCAGGGCGATCTCGTGCGGGACTGGTTCCCGCTGGACGTCCCGGCCGATGCGCCCGCCGGCGGTCACTGGCTGCAGGTCCAGCTCTACGACGGCACGACGCGCGAGCCGCTCGCCGTCCTCGACGGCGATGGCCGGCCGGCCGACACGCGCGTGCTCGAGGGGGCTTATGTGGCCCCGACCGCCGTCCGGCCGATCGCGAACGCGACCGATGTGGGCTTCGGGGACGCGCTCGCGCTCCGGGGCTACGCCATCACCGGCGGGGCGCCGGCGGAGCAGGGCGGCGACATGCACGTGGTGCTGCGCTGGGCGGCACGCCGGCCGCTCGCGGACGACCGCACGCTCTTCGTGCACCTCGTCCACGTCGACTCCGGCGGCCGGGCGTCTCTGGTCGCCCAATGGGACGGCCAGCCGTTCGGCGGCGCCTTCCCGACGAGCCTCTGGCCACCTGGCCTGCCGATCGACCTGCCGGTGACGCTGGCGGTCCCGCCGGAGCGGCCGCCAGGCCGCTATCGGCTGGCGGTGGGATGGTACGATCTGGCGACCGGGGCGCGGCTCCCGCGCGCCGACGGCGGTGACGCCTTCGAGATCGACGTGCCTGAGAGGCCTTGACGCGCGCGGGCCGCGGGATGGCGCGGAGGCATGCCGTCGGCGGGCATGCCGAGGCTCACTCGCCCGCCGCGCGCCCCGCCGGCGCCGCCCGCACGGCCACGGGGCCGTGGCGCTCCGTCTGGCCCTGGGTGTCGATCGCGTCGATCCAGTATCGAACCGCCGCGGCCGGTGCGTCGCGGTCGACGAACCGATAGCGGGCGCCGGCGACGGCCGTGCCGCGCGCGGCGATCAAGACGGGGGTCAAGACCGCCTCGGGGCCGGAGGAGGCGGGCTGCCGGATCACCCGGAAGCCGGCGTGATCCATCTCCGCCGCCGTCGACCAGCTCACCTCGACCGCTGCCCCGAGCCGCCGGCCGGCAAGGCGGTCGAGCACCACGGCCATCGGCGTGTCGTCGAGGTGGAAGGCATCCTGTTCGACGCCGTCGACCGAGACGAACCGGCCGTCGACGGCCGCATCGGTCACCGTGAGCCGCAACGCGCCGCGGAGGCTGTTGTAGCGGGCCTGGCTGCCGGCAACGGGCGCGCCGAAGCCGTAGGGCGGCGCGCCCCCCAACCCGGCGACGAGGTACGTCACGCCGTCGCCGAGCTGGATGCGCTCGTAGGTGTGGTCGTGGCCGGCGAGCACGAGGTCCGCGCCCCAGGCCGCGAAGGGCCACTGCATCCCGGGGGTGCTGCCGTGGAAGCTGCTCGACGAGTACGGCGGGTGGTGGAAGTACACGACCTTCCACTTGGCGGACGACGCCGCGAGCTGGGCCTGCAGCCATGCCTGCTGTGCGGCCCTGTCGGTGGCGTTGCGCAGCGCCTCGTCGCTGTCGACGACGAAGAAGTGCGCCGGCCCGCGGAGGAAGTCGTAGTAGCGCTCGCTGCCGGAAGACCCGCTGCCCGGGATGCCGGCCCCGGGCAGGCTGAAGTAGCCGAGGTACGCACCCACGCCGGCGTCGCTGTAGTCGTGGTTGCCGAGCGCGGGAAAGAAGCGGTTGACGGCGGCCAGGCCGCTCGGGCAGAAGCTGCCGGTGGTGGTGACGTCCTTCAAGAACGCGCAATAGTACTGCCCGGTGCTCCGGTCGTACCGCTTCGCCGGGTCCGGCTCGCCTGCCGCGCCGTAGTAGTCGTCGCCCACCGCGAGGATGAAGTCGGGGTTCCACCCCCCGATCAGCGTCGCCACCGCGAGCGCGTTCGCGTCCGCCGTGCCGTAGTCGCCGATGACCGCCAGCGTGACCGTGGATGCCGGGTGATCCGGGGCCGTGGGCCGATCGCCGCCCATCGATCGCGGGGTCTCGGCGCTCACGCACCGGGAGAATCCGGCCAAGAGGGCGGTGGCGGCAACGGCGGCACCGCACAGCGTCGCCCACCGCCGGCCGGACCGGCCAATCGCGCGTGTCATGCCCACCTCCGATCGCCGGCTCCGGCCGGCCGTCTCACGCCGTCGCGCCGCCGGCGGTCACACACCGCCCGACCCGGCCTGGGTCTTGGCCCAGCTGTCGCGCAGTCCCACGGTCTGGTCGAAGACGAGTCGGTCGGCGGCGCTGTCGGCGTCGACACAGAAGTAGCCCAGCCGCTCGAACTGGAAGCGGTCGCCGGGCCGCGCGGCCGCCAGCGACGGTTCGACGCGGCAGTCGGCGAGGATCTCGAGGCCGTGCGGGTCGAGAAGGTCGAGGAAGTCGCCGGCGTCGGCCTCGGGATCGGCCACGGCGAACAGGTGGCCGTACAGGCGGACCTCGGCCGGGACGGCGTGCGCGGCCGACACCCAGTGCAGGGTGCCCTTGACCTTTCGGCCGTCGGGCGCGCTGCCGCCGCGCGTGGCGGGGTCGAACGTGCAGCGCACGGTGGTCACCTCGCCGGTGGCCGGGTCGGTTTCGACCCCGACGCACGTGACGAAGTAGCCGAACCGCAAGCGGACCTCGCGGCCGGGCGCCAGCCGGAAGTACTTCGGCGGCGGGTCGAGCATGAAGTCGTCGCGCTCGATGTACAGCTCGCGCCCGAACGGTATCCGCCGAGTGCCGGCGGCGGGGTCCTCGGGGTTGTTGGCGCCGTCGAGCCACTCGACCTGGCCCGCCGGGTAGTTCTCGATGACGACCCGCAGCGGGCGCAGGACGGCCAGGGCGCGCGGCGCGACGGCGTTGAGGTCGGTGCGCACGGCGTGCTCGAGGCGGGCCATCTCGATGGTGTTGTCGCGCTTGGCCACGCCGATGGCGTCGCAGAAGTCGCGGATGGCGGCCGGCGTGTAGCCGCGCCGCCGCATGCCGGCAAGGGTCGGCATGCGCGGGTCGTCCCAGCCCCGAACGTGCCCCTCGGCGACCAGCTTGAGAAGCTTGCGCTTGCTCATGACGGTGTGCGAGAGGTTGAGCCGGGCGAACTCGATCTGCTGTGGGTGGTGGATGCCGAGCGCATCGAGCAGCCAGTCGTAGAGCGGGCGGTGGTCCTCGAACTCCAGCGTGCAGATCGAGTGGGTGATGCCTTCGATCGAGTCCGACAGGGGATGGGCATAGTCGTACAAGGGGTAGACGCACCACGCGTCGCCGGTGCGGTGATGGGTGGCACGCAGGATGCGGTACAGCACGGGATCGCGCAGGTTGAGGTTGGGAGACGCCATGTCGATGCGGGCACGCAGGACGCGCGTGCCGTCGGCGAACGCGCCGGCCCGCATCCGGGCGAACAGGTCGAGGTTCTCGTCGACGCCGCGCGCGCGGTACGGGCTGTCGCGGCCGGGCTCGGTGAGCGTGCCGCGATGGGCGCGAATCTCGTCGGGAGCGAGGTCGCACACGTAGGCCTTGCCGGCCTGGATCAACGTCACGGCCCAGGCGTAGAGCTGCTCGAAGTAATCGGACGCGAAGTACTCGTGCGCGCCCCAGTCGAAGCCGAGCCACGCGACGTCGCGGCGAATGGCCTCGACGTAGGCGTGCTCCTCCTTGCTGGGGTTGGTGTCGTCGAACCGCAGGTGGCACCGGCCGCCGAGCTCGGCGGCGATGCCGAAGTTGAGGCAGATCGACTTGGCGTGCCCGATGTGCAGGAAGCCGTTGGGCTCGGGGGGGAAGCGGGTGACGACCTGGCCGCCCCACTTGCCGGTCGCCTGGTCCTCGGCCACGATGGCGCGGATGAAGTCGGCGGGCCTGGTATCGGTGGCGGTCATGAGTGGCGATCCCCTGTTGGCGGTCACGGTGTGCTCGGCGTCCGCCGCCGGCAAACCCCGGCAACCGGCGCGGCGCGCGGCATTATAGCCTGGCGGGGCGCCGCCGCGCGCACGCCAGCGCGCACAGAGCGGATCGATGGTACAATCCCACACGCCGGATCGCCGCCGCGGCCCGCGGCAGCGCCGGAGCGCGGGGCGAAGCATGCGACCACGACACCTCGGGCACGGGCGACGGGCACGTCCGCTGCTGCTGGCTTCGGCGGCAGTGCTGGCGACGGCCGTCGCCATCCCTCCACCGCCGGGACGGCCGTCCGCCGCCCCCCCGCCGACATATGCCCAGTCGGCCCCGTCGCCCACCGACATCGGCCGCTACCACCTGGCCGCCGTGTACCAGTCCACCGTCAGCGCGCCGCTCGGGGTGATCGAGAACCCCACCGGCCTGCACGTGGCGAGCGACGGCTCGGTGTTCGTCGCCGACGCCAAGCTGCACCGCGTCCAGCGCTTCACCGCCGACGGCGTGCCGCTCGCCGAGTACGGGCGACCGGGCAACGATCCCGGCCACCTGTACCGTCCGTCCGGCATCGCGGCCGACGTGGCCCACGACCGGGTCTACATCGCCGACACCGGCAACGACCGGCTGTCGGTGCACGCGCTCGACGGCACCTTCATCGAGAACCGCGGCCCGTTCGAGTCGCCCGAAGCCCTGGCGCTCGGCCCCGACCGGCTGCTCTACCTGTACGCGGGCCGCAGCGGGCGGATCCACGTCTTCCAGCCCGGCGGCGGTGAGATCGTCAACTTCGCCATCGGGGCGTTCGTCCTGCGCGAGCCCGGCGTGGCCAGCGGCCTGGCCGTCGACCGTCGCGGCGACATCTTCGTGGCGATGAACCTGGGCGTGCGGGTCTACGGCGCCGACGGGGCCCTCAAGGAGACCGTGAAGTTCCCCGGCGGCGCGCCGGTCACCCGCGACGTCACGTTCGGCGGCGACGGGCGGATGTTCGTCCTCGAGGAGAGCCGCGTCACCTACACCGACGGGCCGCGCGACCTGGCATCGACCTCCGTCGGGCGCGGCGTGCGCGCCATCGCCGCCGGCGACCGCGACACGCTCTACCTGATCGTGCCCGCCTCGCGCGACCTGCCGGCCGGGGTGGTGATGCGGAAGTTCCAGGGCGCGCGGCAGGTCGAGGTCCGGCGCTGGGGGATCCCCGAGACCGTGCTCGGCTGGCTCAACCAGCCCACACGGCTGCAAGTCGGCGCCGACGGTGACCTGTACGTCGTCGACGAGCTCCGGCGGGTCCAGCGCTTCTCGCCGCGCCTCGACGCGGCGCTCGGCCAATGGCGGCTCGCCGGCCTCCAGGACGCCGTCGCCGCGGCGGGGCACGACCTCGTCGTCGGGCGGATTCGGTACGGGTCGAGCGACCAGGCGCCGGACGACCTCGACGCCCCCGCGCCGGGCATGGTGCGGACGCGGCTCGAACGCTATGCGCTGGGCGGTCCGATCGCCCCCGAGACGCTCAAGGCCGAGCCGGCCACGGTGTGGAGCGTCGGGCGCGAGGCGGCGGTCGACGCGGCCGACGCACCGCGGCCGATCGGCATGGCCCATGACGCGCGCTCGGGGCGGACGTTCGTGCTCGACGCCGCCGGCCCGCGCATCGTCGGGGTCGAGGCCGACGGGCGGGCGGCGCCGACCGTCGACCTGCCGGTCGTCGATGCCGGCCTGCCCGGCTACGGCGATGTCGCGGTGGCGCCCGACGGCACGCTTTACGCCCTGCACGTCGCTGCCCGCCGCGCCTTCCGCTTCGCCCCCGACGGCAGGCCGGACGGGTCGGTCGCGCTGCCCGAGTTCCCGTGGCGCATCGACGTCGACCGGGGCGGGCACCTCGTCGTCCCGACCGCCCGCCGGTGGGTGTGGCGGCTGGACCGCGCCGGCCGCGCCGTCGACGTGTGGCCCCTGCCGCCGCCGGCGGCCGGCAGCCCGGACCCGCCGAGCGACGTGGCGGTCGACGGGGGCGGCAACGTGTTCGTGCTCGACCAGGCCGCCGCGGCGCTGTACCGCTTCGAACCGGGCGGGGCGCCGGCCGGCGCCGCGCTGCCGCCGCCCGGGAGCCTGGGATGCCTGCCGACGGTCCGCGCGGCGGCCGCGCCCGAGCACGCCCTCGTCGGCGCCGCGGTCACCGTGACCCTGACCATCGGGGGCGCGTGCGCACCGCACCGCCGCTCCGGCGAGCGGCCGGCCGTGCTGCTGCGGTCGGCGCGCGTCGCCCTGTCGCTGCCGCCGGGCGCCGTGCCGCTCGCCGGCAGCGTCGAACCACCGGCACACCTGTCGGAAGGACGATTGACGTGGGCGCTCGCCGACGTCGGTGTGGCGGGCACCCGGGTCCGCTACGCGGTGACGGCGCGCGACCCGGGGCCGGCGGCCTGGCCGGCCGACGCACGGCTGGACTACCTCGACGGGTGGTTCAACTTCGGCTCGCTGGCCGTGCCGCCGGCCGAGGTCGACGTCGTGCCGCGGCCGGCGCCGTCGACACCGCGGCCCACGGCGGCGCCCACCGCCACGCCGGCCCCGCCGCCGACGGCGACGCCATGGCCGATCGGCCGGCGTGCGTTCCTGCCGTGGACGGCGATTGACGCCCCCTGACCGCTGCGCTAGGATAGCCGGCGGGCCGCCCCGACGTCCCGGCCCGGTGCATCCCGACCCCACGATGGCGAGGCTCCCATGATCCTAGATCCGCCGACGGTGGCCCGATCTCCCCGCGGGCCGTTTGGCAGCGCGCGCGCCGGCCTCGGCGTGCTCTTCGGGCACGGGTTGACGCTGGCGCTCGTCGTGATCATCGGGGCGCTCGGCGCGCTGCTCGGCGTGGCGGCGGTGGTGGTGCCGGCGGTCGCGGCGGGCGCCGTCATCCCGGCGGCCGCGGCGGCCGGCCCCGACGTGCGGTGGCTGGCCGGTGCGCTCACGGTGGTGCTGGGGATCCTGGCGATCCCGTTCTTCGTGGTGTGGGTGGCGGGTGGTGCCGGCGCGGTCATCGCGGCCGTCGGCGCGGCGGTCACCGGGCGCCCGCAAGGCGCGACGGCGGCCTACGGCGCCGGCCTGCAGCGGGCGCTGCCGCTGGTCGGCGGCGCCGTCGTCACACAGGTGATCCGGTTGCTGGTCTGGCTGCCGGGCTACTTCGCGCTGCTGGCGGCAGGCTTCTTCTACGCGCTGGGCGCGCGCGACGCCGACCCGCGCCTGCAGCTCCTGGCCGTGCCGTTCGCCGTGGCGTTCCCGATCATCCTGGCCGGGCTCGTCCACGTCCACCTCCGCCTGTCGTTCACGCCGTTCGCCGTGATCCACGAGGACCGCGGCCCGATCGGCGCCGTCGAGCGCAGCTGGGCGCTGACGCGGGGGCGGACGCTGCAGCTGGCGGCGACGGCGGCGGTGGTGGTGGTGGCGATCGCGCTGCTCTTCGCGGGGGCGATCGCCCTGATCCGGACGCTCGGCCTCACCCCGGACGTGGCCAACGGGATGATCGCCGACGCCGGCCTGCGCCTGGCGGCGGCGCTGGGCCGCGGGCCGGACGTCGGCTACTCGGCTGCCGTCGCGCTGGCCATGGGCGTCAACGCCGCCGTGCTGGCGGGCATGCTCGGCATCGCGCTGTGGGTCGTCAGCGTCTGGTCGGCGTTGTACTGGGACGCGCGAGCCCGCGAGGACGCCGGTGCGGTCGGCCCCGCGGCGGATCGGACCGGCGCCGCGGCTCCGGCCGACGCGCCGACGGCGCTCCCGATGGCGGCCGGAGCCGGCATGGCCAGCGGCGATGCGGCGATCCCGGCGCCGCCCGGCGTCGACGTGGCCGCGGTGTCGGACATGCCGCCCGCCCGCCCGCCGGATGCCGAGGAGATCGCCCGGATGCGCGACATCGACCTGGCATGGTCGTACACGCAACCACCCGAGACGCCCGAGCCGCCCGCCGAGCCGCCCGCCGAGCCGCCGTGGTCCGCGCTGCCGATCGCCTCGCAATCGTCGGACGACGCATTCGCGGTGGAAGCCGAAGCCTCGCCGGATGCCGACACGTGGGTGCCGAGCGATCTCGGCGCACCGGCAGCGGCGCCCGAGCCGCCGGAGGCGGCGTGGGCGGACGACGCGCCCGGATGGGCGATGCTCCCGACGGTGGACGAGGCGCCGACACCGGCGGCGGACATCGGCGATCGCGCCGTCGCCTCGGACACGGGCGGGGTCGCCGGGGAAGCCGCGGCCGAGGCCGCGGCCGGGCGCGACGACGACGGCGACCCGGTGCAGGCAGCAGACGTGGACCGCTTCACCGACGAGGGCGGGGCGGCGCCGGACGCCGAGCGGGGAGGCGCGGCCAAGGAGGCCTGACGCCGGCCTCCGTCGGCCCACGCGGGTCGGGCGATCCGGCGCCCGCCGACGGCGCCCCGGCCCTCACCTCCCGCCCTACGCCACCGTCTCGAGGTACGCGGCCAGGATGTCGCGTGCCGCCGCAAGGTCGGTCTTGTGGACCATCTCGGTGACGGTGTGGATGTAGCGCGTGCCGACGACGATGCCCACCGCACGCGCGCCGGCCGCCGCCTGCTGCGCCGCCGCGCCGTCCTGGCCGCCGGCCGCCAGGATCGTGCGCTGGTAGGGGATCCCGCGCGCCTTCGCCAGGGCCTCGATCTCGCGGACCAGGCCGACGTCGGCGATGAACGACGAGTCCTTGAGGTGCAGCCCGAAGCCCTTGCCCTGCACCGTCACGCGCTCGGCCTCCGGCACGCCGGGGGTGTCGCACGCCAGCGTCACGTCCAGCCCGAGGCCGATGTCGGGCTTGACCGCGTAGGCCGACGTGCGGGCGCCGCGCAGGCCGACCTCTTCCTGGACCGTGAACGACACCTGGATCTCACACGCGTGGCCGTTGCCGGACGCCACGAGCTGGCGAACGGACTCGATGCCCAGCCAGCACGCGACACGATTGTCCATCGCCTTGCTGACCAGCTTGTCGCCGATCTCGATCAGCGGCTCGTCCATCACGACGAAGTCGCCGACCTGCACCTTGGCCTTGACGTCGTCGGCCGGCAGGCCGAGGTCGACGAAGAACTCCTTGACCTCCGGCACCTTCTTGCGATCCTCCGGCGAGCTGATGTGGACCGGGCGCCCGCCCGGGTTCATCACGCCCTTCAGGTCGCCGTTGTCGGTGCAGACCAGCACGCGGCGCGAGAACAGGTTGCGGGCGTCGAAGCCGCCGACGGGGTTGACCCACAGCCAGCCCTTTTCGTCGACGTGCGAGACCAGAAACCCGATCTCGTCCATGTGGCACAGCAGCATCACCCGCGTGGGCGGGTCGGCGGGCTGGCGCCCGCCGGCCGGCCGCGGGTCGCGCCGGCAGATCAGCGAACCCATCGGGTCGACCGTGACCGCGTCGAAGAGGTCGGCGACCTCGTGGTGGATCAGGTCGCGCACGCGCTCCTCGCGGCTGGGCACGCCCGGCGTCTCGCACAGGCGCCGCAGAAGGTCGATGTTCATGTGGGGCAGCTCCGATGGCATGAGGTGAATGGATGGGATGGGTTCGGGATCTAGAACGCCCGTGCTACAATGGTTCGCGATGACATCGCGACTCGGCCCGCGGCGCGCGTCAGGCGCGCCCGGCGGGCGATTCTCCTGCCGTCGCCGCGAAGACACGGTGGGCACCCTTCTGGCGGACGGTCAGTCGCCCGCGGCGCTGCTCGGTCCTGAGCGCCGCGAGGATGGCCGGCTCGCCGTGGTCCCGAAACGCGACGACGATCTTGTCGCGCGTCTTCGGGGCGGCGCAGAACGCGACGATCGCGTTCCCGAGCCGGTCGACCGGCTCGGGCAGTCGCCGGCGCGGGAAGACCACGGTCAGGCCGGGGTTGGGGTCGACGCACGCCTCGCCGGGCCGGAAGTCGAGGCAGTCCGGGTGCTCGGAGAGCAGCTCGCGCAGCCGCAGGCGGATCTTGCTCGTGCCGCCCGAGGCGCCGTGGCCGTGGACGACGCGGATCTCGGCGTCGCTCGCCGCGACCGCGTCGTTGTAGGCGCGCGTGAAGCGCGCGAGCCCCTCGACGACGGAGCAGCCGTGCAGGTCGATCTCGGTGCACATCGGCGATATTGTAGCCCAACGGCCGCGCCTTCCGCGCGCGGCCGCGTATGCTAACATGCGGGCCGGGCCGGCCCGCGACGCCAGGAGGATCCCCCATGGAAGAAACCCCCGAGTACGGCGCGCTCGACGCGGTCGAGTTCGCCGAGAACCCCGAGCCGCGTTGCGCCGTGGTGCTGCTCCTCGACACGTCGGGCTCGATGCAGGGCCGCCGCATCGCCGAGCTCAACCAAGGGCTGCGCGTGCTCGACGCGGCGCTCAAGGCCGACCCGCTCGCCGCCCTGCGGGTCGAGCTGGCGGTGATCGCCTTCGGCGGCCATGCCCGCGCGCTCGACGTGCGCACGCCGGGCGGCGGCGAGATCGCCGCCGACGCCGACACGGCCTTCGTCACGCTCGACGCCTTCCACCCGCCCGAGCTGCACGCCAGCGGCGAGACGCCGCTCGGCGACGCCGTCCGCCAAGGGCTGGCGCTGGTCCGGGGCCGCAAGGCGCTCTACCGCGCCAACGGCATCGACTACTTCCGGCCGTGGATGTTCCTCATCACCGACGGCCATCCCACGGACCGCGACTGGGAGTCGGCGGCGGCCGACGTCCAGGCCGAGGAGGGGCGTCGCGGCGTGTCGTTCTACGCCGTCGGCGTCGAGGGGGCGGATCTCCAGAAGCTCGCGCGGTTCAGCGCCGAGCGCGCCCCGCTCAAGCTCAAGGGCCTGGCCTTCGGCGACCTCTTCCAGTGGCTGTCGCAGAGCCTGGCCGCGGTGTCGCAGTCGCGCCCGGGGGACCAGACGCCGCTGCCCCCCGTCGGCTGGGGCACGGCCGGCTGACCCGGGCGATGCAGGGCACGGTCGCGCCGGCCGCGGACGGCGGCCCGGCATCGGCCTGGCGGGTGGTCGGCGCCTCGGTGGCCGGCACCGGGCACGTCCGTTCCGGGCTCCCGTGCCAGGACGCCCACGCGTTCCGGGTGCTGCCGGACGGCACGCTCGTGGCGGCCGTGGCGGACGGCGCCGGCTCCGCCGCCCGGGCGGCGG